>DATHMP010000056.1:0-72979 GCA_035487015.1 Occallatibacter sp. | reverse complement strand
ACCGGCGTCATCGCATTGCTGCTGTATCTGCGCGAACGCCGCAACCTGATTTACCTCTGGCTTGCATTGCTGTTTATCAGCAACTTCGTGTGGTGCATGGGAGGATTGAGCATCGTCCTGTACGGCATGTCGAACTTCGCGAACATCAGCGACGATGGCATAGTGCTCGCGGTGCAGAACATCTCGTTATGGATGCTGCTGCTGACGCTGTTCGGGTTGCACAAGCGCCCGGCATGGAGGCGATGGAGCGTGGCGCTGATCGCCATCAACCTGAGCGCGCTGGCGGTTGACCTAACGCTCAAGGCGCTCTGGGAGAACGCTGGACCGGGCATGCAGGCCGGCGCCATGGCAGCCGAAGCCATCACGGCCCTGACGCCGATTTATCTGCTGGTGATCGTGGTGGCGGGTGTACGCAGACGCGCATCACGAGCGCTGCTTCCGCTGGCGCTGACGGCCGCCATCTACGGCAGCTACAACATGGTGCTGAATGCCTCCTGGGTGGGCATCCGTTATACCCATTTGGAACTCCCGTGGAACCATCTCAACCCCGCCATTCCCCTGGGCCCCTACGTCTTCGGCATCCCTGCGATTCTCAATACAATGTTGTTCCTGGTTCTGCTGTTTACGGTGGCGCGGGAGCAGGCGCGGGAACGCCGCCGCCAGATGCACATTGAGGGCGAGATTGCCTCGGCCCATGAGGTGCAGGATGTGCTGATTCCAGCCGACCTGCCTGCGCTTCCCGGCTTCGCCATCTCAAGTGTGTACAAACCGGCTGCAGAGGTCGGCGGCGATTTTTATCAGGTGATTCCGCTGCGCGGAATGGAGGACGAGTTCCGTGCTCTGATCGTGCTGGGAGACGTCAGCGGGAAGGGACTGCGAGCGGCGATGACCGTATCGCTGATTGTGGGTATGGTGCGCGCGCTGGCCGAATTTACCGACGACCCCGCCGAGATTCTTACCCGGCTGAACCAGCGGCTGCTGGGCCGCACGAGAGGTGGATTTGCCACCTGCATTGTGCTGCTCATCGAGCCGGACGGCAGGACGGTGATCGCCAATGCCGGACACCTCGCACCTTTTCGCGCAGGGCGCGAGATTGACTTGCCGGGGTCGCTTCCACTGGGGCTGGCAGCAGATGAGCAGTATGAATCCATAACGACGCATCTGCAGGTGGGCGAGACACTGACGCTGCTGACCGATGGCGTTCTTGAGGCACGCGGCCCCAGGGGAGAGCTGTATGGGTATGAACGCCTTTCAACGTTGATGCAGCCGCAGCCCACGGTTCAGCATATCGTGGACGCGGCTTGCAGTTTCGGGCAGGATGACGACATCACGGTACTGTCTGTTGCGCTTATGGCGGGCACGGAGCGCTGCGACGCGCGCCTTGAGCTGTCGGCCCAGATTGCCGGCCAGTAAGCCATGCACTGCCGCAATGGTTTGCTCTCGTGGACCGGTTTCAGGACGAGGGCGACACATGCGGAGATCGCTGCGCGTGACGAGGGAAGGGTTGCGCGTTGTGCCGTTGCCGGTTGAGGGAGAGGCCGGGGGGGAAGAGTGCAATTCAGCCGAGGTCGTCGAGGGCTTCGCGCAGTTTCTGGTGGAGTTCGTTAAAGGCCCGGATCTGCGGAACCGCGTTGGCCGGTTGAAAGACGTGGGTGGGCAGGAAATCCTGAATAAATGTGTCGAGGATTTTCGCAGTGTCCTCTTGGAGTGAAACCGTTACGATCCTCTGTGCCATTGTTTTCCCGTCCGCGGAGTCAGCTGTTCCTTTACTTGACGGGTTGGAATCGAACAGAGATGCACGGCGCGGGAAAATAAGTCATTTAAAGGCGCAGAAAGGCGCGAGGGAACCGGCGTTCAGGAGAGTGGAGTGGGAGAGGCGGGGATTCGGAGATGATGCGAGGCAGGGGGTCGCGAGAGGTTTCGATCGGCGGAATCGTGGTGCGGGTTGTGCTGATTGGGCTGCTGATGGCATCGGGCTCGCAGGGGTTTGCGGCGAAGAACGCGGCGACGCCGGGGGCGCGTTCAGTGATGGACGCGCACAACTGCTATCCGTATGGGGAGTGGTGGTCGAACCGCATTGATCGCGCGCTCTCGGCGGGAACTCCGCTGGCGATTGAGCAGGACCTGGGCTGGTACACCGATCCGAAGACGGGAAAGAGCTGGTCGGTGGTGACGCATGGCGATCCCCTGAACGGGGATGAGCCGGTGATGGAGCAATACTTTTTTGCCAAGGTGCGGCCGATTGTCGAGAAGGCGTTGGCGGAGGGAAACCATGGCGATTGGCCGCTGATCACGCTGAATCTCGATTTCAAAGACAACAAGCCGGAGCATCTGGCGGCGGTGCGCGCACTGCTGTTGAAGTATCGGGCATGGATCAGCGAAGCATCGAAAGGGGCTGATGCGAACGTCGTCGAGCCGCTCACGGTTCGGCCCATTCTTGTACTCACAGGGGAGAGCGACGCGCAGCAAACAGTCTTTTACGACGAGCTGGCGATCGGCGATCCAGTGCTGGCCTTTGGCGCGGTGCACAGCGGCGACAAGGATCCGGAGGGAACGCCTGCGGAGATTGATTCAGAGAAGGCAACGAATTATCGGCGGTGGTGGAACAATCCGTGGAAAGTTGTGGAGGCGGCGGGGCAGCCGCATGCGGGCGAGTGGACGGAAGCAAAAGCGCAGCGCCTGCGAGCTCTGGTGGAACGCGCCCACGCGAATGGATTGTGGATCCGGTTTTATACGCTGGACGGGGCGACCGAAGCCGAATTGAGCAGCAATGGATGGTTTCACGGGTACAACTTCGGGTCACTGGATGCGGCGCGCACGCGCTGGCAGGCAGCGATGGATGCGGGCGTGGACTACATAGCATCGGACCAATACGAATTGCTAGGCAAAGAAGTGAGAGAGCGGAAGCGCTGAGGGACTCCTTTACTCGCGGTCTTTCACGAGGATGTATCGAACCTGGGCCTGGGCTCCGCCGTGGATGCGTTGCAGCCAGAACTCAAAGTTGCCCCCATGCGTTTTGCGCGTGACAGTGAGGAATGGTTCGTTTTGCCAGGTCGGGTTGTCGCATTTTCCTCCGCTGTATCCGGCGCCTGCGAGCCAATGGGAGTGGAAGGACCACTCAAGCTTGGCGCGATCGACGTCGACGCCCTTGTGCTCGGCGGCATCGAGAGGAATGACGGGATAGGCGGCAATCTGCGCGTGAAGGCGCGGGGACCATTGCGCGTCGATGACAGGCCAGAGCCAGAGGGAACGTTTGTTGGTGGACTGGGGACCGGCTTCCTGCGAGAAGTAGATCTCCTGCGACCAATCGAAGCGAGGGGTATGGATGAGGTCCATGCCGGCGCCGGTGAACCAGATTTGATCTTTGCCGTAGCCGGAGTCGTAGTAGCCGAAGTCGGGGAAGATCCAGCGGCCGCGGGTTTCGGTCCACTCGAAGACGCGGTAGGTGACGACATGGGGCGACTGCAACTGTTCGGCGGAGCGAAGGATGAAGATGTCGGCTACGGGTTGTTGCGCGGCGGCGGGAGCCGGACGGATTTGGGAAACGAGCAGGGCAAACAACACGGCTCGATGGATGCTGCGCATACAGAACTTCACTTCTTGCCAGACAGATCGACAGTAGGCGCGGGGGACGGAGTTGTCGGTGAGATAAGTCACCAGATTCGAGGGCAGAGGAGCGGAAAGGTTCGGGCGGTCGGCGCGCCGGCGGCTGTTTTTGAAGGTGTGAGCGGGCAGGGGCCAGGTGATTCTCGGATTGATGATTTCACCAGTTTTTGGTCAATTTGGCAGGTGGATCGGGAGGGATGGAGGGATCGATGGGCCGAAATTGATCATTTGCATGGAAAATACTCATTGACATGATTGCTTTGGCTGGTCATACTTTGCCCGACCCATCTTCTATGGTTCGGAGGGCGTTCCATGTACCTGCAGTCTTTCCTGAAGGCTGGCAAGACCGTCTCAGCGGCCGGCTTGCTGTTGTTCGCATCCACGCTTAACTTGCTTGGCCAGCAGCACCCACCCACAAAGATTCTTGGAGGGTACTTCGAGGAATGGAGTATCTACGGGGCGAATTACAACATCGCCAACATGCAGCAGAACGGGGTCGCGGGCAAGCTGACGCACCTGATGTATGCGTTTGCGAATGTGGGCTCGAATGGGCAGTGCGCGATTGCGGACAGCTGGGCGGACTACCAGACTCCGTATCTGCCGAGCGTGAGCGGCGCGGCGTACACCGGACCGTTGTATGGGAACTTCGCAGCGCTGCAGCAGCTAAAGCAGCTTCATCCGCAGTTGAAGGTGCTGATGTCGATTGGCGGAGCGTCGGCGGCAAACACTGCGGCCTTTTCGACAGCGGCAAGCACGGCGGCAGGAAGACAGGCGTTGGCCTCTTCGTGTATCAGCATGTTTATCCAGGGAAACTTTGGGCCGGGCATCACGGCGCCGGGAATCTTTGATGGCTTCAACATTGACTGGGAATTTCCGACGGCGACGGATACGCAGAATTTTACGGCGCTTTTGCAGGAGTTCCGCACGCAGCTGAATGCGTTGAGCAAGACGACGGGCGAGAAGTATGTGATGTCGTTCGATGGTCCGGCGGGTTCGCAGAACTACGTGAACATCAATTTGAAGCAGGCAGCGGCACAGGTGGATTTCATCACTGTGGATGGATACAACTACGCCGGATCATGGGATACGCAGACGAATCATGCTTCGCCGCTGTTCGATAGCCGGCAGGATCCGCTGTATGGGCAGGACCTGGATATCGACGATACGGTGAATGCCTATCTGAAAGCCGGGGTACCGCCGCAGAAGTACACGATGGGCGTGCCGTTGTATGGAGCGGGATGGGCGGGCGTTCCGAATATCAACCACGGGCTGTATCAGAGCTCGACGGGGCCGTCGATTTCTCCTGCAGGCGATGTGCTGGCGACGGATGGCGTGGCGACGTATGGAACGTTGTCGACCGCGACGGGGTTCACGAAGAACTACGACCTGAGCCGGGTTGCAGTCACGCTCTACAACAAGTCGACGGAGACGTTTTACACGTATGACGATCCGACGACGGCGGTGCTGAAGATGCTGTACATCCAGGTGAAGGTGCCGGGTGGTCTTGGCGGAGCGTATGTGTGGGCGGTGAAAGACGACGACGCGAATGGAAGCATGGTGAAAGCGATGGCGGCTGCGCTGCCGGAGTCGCAATAGGCAGGAAGCTGGAGCAGGCGATGCCCCTGTGGGTGTCGCCGGCGCCGGCAGAGAAGAATGCGTGCAGCCGATGGGGTTGTGAAGCGGCTGCAAGGATGCGGAGTGGCATTGTTTGCAGCCACTCCGTTGTATCGCGGGACCGAATATCAGACCCAAAATGTAAGATGGCCGGCTAACCAACCCAGGACCACGGGGACAAGGCTCTCCATTTTCGACCTCCTTTCTTCATTTTCGTTGCGAAGCCTGAACAGATATGGAAGACAGCACCGGCTAATCGGGGGCAGCTGCTCTCTGAAGATCGGGCGACGGATCACTCACCTCAGAAACAATTTGCGGGCACCGGAAACATGCGGGCCGTCCTTCTTGCCCGAACCAGCGGCATGTTGCACGAAGCGCGCAGGGTGGAAGCGTGTCGACCACCGCGGGCAAAATTTGAACGATTCGTGTGACGAGGCGGCAATCGGTACCGTTGAAGTGCCGGCATTTTCCAGCCTGGCAGGGCGCGGCGAATCGAAGAACTTCAGTGGGCTTGACGGAGCCGGTGATGGCGAGCAGATCGTTTGTGACGGGAAGCATCTGGTCCACATAAGCGATCTGTGGACCAGACTCGGAAGGTTGCCTGACACCGAGTACGACCGCGCCTTGCATCTCCGGTTGCGCGCTCGGGCAGGAGTATTGAACGGATTCAGTTGGGGTGGACATGGAGTTCTCCGGAGCTGAGTGATCAGCCGTTAGGGCGAAGGATCCAGCCGATAAAGATCGGGATCAAGCTGAATCTGCGATTGTCAGATGGCGCCGATGTGACCCTGCGGCCCCTGACTTGCGCGGCGCTGGATCGAATTGCGCTGTTGAGTTCAGTGCTTCTGATTCTTTGCGCGACCTGTTTGGGCATTTGGAACATCCTCCTTTGTGGATGTGTTGGGTTGCGGTGGATTATTGGTGAGCTTGAGCTCTGCGGGGCAGAGCCGGCCCAATACGGTTTGCGGTGTTGCCAGGGCTGGCGATGCTTGCGGAGCGTCGCCGATTCGGAGCAATGCTGCTTGTGGTCGACAGCCCTGACCTGGCGACTTACTTGCCGCAGCTATGCAAAATGAGAGCAACGGCGATGACGATGGGAAGGAACATTGTTTTAGCCTCCTTTCTTCTCAAGATCTGGTTCTGCGTGTGGTGGGGCTGAAGTGAATTGGCGCTCGTTGAGCGGGTTAGCGGAACAGCGCCTGGGCCGACGATGATGGTTCGGTTGATGCCTGCGATCAATGACCATTGATGAGCTTGAGCAGCAGGTACACCGCAGGTGGAACGAGAACGATGAACATTGTCGGCCTCCTTTCGTTGCTGGTTCAGCTTGTTGCAAGAGTCTCTGTGAGCAATTTTTTTGTGCCTGACGACCGGGTTTGGCCTGTCATGCAAGGAGTGTGCTTCAGGTGAGGAAATGACTCAATGAGCCAGGAATGAGTTGGGGATGATTTGCGCAACTCATCCAACTCATCTGAAACTCATGTGGAGTGAGTCAGGCGGAATGCGCAGCGAAGGCGCGTTGGATGCACGCGCTTGCAGCGAATCCGGTGTTTCTTTTTGCAGGCGATGGGCAGGATGCTTCTGAGGACTTTCACGTCCGCCAGGGAATGAGTTGTACCCGAGCAGTTGTCTATGGTGAAAGGTAAATGGCGCAGTCATGCCCGCGGTTCCTGGAAGATTATTCAGGGGCGGGCGCGGTTGCCGTGCGGCTCACTGACCGTGAGGACCAAGGCTGGGCAATTCGGGTTCACAACCAAGTTGGATCAATCGCTCATTCTGATTCAGAAGGCGGGGCTTTGCGCCAGGACTGGTAGGCGATGCCGACGCCGAGAACCCACACAGTGGCGCCGAGGTAGCCGGCGAGAACATCCGTAGGATAGTGAACCCCCAAATAAATGCGGGAATATCCGATCGCAAAAGCGATGGACATCGCGATGGTCCAGATGGCGAGGCGGATGGGGCGGCTGCGCTGATTTGCGGTGAGCAGGGCTGCTGCCGCGCCACACAAGCAAAAAGAAATGAAGGCGTGACCGCTGGGAAAGCTGAACGACGCGGGAAGTTTCGTGTCGAAGAAGGGCTGCGGGCGCGCGCGGTGGAAGCTCAACTTGAGCACCCAGGTGAGCAGGCTGGCGCCGATGGCGGTGATGGCGATGAGGATGGATCGGCGCCAATGTCCGAAGAACCAGAGCGCGAGGCAAGCGGCGGTGGCGAGCAGGGTGACGGAGGGGGTAGAGCCAAGGATAGTGAAACCGCGCATGATGGACGTCAAAACGTCCGATGAGTGAGCGTGGACGAAGGAACGCACGGCGTCGTCAAAAGGGCGGGTCTCGCCGCCGTGGATTTCCTCGGCAAGCCGGGCAAACAAAAAGAGAGCAGCGGCGGCGCATACCCAGCTGATAACGAGGGGCGGGGTGAGGCGCGAGAGCAAGGAACGCTTCACAGCAGTGCCTCCGTTTTCTGCGTGGGCCGATGAGCAGGCGATCGCGGGATGGGAGAAGCGGCCCAGTACGGAGAGCAGCGCTGTGCGTGAAGCATTGGCTCAATTTTATTCGAAAGGCAGCGCAGGCGAAAAGCGATGTGTCCTGAGGGGCTTGGCTCGATTTGTAAGGTCGAAGGCCGGACGGGATGGCTGCGTTTGGCATCCAAGCAAGAGAGGGCGACCCGATGACAGAGAAACTGGTGGTTGAGAAGACGAAGCCTGAGATGCCCAAGCCTGCGTCTTGTGAAGATGACGGGAAACCGACGGAAGATATTGTGAATGATTCGCTGGGAACGACGAACCTGGCGGATTCCACCGGCCTGGATGAGTGCAAAGAGACCGGGGACGCGAAGGTAAAGATCAAGGACAAAAAGCCGCAAGACTGATCAGCGAGTGAACGAGTGGAAGCGACCGGGACGGCCGGCTGCGGTCGCAGTGCGTTTTCTCCGCCACGAACTTCTTCAAAACCCCTTAAGAAAAGCAGAGCGCGGTTCTGCGGCGCTATTCGCGGCTGCGATGAGGAGCTGTGTCTACTGAGCGAACAATCGTCGCGGACGAAATTTGCTTCGGCGGGCGAGCGGAGCCAAGTTGCGCCGATTCGGGCGCAGCGAATTGCTTGCTCTGCAGTGTAGACAAGCTGCGCCTTGCGCGACGGTGGAATGCTGGATTTGTGAGCTTAAATGTTACGGGGAACAACCAGATTGGTGTGCGGGACATCTGAGTTGCTGGTTGTGATTGGTGTGCATCTCTCGTGCACAGCAAGGAGATGAATGCGATGAAAATGAACTATAGTCAACGTTCTTTCGTACTTGGCGGTGCCATCCTTCTCGGCAGTGCGATGGTCGTGGCAGGTTGCCATGCGAAGGGCCAGCCGGACGAAAAGGGCGCCGTCACCGATTCGTTGAAAACAAATAATCTCGGTTCAGTCGATGTGTCACAGGATCGCGATAAGGGCGTGATGACGCTGACCGGCAACGTAGCATCGGACGACGCGAAGCAGCAGGCGGAGACTCTTGCGAAGCAAGCGGCACCGGACTACACAATCGCCAACGAGATTGGCGTACGGCCGCCCGACGCGCAAAACGCGGGAGCTGTCGCATCGAATCTGGACTCAGGTCTCGAGGACAACTTCAAAGCAGCGATCAAGGCTCACGAGAATCTAAACGACCAGAGCATTCACGCGTCGGCGAAGAACGGAACACTGGTGATTACAGGAAGCGTGAAGACCTCGATGCAGAAGAAGGAAGTGAGCACGCTGGCCAAGCAGGTTCCCAACGTACAGCAAGTGGTGAACGAGCTGGAAGTGAAGCCGGACAAGCACTCGACGCCCAGCTCCTAAGCGCGGACTACATACAACACGGTGATAAAAAGGTCTGACGGATGCGCGATCCGTCAGACCATTCATTTGAGCTCAATGTTTCTTAAAGTATTGAACTTCGCGCTCATGTTGCTTTGCCTGCGCGAGGGTTGAAAACGTTCCAAGATTGCGGGCTTTCCCTGTAGTGGGATTCTTCTTGCGCGAGTAAAGGCGATACTCCCCTGACTTAAGTTTCCGAATCATGCAGGCACCTCCTGGCCGCAGGGATGCAGGCTTGCCCAGCGACAACCTACTAGGGTGCTTTGAGGCTGGAATTGGTTGCACTTTTGGGAGCGCGAACCTCCAAGGATCGCACCTCTGCATCACAACTCTTGTGAAGGCGCGGAGAGCAAGCCGCGCTTTCGGCATTGTGATTGGGAGCGAAACCATGAAGTTTCTGATTGAGCACCTCAAGAACCTCCGCGACCTTTACCTGAATCAACTCCAGATGCTTCTCTCGGCTGAGGAGCAGATTGCCATTGCGACCCTGGACATGATCGACAGCGCCACAGATGGCGAGCTGAAAGAAACATTGAAGCTGCACAAAGGGGAGACGGAGACGCAGATTCTGCGGCTGAAGCAAATCTTGACGGCAGAGACGAGTTCCGCCGACCTGGTGAAGTGCAAGTCGGTGCATGCGCTGATTGACGAAACGGAAGACATGCTTCTGGACGCCCGGAATGACGCGGTTCGCGACGTGGCGTTGATTGCCGCTGCGCAGCGGATTGAGCATTTTGAAATTGCGGCGTATGGGGCAGTGCGGCGGTTTGCGCAGATTCTGGGGGATAGCGCGGCGTCAGAACTTTTGTCGCAGACGATCGCCGAGGAGAGCAAGGCGGACCAGGCTTTGAGCGCCATTGCAGAGCGCCTGAACGTGGATGCCAAAGAGGCTGCCTAGGCGAACGAAGGAAGAAGATTCCGGGCCTGGGGGTGCGCCCGCAGGATTTCTAAAGGCAACGCCTGTTTCCTATTGGGAATCTGACTGGTAAAGGGGAGCAGCTCATGGCGCGTCCATTCTGGTCCGGTCAGCTTCGGATCTCGCTCGTGTCGTTTGGGATCAACCTGGTTCCGGCGACCGAAGCGAAGAGCGAGATTCGATTTCATCAAATCGATCGTCAAACGGGAGAGCGCATCCGCCACCAGAAGGTCTCGGCCGGGGACGACGAGCCTGTCGAAAAGAGCGACATCGTTAAAGGATATGAATACAGCAAGGGCCAATATATTCAGCTGGAGCCCTCGGAGATTGAGGAGCTGAGGATCGAGTCGCGGCACACGATTGAGCTCGAACAGTTTGTCGCGGCTGATGAGGTTGATCCCGCTTACTTCGAAAAGCCTTATTTTGTGTTGCCGGAGAGTCCGGCACAGGAAGACGCATTTGCCGTGGTGCGGGAGGCGCTTGCCGAAACGGGACAGGTGGGGCTGGGCAAAGTGGCGATGGGCGGACGGGAACGGCTGATTGCGGTGACGGCTCCGACGGACAAGAAGCTACGCGGACTGATGGCGTTTACGCTGCGCTTTTCGACAGAGCTGCGCAGCGCGGCGGAATATTTTGCGGACATCAAGGAACACAAGGTCGACCGCGATCAACTGGCGTTGGCCAAGGAGCTGATCGAGAAGAAGTCGGCGACCTTCAAGCCCGAAAAGTTTACTGATAACTATGAAGCGGCGCTTCGCGAGCTGATCGATGCGAAGCTGAAGCATGTGGCGCTTCCGAAGCAACAGGATCGCGAGGCGCGTGGCAAGGTGATCAATTTGATGGATGCGCTGCGGCGCAGCGTGGGCGAACCGGTGAGCAAGAAGAAGCCCGTAGTGCGCGCAGACGGCAAGCCGGCGAAGGAGAGCGCCGGCAAGTCGGGACTCAAATTGATGCGTCCGCGTGGGACCGACAAGCGCCGCAAGTCGGCTTGAGCGCGCAATCATGGTCAAGCGGACGACACGCGCCTCAAAACCTGCGAAAGGTACGACCAAGCGGCAACTGGCAAAGTACCGGGCGAAGCGCGATTTTGGAGTCACTCCCGAGCCCAGCGGCGAAGCGAAGAGGAGCGGACCTTCGGGCAGGTCTGGGAGCGGGTCTGGGAGCAAGCAAAGCAAACTGTCGTTTGTGATTCAAAAGCACGCGGCCACTCGCCTGCATTACGACTTCCGGCTGGAGTGGGACGGGGTTCTGAAGAGCTGGGCTGTCGCGAAGGGCCCGAGTTATTTTCCCGGGGACAAGCGGCTGGCGGTTCAGGTGGAAGATCATCCGCTGGAGTATGGCGGTTTTGAGGGGATCATTCCGCAGGGGCAATACGGCGGCGGCACAGTGATGCTGTGGGATCGGGGAACGTGGGAACCGGTCGGGGATGCGGCAGAGGGACTCCGCAAAGGAAATCTCAAATTCATTCTCCATGGCAAAAAGCTGCATGGCCAGTGGGTGCTGGTTCGCATGGGTGGGAAGTTTGCGAACCAGTCGAAGCCGAGCTGGCTTTTGATCAAGGAGCGGGATGGAGAGGAACGGTCCGCGAGCGATGCCCCGATTACCGACGAGGCCCCCAACAGCGTTGCGAGCCGACGGGACATGGATGCGATCGGCAAGGCGAAAGAGAGGGTGTGGGATTCAAGGGCCGGTTCAGGCGGCGAACGTAAACCGTCGAAGGAAGAGAAGGCGCAGGCGAGGGCCGGAAGGCGATCGGTTGCAAAGTCCAGTTTGACCTCGAGCGGGAAAAGCAAGCTGGCCCGATTGCCGAAAGAAGCGCTGCCGGCATTCGTTTCGCCGCAATTGGCGGCGGTGGGTGATTCGCCTCCCGACGGCAAGGCGTGGGTGCACGAGCTGAAGCTCGATGGGTACCGGATTCAAGCTCGGTTAAACACGGGGGAGCGCTCGCCGGTTCGACTTTTAACGCGAACGGGTTTGGACTGGACGGCGCGCTTGCGCCCGATTGCAGAGGCTCTGGGCGACCTGCCGTTGCGCAGCGCGTTGTTGGACGGCGAGGTTGTGGTGCTAACGCGAGATGGCAACTCAAGTTTTGCCGAACTCCAGGCGGCGTTTCAAGAAGGCGCGAAGTATCCGCTCACGTATTTTATCTTCGATCTGCTCCACCTCGATGGCCACAATCTGCGCAACCTGCCGCTGGTGGAGAGGAAAGAGATTTTGAAGGACGTGGTGTCTGGATTGCCCAGAGATGGTGCGATCCGCATGAGCGAGCACCTGGGCAGCGACGGAAAGACAGTGTTCGAGGGTGCGTGCAAGCTGGGCGCCGAGGGGATCATCTCGAAGCTGGCACAGGGAAAATATGTTTCGGGCCGCGGGAATGGCTGGCTGAAGCTGAAATGTTATCGCGAGCAGGAGTTCGTAATCGGCGGATTCACTCTTCCTTCGAATGGGATTCGCGGCGTGGGGGCCTTGCTGCTCGGTTATTACAAAAATGGAAAACTTTTGTATGCCGGACGCACGGGCACAGGATTCACCCAAAAGACGCACCACAGGATGCGGAACCTGCTGGAGGATCTTCGCAGCAAGACGTCTCCATTCACGAGTGTTCCGGCGGGAATGAGCCGCGGTGTGCATTGGGTTACGCCGAAACTGGTGGCGCAGGTCTCCTTTTCCAACTGGACGGCGGACAATCTCGTGCGGCAAGCGGCGTTCAAGGGTCTGCGCGAAGACAAGCCTGCAAAGTCCGTGCAGCGAGAAGAGGAGAAGCCGGTGCAGCCGAAGCGAGCCTTGCGAGAGACCGGGAGAGAGTCGAAACCAACAAAGACGGCTGGCCGCGTAAGGACGTCTTTGAGTTCAGAATCCGAGGGCTCCCTACCGATTCGGCTCACGCATCCGGACAAAGTGCTGGATGCGGAGACTGGGCTGACGAAAGACGCGCTGGCTCACTACTACGAGGCCGTGTCTGCAGAGATGCTGGCGCATATCGCGGGGCGGCCCGTCAGTCTTGTGCGCTGCATGAATGGAAGCGGAAAGCCGTGCTTCTTCCAGAAGCATGCAAACGAAACGATGCCGGCTGATGTTGAAAGCGTCGAGATCAAGGACAAGAAAACGGGCAAGCCTGAACCCTATATCACGTTGTCGCAGCCGAAAGCGTTAATCGAGCTGGCGCAGCTGAGCGTGCTGGAGATTCATGCATGGGGATCGAAGAATGATTCTCTGGAAAAACCCGATCGCCTTGTGATCGATCTTGATCCGGATGCGACGATTGATTGGAAGACGCTGGCTTCTGCTGCGATGGAAGTGCGCGCGCGCATGAAAGCTGCGGGGCTCGAGCCGTATTTGAAAACAACGGGCGGGAAAGGCCTGCATGTCGTCGCACCGATGAGGCCGGAGCACGATTGGGCTGCGGTGAAGGATTTTGCGCATCGCATGGTGCTTGCCATGGAGGCGGACAATCCTGCGCTCTATTTGACGCGCATGACAAAGTCCGCGCGCAAGGGGAAGATTTATCTCGATTACCTGCGCAACGAGCGAGGAGCCACCGCGATTGCGCCTTTTTCTCCGCGTGCACGGGAAGGCGTATCGGTCGCATTGCCTTTGCAATGGTCCGAGCTGAAGTTGCGTGCGCGGCCCGTGTTTCGTGTCGCGGATTTTGCTGCGTGGAAGAAGCGCCTGCAGCACGATCCCTGGGAAGGGATGCTGAAGAAAGCGCCACGGCTGAAACTCTAGTTGCGTGAGCGCGAACCGGGCTACGGGGATCACTGCAAGAAGGTTCGGTACGGCGCGGTTTTTGAATCGTTCGACTGCAAGACGATCTTGTTTTGGATACTTTTCAAAGCGGATGAGTTTGGGATGAGTTGCGGGAACGAGTGAACTCAGGACCAACTCAGTGCGGGCTCATTGAACGCACGAGAGAACAGCTGCAGACTCCTTTCATGACATGGCGCAAGCAGGTTTGAAGCGCCAAATCAAAAAAGGAGAATCTGAAATGAAAAGCAAATTCACTCTCGCCCTCGCAGCTTCGATCGTCGCCCTCACCCTTGCGGCATTTCCCCATCATGCCGCCGCTCAAAACGCCTTCGCGGCAAGGACACAGACAAGCGCACTCACGCTTCCCCAGGGCAGCATTGGGACCGTGAATGCGATTACGCTGCCCAATGCCGGGACTTACCTGATTACGGGGCAGGAAAATCTGCTGGCAAGCCCCACAACTGCTGTGACGCCGGTGCTGTGCTATACGACCAACCAGGCAGGAAGCGCCACGGAACTGCCGACCGGGCCGTATTCGATGACGACAATTCCATCGGGAGGTGGGTATGTCACGCTTCCTCTGAACGGATACTACACAGTGACTGGGCCGACGGCAGTGTACCTGGTATGCCGGTATTTTGGCGTCGAAGCAGTGTCGACCTGGTACGGAACGCTGACCGCGACGCAGGTAAAGTAAGCGCGCTGCAGTTGAAGTTGCGGGGCGAGCTGGTCGAGCTTGCCCCGTGAGGCGCGTAAGGCGGAACTCTATAGGGTGGCGCGACTGGAATACTAGAATCTCCTGCAGAGCAACCTGGAAGTCTTTGCGGCATTCGCAATCCTGGGGACAGCGCAGTGGTTTCTTGCGGGATGGGTTCTTGATGCGCTGTTCAAGCGTTTCTATTGAACTGCGGCTGCGTCGGGGTGAGCGCGCGGTGGAGTGTTCCTGCAAACTTGATCGTGGCTGGCAGGAGACTTCGCGTGATAAAAATGCGCGAGGGGTGGGGCGCGCAAGTTTGCGGGAGCGTGGAAGTTCTGCGGCGCGCATCCAACTAAAGGACGCCGGGGTAAACCGGCTAGGACAAGGAGCACTTGAACATGATCAAGCATTTGCTGCACTGGTTGTTGAGCGCGCTGACGTTGATTCTTCTTTCCCGGATTGTGCCCGGCTTTTATGTGCGTGGGCTGGAGCATGCGATTATTGCGGCGCTGGTCATCGGGCTACTGAACGCGACCTTGGGATTCGTGCTAAAGATCCTCACGTTCCCGCTGACGATTCTGACGCTGGGATTGTTTTTGCTGGTGATTAATGCGGTGATGATCCTGCTGGCTTCGCATCTGGTGCCGGGATTTCATGTGGCGGGGCTGGTTCCGGCGCTGTTTGGCGCAGCGGCGTTGGCGGTGGTGGGCATGCTGTTTGGCATGGTGACGAAAAGCGCCAAGGCGTGAAGCAGGAAGGTCGATCGATTGCCGGGCCCGAGTGGGCGATTCAAACCGTTGCAAAGAGGACGGCCTGACGTTTCCGCCAGGCCGTTCTGTTCTTTCCCACTGATTTGAGTCCTTGTGGGACGTGCTGGATCCCTTTCGGCAGCTATTTGACCTGGATGGCGGTGAAACTGGCCCCGGTAAGTGCCGTGAGATTGGCGGGCGCCGGTGCTCCCGAGTCGCCTCCATATTCGCATTCGAGATTGAGCGTGACCGGCGCAGTCTGAGCGACATAGGAACCGCCAACGGGAAGATTCAGATCGTTCGAGGCATTGGCGATCCCGTACGAAACCGAAGTGCTGTTTTGACTGACGCCGGAGCTGTCGAAGGCCGTGCACTCGACAGCGGCAGCGTGGGATGCGTCCCCGTTTTCGAGGGATACCTGCCCGTTGAGGATGTACGTTCCGACATTCGCTAATGTGATGGAAAGTACATTTTGAAATGTGCCGCTCGTGAGCTGGATGTCGCAGGCGAAGATGCATCCGGGATTGGTGAAGGTATTCGCTGCATACGACAGGACTCCGCCCGTGGGACCTTGCGGACCGGTTGGTCCGGCGGGTCCAATGCTGCCGGGATTTCCCATGATCCCCTGCGAACCTTGAGCGCCGGTGAGCCCTTGGGGTCCCTGTAGACCCTGGGGGCCTGTTGGACCGGCGGATCCGGCGGCGGCCAACAAACTCCAGCTTGGGTTCTGGTTCGGCGTGGGGCCGCTTGGATTGGGCCCATTGGGGACGATGGCAATGTAGGACGAGCCCTGATAGGCGACAACTTCGTTGAGCGTGTAGGTCGCATAGGGATCGTAGGCATTGAGGAAGGTGAATCCAATGCCATTGGCACCCGCAGGCCCCGAGGCTCCGGGTGCGCCGGTGATTCCTCTGGGTCCCTGCGGTCCCGTGGCGCCGGTGGCACCTGCAGGTCCCTGCGGTCCGGCTGGTCCTGCGGGTCCCTGGACTCCGGTGGCGCCATACGTCATGTCGAAATCAGCGGAGTTTCCCTGGCTGTTGGTCACGATCAGGCTGAAGGTGCCTGGCGTGAGCCCGGTCGGCAGCGTGGCCACAATCTGCGTGTTGGAGACCGTTGTCGTCGTCAATGCGGCGCCATTGAAAGAAAGGGTTGGCTTAGCTTTCGCGGGTTGGAAACCGGTTCCCGTAAGCGTGACTTGGTTGGTGGAGTAGTTGATTGCGCCGCTGTTCACGACCACCGCGGTTGCGGCGAGCGCAAAGAGCGGAGCGCAGAGGAGAGATAGCACGGGTGCGATCCAGCGCATCCCCGGGATTCTCCTGACCAATTGTTGCTTGAAATTCATAGACCCCCCTTTTCCTGGAGTCGTCACCGTCTGTCTGACGGCGGCGATGAATCCAAGCGAGTATGGACGAGAAGTGGGCCGGCTTCTCTGAGGCGGAGATGAGGTGTGGATGAGTTGATGGCAGGCGTAGCGTATCCGGTGCGCCTGGATCGCTGTCGCGGGCGAGCACTTTTCAGGAAAGGATTTGGATGGCCTGCTTGCTATTGCGCCGCTGCGCCGCTGGGCGCGGGTTCGGGCTCCGCGTGCACAGGCTCGTTCATCCCGTGCTCTGGATCGTACTGGTGCTTGGTCATCCAGGCTTTGAAGACCAGCACCGGCTCTTCATTGATGAGCCCGTCGTGCTTGTAGTAGGCAGAGTCTTTCATGGCCACTTCCAAGTCGCAACTTTCCATGGCGCCGGGCTTGCCTCCGAGTTCCGGGAGCAGGATCTCAAGGACACGGCCTGGTTTCTTCCAGCGCGCCATGTAGGTTTCGTATCCCACGGAGTTGCGCAGGCGCTCGCCGCAGTGATAGCCAAAGTCGAACCCGCGGGGCTCTCCATTTTCGTAGAGATTTGCGCGTCCCTCTCCGTCGACTTCAGCGAGAGTGCGGTCGAAGTAGTGGGAATGTCCGTTATGTCCAAAGATATGGACGCGCAGCGGGAAATCGGCAGGCGTCTTGCCCGCGAAGGCATTTGTGGCAACGAGTAGACACAAGGCCGCACCGTACAAGGCCCAAGAGGAGAGACGACGCATAGACACCTCTGCCGTTGAAGAGAGCTGAGATCCTCTTGCGGCCCCAGAATACTACAGGTCGGATGACAAGGAAGAAACCGTGGGTAACTCCCCTCCTCAATCCAAGAGATAGGGGAGTTATGCGGGGCGGCGATGAGACTTATGCGAGATCCGGCGGTTTTTGGTGCGACGGAGGACGAAGGCTGCGAGGAAAGAGCCGCAGCCGGTCTGGACGCCTACCGGATTAGCAAGGACAGGACGGTCCAAAGGACGCCGGACGTCACGGAGCTTGGGGAGAAGGAGACGCGCTTTGGCGGGGGCGGAGGAGGTGGCGGCGGCGGTGGGGGGGCTCCGCAGGAAGCCGGCCTGGCGACGCGATCAATCTGCAGGAAGATGTCGCAAGCCGCGGATGCTGGTTTGGGGCTCACGGCCAGGGTGAGCGTGACGATGAAGGCTGCGAGGGCAAGGGTGACTGTGCGCTTCATGGGAGTTCCTCCGGTTTGAGATCGGCGCTTGCGATTGCCTCGCGCCCTGTGATGAAACGAGTGTGCCGCAGAAAGCTTTTCTGATCCATGAGGCGGAGATGAGTTGGGGATGAGGCGTTGATGGGGGTGCGGCTCTTTCCGGGGCCGCGGTCAACCTGCACAAAAACCATGCAGGTGCACCCAGCTCGATGAGTTCTATACTTGAATCGCTCATCACAAGCAGAGTTGCCGGGGGGATCCTGATGAAAAGTCCTGTGTTGTTGTGTGCCTTGATTAGTGTGCTCACATTGCCGTTGCTGACGGGGTGCAGCGTTGCTTCTCCGGACGCGGGGCACCAGGCGGTGTGGGTGGACAAGCCGCTGTTGTTTGGGCACGGCGGCGTAGATCCCGTGCCTGTGACGACGGGGCGCTCGTATAGCTGGATCACGAGCGAAGCCATCGACGTGAACATGCAGCCGCAGCGCGTGGACATGGAATTCGACGACATGATGACCAGCAGCGGCGTGCCGGTAAGCTTCCACGTGGTGGCGCAGTTCAAGGTGGTGGATGCGGTGAAGCTGGTGAGCGCGTTTGGGGCGGACCGGGATCGCGAGGGGAACTGGGGATTCTGGGACCGCAATATGGATCAGCCGCTGCGCACGGCGGTGCGCGACAGCGTGAAGCGGCGCGACATGCAGGAGATGGCGATTTCGCAGACAGCGGCGGATGCGGTAGGAAACGAGATTTCGACCGCAGCGATTCAGTTGGTGAAAGGCCTGGGGCTACCGATCGTGTTTACGACGATCAATGTGGGACGCGTGAATCCTCCCGATGCGATCAAGAACCAGCGAATTGAAACGGCGGCGCAGGAACAGAGGGCGATCACGATGCAGCAGACGAAACTGGCCGAAGATCAGCGCAAGATGGCGGAGCAGAGCCGCGCTTCTGCCGATAATGCCTACCGGGAAGCGATGCAACTGAGCCCAGACCAGTTTTTGCAATTGGAGCGGATCAAGATGCAAAGGGATGTATGCGAGCACGCGGCGTGCACGTTCTTTATTGGCGGAGGGCCGGTGCCGACGGTGGATGCGGGCAAGCGCTGAGGGGGATTGCCGAGTCAGCGAGTCAAGGGAGCGGCGCGAAAAGCAGCGCGTCCAGTCGGAAGTCATTTTTCAGATTGATCTGAGATCCGAGAGAACTACTTTGCGAGGACGGCCTGTCCCGTGTGATAGGAGAGGTGGTTGGTTCGGCTGAGCACCACGGCGAGGCGATTGCGCGTGGGGTCTTTGGCGAAGTCTTCGTCGGAAACGGCGGTGTGTTTCTCGAGCCACTGCTGGGGCGTAAGGCGCTCGAGGGCCGCTGTGAGTTTGGTATTGATCTCGTTCCACAGGGCTTTCAGTTCGGCGCCCGACAGCGGGTCGGGCAATGTGCCGTCAGGGTTGGAGATGAAGGCAGCGTCGAGATCGGGACGGAGGCGTTCGCCGATGCCGAGGAGCGGGAAGAGGCGGTCATGCACGGCCGTGAGGTGTCCGAGGAGGTAGTAAAGGCGGTTTTTACCGGGGGCAACGCGCTTCTGGAGTTCTTCGTCGGTGCGGGGCGCGATACCGTCGCTGTAGCGGCCGACGACCTGCTTCCATGAATGCAGTGCAGTTGCCGTGAAAAACTGGTCGTTCGACATCCTTGGCCTCCGAGGAAATCCGCCTAAGATTTCGATGTATATTGAATGGGCAAGATGCAGAAAGAACATTAGAACGACTTTGCACAAGTTTTAGAGCAGTACGAATTAAGGGGTCCTGCTCGACCCAAAAATCCGACAAAAACGGCCACTGGACTTAAGTAACGTGACCCGGGTGCTAGACGGCATGATTCCGATGCGTCAGGCACTCCCATCAATCACGCTACGATAACTGCACTGAAAATAGACTTCGTGCCGCCTTGGAGCATAAACGTGAGCGCAACGCCACTAGTTCAAAATCGAAGCAGCATTGTTACGGATACCCTTCAATCTCTTACAGAACAGGCCCGAGTTTGGCGCGCCAAGATTGACCTGCTGGAAGCAGGACAGAAGCTGGACCGCGCGGAAGCGCTGGCCGATTTGAATCAGCTTCTGGATGTGTGCCAGAATCTGCGGGACGCGATTCTGTCGGAAGACAGTGCGGCCAGCTGGCGCACGAAGGATGAGCTTCATTCGCTGGTTGGACGTCTCGATGAAGCTGCCGCGAAGAGACAGCGTTATCTGGACCTGGCGCAGGTGCTATCGAACGGAACGGTGGTGCATCGGCGCGAGCGGACGAAGCAGGAGCGGCTGCGGCAGCGCGATGCGGCGGTGACGGAGCTGATGGAGATTTCGGCGCAGGCTGTGCCGACAGATTTACCGGGACCGGCGGCGACGGGCTGGCTGCAGTGGGCTTGCAGCCTGGACGACAGCAGCAACGATCCCGATCTGGCAATTTTGAAGGCGAGTTTCCCGCGGGTCGATGACTTTGTGCGCCAGCTGGAAATTGATTGCTGGCAGGATGGCGCGCCGCCGACGGGCAAACGCGAGAATGACGCGATTGCTTCAGTGACACGCGGACCAGAAGCGGTACCGCCGATCTCGCTGGTTTCTGAGCCGGAGCCCGAGCCGGAAGGTGGAAGCGCGTTGAGCGCAGCGCCAGCCGCAGCAGAAAAGCCGAAGGCCGAAAGCGATTCAAGGTCTTTCCTGGAGAGCTTTGCTTCTTCAGTGGCGACGGAGACGCTGCCGGCTGTGGTCGCGGACGCAGCGCCTGCAGCAAACGCCGTGAGCAAGACGGCGAGCGCAGTGGCGGAGCCGGTTGCGGTGGTGACGCCGGCGCCTAAGGTGACCAAGGAAGCCAAGCTCTGCTTCTTTGAAGCGGATGAGGTGCTGGACTTTTCGCGGTTGCTGGAAGACGCGAAGCGGAATCCGCGGAAATCGCGCAAGGTGCGGGCGCTGCTGGCTGTTTCGCACTGGCTTGTGCCCCGCGATCAGAACCCGGTTTTGCACCCCAAGTACGGTATTCGCGCGCAGCTCGATTACAAAGCTGCCAACGAGCTCAATCCTGTGTCGCCTTCCGAGGCGCTGCGGGAGATTGAGCGCGCGGAAAGCCTGCCGCTGCTGGCAGGCGGCGCCGACTTGCTGCGCTGGAGCCTCGATCAGCACACAGAAAAGCGCCAGGATGAAGTCGCGACGATTCGCCGCTGGACCTCGGAGCAATTGCGGTCGTGGTTTGCCGATGTCTACAAGATCGAGTTGGCCGAGCCGCAGGTGCAGGACATGTTTGCGCTGACGCATGGAATTCCGTTGCTGGTGGGCGAATTGCATCGCCGCGTGATTCCCATGCACGATGCGCCGCCGACGTGGCTGGGATTTGCCATCTGGACGCGGATCAAGGCGAGCTTTGACGGGCACATGACGACGCTGGCCATGGAGCTGAGGAACGGACCTCCGGCGGTGAAGCTGACGGATCGCGAGATCGAGCTATTGAAGATGATCGTGATTGCGAGCGAAGATTCGACGCAGGCGACGATAGCCGAGAATCTGAGCACGAACTGGACCAACTACAAGCGTCCTGAGTTCGGAGCGGTTTCAGACGCCGACGAAAAGAGCATTGCCGTGTTGCAGGGGCTTGGCCTGGTGCCGATGCGCCGCGAGTTCGGCATGTTGCCGCTGCACGCCATTCTGCCGGTGGAGAAGGACGATCCGATTCGGCAGATCGCGCAGTCGCTCTAAAGGAAAAAGCGCGGCGCACAACGTGCCGCGCTCGCTTTCTTCCCGATACTGTTCAATTGGACCGCAGGGCGACCATGGGATCGACGCGCGAAGCTCTGCGTGCCGGAAGAAAGCCCGAGATGGCTGCGACGGCGATCAGCAGGGCACCCATTCCCAAATAGGTCGGCAAGTCCCAGGGCGAGGTTGCGAAGAGCAGCGTGGCGATGAGTTTTGCCGCGAAGAGCGACGCCACAGCGCCCACAATCACTCCAATCAGAGCAAGACGCACGGTGCCGACGAGAACCTTGCGCTGCACGATGGCCGCGGTGGCTCCAAGGGCCATGCGGATGCCGATCTCCTGCGTCTGGCGTGTGACGGTGTAAGAGATGACGCCGTAGATGCCGAGCGCGGCGAGCAGGAGGCCCAGGGTTGCAAAGGCGGCTACCAGAAGCATGAAGAAGCGGCGCGGCGAGTTGGCGTGATCGACGAGCAACTGCAGGGGCCGGAACTCGGCAGCGGTCTGGTTGGGATTGATGTCGCGCAAGGTGCGCAGAACGGATCCGGCGAGTGCGGCAGGGGGAAGCTGGGTGCGGACGACCAGTTCAGCGGCGGAAGGCGTGGCTTGCGTCATGGGGTAGTAGATCTGCCAGCCGGTCGGTGCTTCGGTGGATTCTTCGCGGACGGTGTCAACGACGCCGGCGATGCGGAGACCCGGGCCTGGGCCATTGTCGAGGAGCTGGCCGACCACGTTGTCGTCGTGCCAGTTGGCGAGCTGGGCAAGGTAGTGGGCATAGCCGGAGTCGATGAGGACGACCGGCTGGCTGTGGGGTCCATCGTTCCAGGTGAAGTCGCGGCCTTTGAGGCGAGCGCCGAGGGCGCGAATGTATCCGGGAGTGACGACGTAAACGAGCGGACCGTCCGGCTGTTTCTCCGGCGGCTTGACGCCTTTGGGAAGCGGAAGTCCCCAGGAGCGGTTGCGATCCAGGGGCAGATAGTCGGAGATGCCTGCCGCCTCGACCCCCGGGATCGCGCTGACGCGCGAAATCACCTGCTGAAAGATGGCAGTGCGCTTCTCGACGCTGGCGTCATTGGTGGGCGCGTTGTCGTTGTAGTCGACTTTGATAGCCGCGGCGCGATCGGGTTGGAAACCGAGATCCACATCGAGTACATGGAGAAAGCTGCGCAGCAGTAGGCCTGCGCCCACGAGGAGCATGCAGGCGAGAGCGACCTCGGAAATGACGAGAATGGAGCGAGTGCGCTCGTGCTTGCGACCGAGGCCGGCGCCGGGGCCAGAATCTTTGAGGGCTTCATAGAGATTGCCGGCAGCCATGCGCAATCCTGGAACGAAGCCGAAGACAACCGCAGAAGACACAGCGATCAGCACGGTCCAGGCAAGGGCTGTGCGGTCGATTTGGAGCAGGCCGAGGAGCGGCAGCGCAACGGAGCCCTGGTGCGCCAGCCACGAAACGAGCAGGTCTGCGAGCAGAAGACCTACGAGCGCGCCTCCCGAAGAGAGCACAAGGCTTTCGGTGAGAAGTTGGCGGATGATGCGGCCGCGACCGGCACCGAGCGCGCCGCGCATGGCAAACTCCTTGGAACGCGATGCGGCACGGGCAAGGAGGAGGTTGGAAAGATTGACGCAGGCGATGAGCAGGATCATGGCCACAGCGGACCAGAGAACGACCAGCGCACGGCGCAATTTTCCGCTGACATAGTCTTTCAAGGCGACGGGAACGACGGCGCCAGTGTAGGTGCCGCACGTATTTGGATTGTTGTTGTTCCAGCACATGTGGGGCGCGGCGGCTTCAGCATCAGAAACCGCCTGGCCCATGGACACGCCCGGCTTGAGTCGGCCGATGAGGGTGATGATGTTGCCCCAGTTGCGCGGAGGGCCGTAGAGATTGAGCGGTGTGATGGCGTCAACTTTTGCGCCGGGAGAGAACACCGCGCCGAAGTCAAAGTCGGCGGGCAGCACGCCGATGACGGTGGTTTGCTGGCCATTCATATCGAATGCTTTGCCGATGATGCTGGGATCTGCATTGAACTGCCGGCGCCACCACGCGTTGCTCAGCACAATGACCGGGGCTGCACCGTTGCGTGCGTCGTCCGGGGTGAAGGTGCGGCCCATGGCGGGCGTGACCCCGAGAACGTTGAAGAAGTTGGCGATGACGTCGATGCTGGTGGCGGGGATGGGCGCGCCGCCGAGTTTGAGGCTGAGATTGCCGGGACTGGAAAAGGCGAAGTAGCCGGTCACGTCCTGATAAGAACGGGTGTACATACGGAACTCGTCGTAAGCGTCGGTGGAATAGGTCGCGCAGGAAAGTCCGCACTTGGCGGGAGGCGGCGCGATCCAGACGAGCTGCTGCGCGCTGGGAAATGGCAGCGGTCGAAGCATGAGGGTGTTGACCACGCTGAAGACGGCGATATTGGCGCCGATGGCGAGACCGAGGATGAGCACGGCGACGATGGTGAAGCCGGGATCGCGGCGCAGCGTGCGGACGGTATATTTCAGATCCTGCATCAGAAGATCGACTCTCATGAAACTCCTCGCTTCGCGATGGTGGTATCGAGCTTGATCGAGTGTGCCGAAGCGCAGCATAGCCTGGCGGCGGGCTTCAACGACCGACATGCCGCGCTCGATGTTTTCATCGATGGCCATTTCAAGATGCGCGGCCATCTCGTCCTCAAAGTTGGCTTCTTGCCGGTTGCGGAAAACAAAGGAAACGATGCGCGCGAAAGCGCGGCGCAGACGACTCATGCGGGCTCCTCATCGGTATCCATGGAGAGCACGCGGTCCATCACGCCGGTGAGGCGTTCCCAATGGCGCGCATCGGCGGCAAGCTGGCGACGGCCACCTTTGGTGATGGCATAGAACCGGGCTTTGCGGTTGTTGCCGGAAACGCCCCAGCTTGAGGAGATCCAGCCTCTCTGTTCAAGGCGGACGAGCGAAGCGTAGATGGTGCCCTGGTTGAGCAGGACTTCGTCGGCGCTGACCTGCTCAATGCGGCGCGCAATGCCGTAGCCGTGCATGGAACCCATGACGGCAAGGGTCTGCAGGACCATGAGATCGAGAGTGCCTTGCAGCAGGTCAAGTTTTTCGGGCGACATGCGGCCTCCCTGTGGTATGGCCACAGAGATAGCACAGGGCCCTGTGGGACCGCCACAGGAATGTGACGAACGAGGGAAGGCGGACAAGGCAGGAGGGAATGAAGGGTTATTTCGCGGGTTTGCGGGAGGCTTCGGCAGTATCGAGCCAGCCGCGACGGAGGATGTCCGCGGAAATGGAAGACATGTAGGGCTTGATGTCCAGGATGGGAGTGCCGTCGAGCATGTCGACGCCGCGTATGAAAAGCGAGGAGTCCTGGCGGTGAAGCAATTCGACAACGGTCAGTCCGATGGGATTGGGACGACGGGGCGATCGGGTGGCGAAGACGCCGTGGGGCAAGCCGTCGATGGGCGTAGGGCCGGAGAGTTCGAATCCTTCGGAGCGATCGAAGACCCAGAGCACAAACAAATGCGAGAAGCCCTCGATATCGAGCAGGCCTTCCTCGAATTCGCGCAGGATTTCTAGGGTGCCTTCGGCCACATGCTTGACGCCGAAGCCCTTGGGGATGGCGGATGTCTCCTTGTAAGGACTGCGGATGTAGCCGATGGGCTGGGGAGTGAACATGAAAGGGAATGCCTCTGCACACCATAGTAAGGCGGCTGCAGAGGCAGAACCCCGGTGCGAGCGGAGGCGGTCTGAACTAGATCGAGCCGCGAAGATACGAGGTCAGCGGCGAATGCATTGAGTTTGGTTCGATCAGGAATGGCTGCAGCCGGCGTGGCCGCATGTGCAGAGGATCTCAGTTTTGTCGCCAACGCCTTCGCAGTGGGCGCTGCAGAATTTTGCGTTGTCAGGCGGGGTGCAGCTACAAGCGGGATTGGCACATTTCTTGGGGGTGGCCATAAGATTCTCCAATTCTGTCGCCTCGGGAGCGACGCATAACCTGTCGAACTTCGATGCGGACGGAATGCACGGGGATGGCGCGCTGGCAGGTATTCGTTGCCTTTTACACGGAAGGGGCATTGACCCAGGGGTAAGCACCAATTAAGTTGCAAGCAACCTCCCGGCTTCCAGTGGTTTTGCGCTGTATCTCCTAACCAAGGCAGACACGTATGTTCGTGGTGCAATTGCAGTTCGTTGCGTTTGCGATGGTGGTGGTGAGCCTGAGTTTCTGGCTCGGGGAGATGCATGTACGCAATCGGCGGTCGTGGGAAGCAATCGCGGTCCGGCTGAAGCTGCACGGGCCCGGCTTGACTGCCTGGAGCAGGTTCAGGCGCGCAGGAATCGTAGTGGAGTTGGCCGACTTTGCAGAATACAAAGTCGGTGGAATCGATCCGGCGTTGCCGCAAAGGGTGCGACGTCAGGCAATCGCAATGCGGCTGAGTGCGGCGCGTGCACTGGCGGGCTTTGGGCAGCGCGGGAGAAGCTGAAGGCGGTCTACCGGACCTGAATCGCAGGGAAAGAAATCATCCATACAACTGAACCGAACGGTCGCGGTTGAGCGGGCGTGGATGCGGAGCGTCTTCGCGAGCTAGGTTAACGCGCGATCCAGATGCACATAGCCGCCGTCCACGATGAGGTGTTGCCCGGTGGTGTGCGCGGATTGCGTGGGCGAAAGCAAAAAGACGCTCATGGCTGCGATTTCAGAGGACAACGTCATGCGATGGCCGAGGGGAATCTTGTCGGTGATGCGCTTGAGTTCGGCGTTCGGATCGCCGAGCGTGTCGAGCCAACGGCGATAGAGGGGTGTCATGACTTCGGCAGGCAATACGGCATTAACGCGGATGTTGTGCGGCAGCAGCTCTGCGGCCCATTCGCGCGTAAGCGCCAACTGCGCACCTTTGCTTGCGGCGTAGCCCGACGTGTTCCCCTGGCCCGTGAGCGCGACCTTGGAACTGATGTTGACGATGGCGCCCTGGGTTCGCTTGAGCGATGGAAGCGCGTAGTGAGCCACGGCGTAGTAGTGGGTGAGATTTTTCCGGAGGCTCTCGGTGAAGGCCTCGACGGAGCCGCGTTCGAGTCCGACGCCATCGTTGACTCCGGCGTTGTTGACGAGGCCGTAGATGTCGCCGTGGCCCTGCTCGATTTCGGCGATGGCTGTTTTGCAGCGGTCTGTGTCTTCAAGGTGGGCCTGAACGAAATGACACGCGGCCTGCGCTGACTCCATTTCGGTCATGAAGTCCTTGACGTTTTGCGAGGGGCGACCGAGCACGACGACACGAGCGCCTTCCGCAAGACATGCGCGGCTGATGCCTGCGCCGATGCCGGCGCCGCCGCCGGTAACCACGATGAGTTTGTCTTTGAGTCCGAGGTCCATGCGATTTCCTTTTGACAAGCGCTAACTGAGACCGGCCATCACAAGCATGCGGGGCTCGGTCATTTCTTCAATCGCGGAGCGAACGCCTTCGCGGCCAAGACCGGAGTCTTTGACGCCGCCGTAAGGCATGGGGTCGAGGCGCCAGTTGGGGGTGTCGCCGACGATGAGCGCGCCGACTTCGAGCTCGCGATAGGCAGTGAGAATGCGGCCGGCATCGCGCGTTAGCAGGCCTGCCTGCAATCCATATTTTGAGTGGTTGACATCGGCAAGCGCTTCTTCAAAGTCCTCGTAGGGTTCGACAACGACCACGGGGCCGAAGACTTCTTCGTCGCGAAGTTTCATGCCGGGCTGCGTGGCGGTGAGAATGGCGGGCGCGACAACGGAACCCGTACGTTC
Organism: Occallatibacter sp.; assembly: GCA_035487015.1. GTDB lineage: Bacteria > Acidobacteriota > Terriglobia > Terriglobales > Acidobacteriaceae > Telmatobacter. Next base: position 45,827 of record DATHMP010000056.1, on the reverse strand, counting down.
GCCACCGGTGACGAGTTTGGCGCCGGCAGCGACAGCTTCCTTGATCCATGTTTCGATGCGCTCGGCCTCGGCTGCACTGATGAGCGGTCCCACTTCAGTAGCTTCGTCGGCCGGATCGCCGGAGACCATCTTCTCGGCGACGTCGACGAGCTTCCACACGAAGGTCTGGAAGATGCGGCGTTCGACAAACACGCGCTGCACGCCGATGCAGGATTGCCCGGCGTAGCCGAAGGCAGCGTGGGCTGTGCGCTGGGCGGCGTCGTCGAGATCGGGCCAGTCGCCATGAATGATGAGTGCGGCGTTGCCGCCAAGCTCAAGCAGGACGCGCTTGCGGCCGGAGTGAGCCTTCAGATCCCAGCCGACTTTAGCGGAGCCGGTGAAACTGACGAACTTGATGCGGTCTTCTTTTTCGGCGAGCCAGGCGGTGTCAGCATTGGCGAGCGTAAGGACAGCAAGAGCCTCCTCGGGCCAGCCGGCTTTGAGGATGACTTCGCCGAGAGCAAGTGCGGTGAACGGTGTTTGCGGCGCAGGCTTGAGGATGAGCGGACACCCGGCAGCGAGCGCCGGAGCAACTTTGTGCGCGACGAGGTTGAGAGGAAAGTTGAAGGGCGTGATGGCGAGAACCGGTCCCACAGGAAAACGCTGCACGAGGCCCCAGCGATTTTCGTTGCCTTCGGTCAGGTCGAGAGGGATGGTTTCGCCGCCCAGCCGGACTGCTTCTTCGGCAGCGGTTTTGAACGTGAGGATGGCGCGGTCGACTTCAGTGCGGGCGAGGCGAATGGGCTTGCCGGCTTCGGCGACGATGAGTTGAGCGAAGCGTTCGTGCTGCTCAATGAGCGCGCCGGCAATGTCTTCAAGGATTTCGCGGCGCTTCCAACGCGGGAGGGCGCGGGTGCGGCGGAGACTGGCCACGGCGTGCTGCACAGCCTGGCGCGCGTCGGCGCGGGTGGCAATGGTGACGCGCCCGATCAGGCCCTGATCCCAGGGCGAGTGCACCTCAAATGCTTCGCCTTCGATCCATTCCTTGCCGCATAGCAGAAATCCGGTTTGCGATCCGGGACGCATCTTCATGGTGCAGTCTGCTCCTATGTTTCCATCAAGATGGTACTAGGTTGCATCGAGTTGAGGCGCGCCGCGGAAGCTCGAATGCGGTGGATTCGCACACGTTACACTGATTCCCTATGATTCACGACGGCCGGCGGCGCAAACTTCCCTACGATCCGGCAGAAGCGATTGCGCATCTGAAGAAGAATGACGCGAAGCTGGGCGTTCTGATCGACTGCGTGGGCGAATTCAAGTTGCGGCTCGATCCTGCGCCTTCGGCGTTCGAGTCGCTGGTTGAGTCGATTCTGTATCAGCAGCTGCATGGCAAGGCGGCGGCAACGATTCATCGACGGGTGCGCGAGTTTTTTGGAGGCGATCCAACGCCGGAGCAGCTTTTGGGAGTGCCGGACGATCCGCTGCGTGCGGCCGGTGTTTCCGGCAACAAGATCAAAGCGATGCGCGATCTAGCCGCCAAGACGCTGGAAGGCATCGTACCGAGCAATGCGGCAATCAAGAAGATGCCGGATGCCGATATTGTGGAGAGGCTCACGGAAGTGCGCGGCATTGGTCCGTGGACGGTGGAGATGCTGCTGATTTTCAGGCTGGGCCGGCCCGATGTGTTGCCGGTGACCGACTACGGTGTGCGCAAGGGTTACGCGCTGACGTTCATGCGGCTGCCGAAATCGCGGCCCATTGAAGCGGCTGATTTGCCCAAGCCCGATGTTCTTTTCCGTCGCGGGCGGCGTTGGGCGCCGTTTCGGTCGGTGGCCGCCTGGTATCTTTGGCGCGCTTGCGACCTGGCGCGCGCGACTGAGCCTGCAGGCCGGGCCTGAAATAATCAACAAGCGACGTATTTTGCTGAGCAGACGAGTCTGCGATCGGATTCTTAATGGCTTCGAATAAGCGCTTTATTTGCATTCATGGACACTTCTACCAGCCGCCGCGCGAGAACCCGTGGCTGGAGACGGTGGAGACGCAGGACAGTGCAGCGCCGTATCACGACTGGAATGAGCGGGTGTGCGCTGAGTGTTACGCGACCAACGGCGCGGCGCGTATCCAAAATAACAAGAATCAGATCACGCGCATTTTGAACAACTATGCGCGCATGAGTTTCAATTTTGGGCCGACGCTGCTGAGCTGGCTGAAAGAAAATGCTCCGCGCACGCACCGCACGATTCTGGATGGAGAACGGCGCAGCCGGCGCGCATTCAAGGGACACAGCTCGGCGATGGCGCAGGTTTACAACCACATCATCATGCCGTTGGCGAACAAGCGGGACCGGGAAACGCAGATCCGCTGGGGCATTGCCGATTATCAACACCACTATGGCGCGATGCCCGAGGGAATGTGGCTGGCGGAGACGGCAGCCGATACGGAATCGCTGGAGCTGCTGGCGGAAAACGGCATCAAGTTCACGCTGCTGGCGCCGCATCAATGCAGGCGGGTACGGCCCCTGAAATCGTCCTCGCCGGAGACGGAAGCGGAATGGGTGGACACGCTGGGCGCGACGGTGGACACTTCACGGCCCTATCTGATGCGCTTCAAATCAGGCAAGTCGATTGCGGTGTATTTCTACGATGGGCCGACGTCGCGCGCCATTGCGTTTGAAGGGTTGTTGAATTCGGGTGAGAGCTTCGCAGCGCGATTGAAAGCGGGGTTGAAGTCCGACGGGACGCAGCCCCAGCTCGAACATGTAGCCACCGACGGCGAATCGTACGGGCATCATCACAAGCATGGCGAGATGGCGCTGGCCTACGCAATTCGCTTGCTGGAGCAGGACAAGACGGTACGACTGACGAACTATGGCAGCTATCTGGCGCAGTTTCCGCCGGAATTCGAATGCGAGATTGTGGATGATACGTCGTGGAGTTGTGCGCATGGCGTGGAACGCTGGCGCTCGAATTGCGGCTGCAGCAGTGGAAAGCCGGGATGGAACCAGGAGTGGCGCACGCCGCTGCGCGAAGGACTCGACGAGTTGCGGGACGCGCTGGCTCCGCTGACCGAGCAGGCCGGCGCCAAGCTTTTCCACGATGTGTGGGCGGCGCGCGATGCGTATATCCAGGTGATCCTCGACCGGCGGCCCGAAACAACCGACAAGTTTTTTGCCGTGCAACAACACCATGTTCTGAGCATGGCCGAACGCGTGCGCGCGTTGGAGCTGATGGAGATGCAGCGGCATGCGCAGCTCATGTACACGAGCTGCGGCTGGTTTTTCGACGATATTTCGGGCATCGAGACGGAACAGGTGATTGCCTATGCAGCACGGGTCCTGCAGCTGGCGCAGCAGGTGTTTGGCGAGAAAGCTGCGGGCCTTGAGCCTGCGTTTGTGAAGCGACTGGCCGAGGCAAAGTCGAATGTGCCGGCAAAAGGCGATGGCGCGCAGATTTACAACGGCAAGATTCGCTCGATGGAGCTGGGACTGGAAGAAGTGACTGCCCATTACGCCATCAGCAGCGTGTTTTCGTCGTTTGCGGAGGACACGGAGCTTTTCTGTTATCGCGTGAAGCGCATCTCGTATGACATTTACACGTCGGGGCGCGGTCGGCTGGCGCTGGGACGCGCACACATTGCCAGTTCGATTACGGGAGATCAACAGTCTTTCAGCTTTGCGGTGCTTCACTTCGGCGACCAGAATATTACAGCGGCGGTGAAGGCCTACGCGGCCGGGGATGCCGCGGAGTTCGAGGCGTTTGCGAAGCAGGCCGCAGAGCAGGTGCAGAAGGCCGATTTTCCCGATGTAATCCGTCTGCTCGACGGCTACTACGGGCATGTGGACTACTCGCTGACGTCGCTCTTTACGGATGAGCAGCGACGCATTGTGCAGTTGATTCTAAATTCGACGCTGCGCGATATTGAGACCTCGCTGACGAACATTTACGAAGATCACGCCAGCCTGCTGCACTACCTGGCGCAGGCTGAATTGCCGAAACCGCCGGCACTCACGCTGGCAGCCGGATTTGCGATTAATGCCGGGCTGCGACGCGCGCTCGAAGGCGATCCGATTGACCTGGCCATGCTGCGGTCGTTTCTGCAGTTGGCGAAATCCGACGAAGTGCCGCTGGAGACCGCAACGCTGAGCTACATTGCCGACCGGCGCATGAAGCGCGCGATGGCAGAGCTGCAGTTGAGCGCTGGATCGCTGGAGGCGCTGGACCGCGCATTGACCCTGGCACGCACGTTGAACGAAATGCCCTTCGATTTGAATCTGTGGCAGGCGCAAAACATCTGGTATGAGATTCTGCGCAGTTCGACCTATGCGTTGACGGCGCTGGTGGACGAGGATCGGCCGCGCTGGGACAAGGATTTTGCGGAGCTGGGCGGCTGTCTGTCGATCGATACCGAATCGATCACCGAGCAGGAGCAGCTGGTGGAGACGACGGGGGACTGAGGAAGGGCGCACCCACACTTCCAGGAGTTGGAGCGGGGATGAAAGCTTTGCGCGTTCTGCGAATCATGGGGATGTTCCTCTTTGCGGTGGCGTTCTTTCTACCCGCAGTCCATATTAATGAGAGTCCCAGCATGGACGTGTACGGGTGGAACTGCTGTTTCAGCACGATTTTTTTCTCGATTCTCGGGATCGGGGGCTTGGCCAAGGCAGGTGCACAGGCGGCACCGAATGCGTTTATCTTCCTTCTAAGCGCGTCTGCGAGTCCTCTGGTAGGCGCTTATTTCCTCAGCATGAGAAGCAGCCTTATGCTTCTTCGTGGAGTGCTCTGCATCGGCATCGTAGCGGGCGTTGCGGCAAGTTCCGTGGTCATTTCCCAGTTGAACATGACGCCTCTCGTGGGGCACTTTGTGTGGATGGCAGGCATTGCCCTCTTGCTGATCGTCGAGGCAATCGAAGAGGCACACGCAAGATTGGAGCGGCACAATGACGACGTGTCCTCTCTGAAGCTGTGAGGCTGGGTCGCTTGCCGAAGCTAGCTTTTCAGCGCGACGCGGATGTGCAGTTCCTTTAATTGCTGCTCCGAGACGGTGGTCGGCGCTTCGGCCATCAGGTCGATGGCCTTCGGACATTTTGAAGGCGAATACTGTCCCTCTTGAGTCGGGTATTGTTGATCCGGCAGGTGATTCCGTTGAAGACTCGCATTGCGCCTGGATTTGTCACCCTTCGTTTTCTCTGCCTGATCCTCTGTCTCGCCGCGTGCCATCGCAAGCCGATGGACCAAGCGGACCATTCTCGACTTGCACCGGGCGTGAAGATGCAGGATGTGCTGTTTTACAGCAAGGCATTGGGACGCAACATGCCGTACCGCGTATTTCTGCCTGAGAACCTTCGCTCCGGCGAGCAACTTCCGGTCGTCTACCTGCTGCATGGCGGCGGGGAGGGTTTCCGTAACTGGTCGAACGAGTCGGATGTTGCGCGGTACGCGAGGGCAGGACTGATCCTCGTGATGCCCGAAGGCGATGAGTCCTATTACATGAATGAAGTGGAGTCGCCGCAGAACCGGTTTGAGGATTACATCACCCAAGACTTGATTGCAGATGTGGAAGGCCGGTTTCCTGCGAGAAGGGATCGGGAAGGACGCGCGGTGATTGGAATCTCGATGGGAGGGTTTGCATCCGTCGACTATGCTCTCATGCATCCGGAACTATTTGGTTTTGTTGGTGCGTTGAGTCCTTCGATCGACGTTCCATTTCGCCACTTCAACATGCGCAGAATTGATCAATGGTGGAAGTTCCGAACGATCTTCGGTCCCACAGGCAGCAAGGAGCGGTCCGATCGCAACCCGTTTGTGCTTGTGCGAAGCGTGGATCCGAAGACGACGCCGTTCATTTATCTGACTGCGGGCGAACAGGAGCCGCTTCTCGATCCAAACCTGCGTTTCGCTGCACTACTCAAGCAACGCAACTTTGCTTACGAGTTCCACACAAAACCCGGCGGACACGACTGGGGACAATGGAACACGCAGATCCCCGCATGCTTCGAGAGCCTTGCGAGATCCCTCAAAATCCAGTTGGGGGATTGAAAGTCTAGCTTTTCAGCGCGACGCGGATGTGCAGTTCCTTCAATTGCTGCTCGGAGACGGTGGTGGGTGCTTCGGCCATCAGGTCGATGGCCTTCGCTGTCTTGGGGAAGGCGATGATTTCTCGCAGGCTGGGCGCGCCGGTGAGCAACATGACGATCCTGTCGAGGCCGAGCGCGATGCCGCCATGCGGAGGCGTGCCGTACTCCAGTGCGTCAAGGAAGAAGCCAAAACGCTTGCGCGCTTCATCATCGCTGATGCCGAGAGAGGCGAAGATCTGCTGCTGCACATCTTTGCGGTGAATGCGGATGGAGCCTGAGCCGAGCTCAAGGCCGTTCATGGCGAGGTCGTAGCAATCGGCGCGCACAGAGGCGGGATCGCTGACCAGGTTGGCCATGTCGGCTTCATAGGGCGCGGTGAACGGGTGATGCGCGGGCATCCACTTGCCGCTGGCCAGGTCGAACTCGAACATGGGGAAGTCGACGATCCAGATGGGATGAAACGCGGCCGAGGCGTCGAGCGCTTTGTCGCCACTGCGCGGATCGGCAGTTTGGACAGCTTCGTCAGTAACGCGGAAGGCGCCGTGTTTGTCAGCGTACTTTTTGGCGAGCTCGTTGCGGAAGTTGCCCACAGCGGCGTAGACATTGATCTCGCGCTCGGAGAGCCGGCCGGGAAACTTGGTGTCGCTGGCCTTGATGTGATGCGCGGGATCGCCGGCGACCACGATGACGAAGTCTCCTTCAGCAGCGCCGGTCAGCGCGAGAATTTTTGCGACAGAGTCTGGGAAGCTCTTGGCCAGGCGCTTGAAATCGTCGATAAATTTTGCGCCCTTCTTTTTGTCGAAGGTGGGGTGGTTGTCTTCGCGTTCTTTGCGGCTGAGTTCGCCGACCTTGGGGATGCGCAAGGCGACGACGGGCAGCGCCGGGTCGATCTGCAGTGTGGCCAGGGCTTCGTGAGTGAATGCGGAGCGCACGTCGGTGAGTCCGGGCAGGCGCAGATCGGGCTTGTCGCTTCCGTACTGGCGCATTGCGTCGTCGTAGGAGATGCGCGGAAACGGAGTGGGCAGGGTCATGCCGGCGGCAGCCCATGCGGCGGCGCAGAACTTTTCAACGACGGCGAAAACGGATTCGCGGCGCGGAAAGCTCATTTCAAGATCGACCTGCGTGAACTCGAGCTGGCGGTCGGCGCGCTGGTCTTCGTCGCGGAAGCAGCGGGCGATCTGGAAGTAGCGGTCGAAGCCCGAGATCATAAGGATCTGCTTGAAGATCTGCGGCGACTGCGGCAGCGCGTAGAACTCGCCGGGATGCACGCGGCTGGGAACAAGAAAATCGCGCGCGCCCTCGGGCGTGGACTTGGTGAGGATGGGCGTCTCGATCTCGAGGAAGCCCTGGCCGGAGAGACTCTCGCGAACGGCCTGCGTAATTTCGTGGCGCAGCCAGAAGTTGCGCTGCATTTCGGCCCGGCGCAGGTCAATGTAGCGATGCTTGAGGCGGACTTCTTCGTTCTGAATGGCTTCTTCAGAGGGCGAAAAGGGTGCGAGGCGCGTGTCGTTGAGGATGCGCAGCTCGGTGGCTTCAATCTCGATTTCGCCGGTGGGCATCTTGGGATTGATGGCGTCCTTGTCGCGCAGGCGGACTTTGCCGACTGCGGCGACGACGTATTCGGGACGCACCTGCTCGCCTTTGAGGTGGCCTTCGGGGGTCAGCTCCTTGTCGAGGACCACCTGGGCGATGCCGCTGCGGTCGCGGACATCGAGAAAGATGAGGTTGCCGTGGTCGCGACGTCGGTTGACCCAGCCCATGAGGACTACGTTTTGGCCTGCCTGCGCGGCGCGCAGATCGCCGCACATATGCGTACGTTCAAGATTGCCTAAAAAGTCGAGAGCCATTCCTCTTTAGTGTAAAGGAAGGGGTTTAGGCGTCCTTAGAGCGCTTGCGTCACTCCTGGCCAGCGGCTGTGGAACCCGGTACAAGCGTGGCGTTCGGCCCTTTGGGGGAATTTCGTTGCCGAAAGAGGAAATAAATTGCTCGGACCAAAAACCACGCAGGTATCGCGCAAAACACCAAATCCGGTTTTCTCAATGGATGCCAGCGCTGAAAGTCAACACAAAGCATCACCGACCAATAGATAAACAAGTAGAAACTCGATGCAGAAGGATTGCTCGCCCTCTGTCCCTGTTTTTGCTCCTCAAGCCGCTTTGTGCGGCCGGCTCTGCGGGCAGCGTACTTGGTGTGCTGGGCTTCGGTGCGTTCGTAGAGAGCCTTGGCTCTGGCCAGCTCTTGCTCGAACTTCTCGTTGCTCATGGGGGTTTGCTTCGCGAGAAGAAGAATCAGAGAGGGCAATTCCAATATCCCCAATCCCAAAAGGATCGGCAATACGACAAAAGAACTGGAATAGTTTCTCCAGCAAACCACGGCAACCAAAGCGAATAGCAGAGCAAAGATCCCGGCCACGATTTTGATCCGCAGTTGCCAACTCTTCTCGAATGCAGTCCGGTTCGCGAGCAGGTTCTGAGTCTTCGCACGTTTGGCCTGCCAGCGCTCCTCACTGTTCGAAAAAATGCGGTCTCTCCAGACGACAAGCAGGAGAAACAGTCCAAGAAACGCGTTCAGGACCGTCCATATCCCGGAATGCTGCCTCCAGGAACCAGCGACCACAAAACCGACCAGAAGAACGATGAGTACGCTCGCGATGATCTTCTTGCGCTTCATGAGCTTCTCCAGCCCGGTCGAGAACGCTTCCAGGGGAAAAGGGATCACAAGAAAAGAGAGTGCTAACAGTGATTCGACGAGGAGGAGACGGATATTCGGAGCAAGAGAATATTCCCAAATCCCACGTACTTCGAAGACAACGGCCAACAGGAAGAACGACGCATACTGCGAAACGATCCTCTTCAAATTCATTGGCCCATCCCCTGTCAGTCGAGTGGGGTTCGGATCATCTCTTTAGGTATTCAGCCAGCTCCGCGCGGGGGACTTTTGTTTGTGTGCCTGAGGCGAAGTCCTTCACCGTCAGGATACCGGATGCGAGCTCGTCTTCGCCGAGGATCACGATGCGGCGGGCAGTCTTGTCGGCAGCTTCGAAAGACTTCTTGAGGCGGAACGAGCCGTCTCCCAGCTCGACATGGAGGCCGCCGCGACGCAGTTCGCGAGCCAGGGCCAGAGCAGCGGGATTGAGCGACTCGCCCAGCGGCGCGATATAGGCGTCCACCTGCGGTGGGGCAGCCCCTTGGTTGAGTGCCTGCAAAGTCAAAACGAGCCGGTCTTCGCCCATGGCGAAGCCGATGCCGGGGGCTTTGGGTCCGCCGATGGCCTCGCTGAGGCCGTCGTAGCGGCCGCCGCCGAGCAAGGCATTCTGCGCGCCCAGGCCGCCATGCGTGAACTCAAAGGTGGTGCGGGTGTAGTAGTCAAGGCCGCGGACGAGACGGTGGTTCCGCGTGTAAGGCACACCGGCCGCGTCGAGGGCTGCGAGAACAGCGGCAAAGTGCGCCTTCGATGCATCGTCGAGAGAATCGGCGATTTTGGGGAGCGTTTCGATGATGGGCTGGTCTTCCGGCACCTTGCAGTCGAGGACGCGCAGCGGATTGGTGACGGCGCGGCGCTGGCAATCGGGGCACATTTTGGGGGCGAGCGGAATGAGCGCTTCGCGCAGGGTGTTGTTGTAGCGTTCGCGGTCGGCAGAGGATCCGACGGAGTTGATTTCGAGATTCCAGCCTGTGATGCCCAACTCGTCGAGAAGCGTGGCCAGCATTTCGAGGACTTCGGCGTCGCGGACGGGCGACTCGCTGCCTGCGGACGGCGGGCCGATAACCTCGGCGCCGATCTGCGAGAACTGGCGATAGCGGCCCTTCTGCGGTCGCTCGCGACGAAACTGCGGACCGATGTAATAGAGCTTCTGGAGCTGGCCGGTTTCGCCCAGCTTGTGTTCGATGTAGGCGCGAACGACGCCGGCGGTGTTTTCGGGGCGGAGAGTGAGGGACTGCGGCTTCTCAGACTGTGCGCGAGCGCGGTCCTCCCACGTGTACATCTCTTTGGAGACGATGTCGGTTTCTTCGCCGACGCCGCGGGCGAAGAGGGCGGTGTCTTCAAAGACGGGGGTGCGGATTTCGCCGAAGTTGTAGCGCGCGAAGACGGCGCGGGCGGTGGCTTCGATGCGGTTCCAAAGCGCTGTCTCGGGCGGCAGCAGGTCGCGCGTGCCCCGCACAGCTTTCAATGTGGTCATAACCCATCTAGTTTAAATGGACCGAGGACTGCGCGATCCCAGATCGGAGCTTTCGCCTCGCGCCCAGCTCAGATTCCCAGGACAGACCTGGTGAACCCCAGCCACCACGCCGGAGCGGCTGCATAGAGATACACGGCCAGCGCTTGTCCGGCGAAGAGGAGCGGAAGCGCGACGCGATAGGCCTTGTGGATGCGGCGGTCGACGAAAAGATCGCGTCCGACGCCCAGCAACATGATCACGTCGAGGCAGGGGAAGAAGAGATTGTTATTGAAGAGGAAGGAAAAGCGGCCAAAGGGTGCATCGAGCAGGGAGCAGCTGGCAAGAAACAGAAGGCGGCGATGGAGTTCCGGTTTTTTGCGCCAGTAGATCGCAAGCCCCAGGCAGGTTCCGAAGGCCGTCATGTCGAACCAGGGCACGCTCAAGAACGTGGGAGAGGGCAGGTGCAGAACCACGGCGTCGAAGTTGCCCATGATGATGGAAACAGCGAATCCGAGGCCAACCATGGCAATGCCGAGCGCGAGGCCAAACCAGCCGAGGAAGCGGTGCCATTGGACGTTGCGGGTGCGCACCAGGCCGGACTGAACGATGTAGAAGGCCACCCAGCCCGAGAAGGCTGCGCCGTGGATCCAGAGAAGCAGGGGCCGTGGCGGGTCGGCGTGAAGAATTGATTGACGGTCTGGCTGAAACCCCAAACCACAATCGCAGCGAAGAGCAGCGACATGGCGAAGTAGAAGTATTTGTCGACGAGGCCATTGCGGCCGGCAATGCTGAGGTGGGCACCGGGAGCGGTGGTGTGCGCGGACGAAGCCATGAAGGATACCTCGTTGGGGATGAAAAGAAGCCCTGGATGGCCCGGAAACGACAGCGAAGAAGTGGGTCGAGTCTAGCATCTAAGCGATTGAGCCACAACGAGGATTCCGCGCGGATTGGGCGGGGCCGGAATGAAGATTTGGTCATTCCAGCCGGAGATCTGCTTCGTTTTGGCGTTTTGTGTGTCGAATAGGGTAGAGCCGCGGTGGGTGGATTGCCGTAGCTGATTTTGATTTGATACGGGGCCGTTTTTGTTTCCTTATAAGCATATGATTCCAAGACTCTTATCCATCCTTTGTCTGTCCGTCGCCGGGGCTGGCTGCATGGGGCAGGCGGTCGTGAACGCCGATCTGCCCTCGGTGCCCGATGCGGCCCAGGTCGCAAATTACGAGTCGGCGAGTGCTGCGGATCTCGATTTGTCGCAGCAGGCGCAGGCGTCGGGGACGGTGAACGCACAGCCGACGAGCCAGAGCGACCGTGCGCCGCAGACCAAGCGCATTCTGGGGATCATCCCGAATTTTCGCGCGGTGAGCACGGACGAGAAATTGCCGCCGCAGACCGTGAAAGAGAAGTTCATGGACGCGACGAACGACTCGTTTGACTACTCGTCGGTTGTCATCCCGGCTGGGCTCGCGCTGTATTCCCTGGAGACGAATGCGACGCCGGAGTTTGGGACGGGCGGCGTGGGCTATGGACGCTACTTCTGGCATGCGGCGGTAGACCAGACCAGCGAAAACTACATGGTGGAGTTCGTGGTGCCGGTGATCTCGCGCGAAGACACTCGCTATTACACGCTGGGGCGCGGAAGCTTTTTCAAGCGCGCGGGCTACGCGCTCAGTCGCGCGGTGGTGACGCGAACCGATGCGGGCAACGCGTCGTTCAACTTCAGCGAAGTGATCGGGTCAGGCGCTTCGGCGGGATTGTCGAGCCTGTATTACCCGACGCGGGAGCGCAGCCTTGGGAATACCGGGACAGAGTGGGGACTGGACGTGGCGATTGATGCAGCTTCGTTCGTCGTCAAGGAATTCTGGCCTGACGTGAATCGGCATCTTTTTCACGGATCGGGAGCTGTCGCAGACACGAGCCGCTGAGCGAATCTGATCAAGGGCCGAAAGACTCTTGCTCCTTCTCATACCTGAAGCAACGGATTCGCGTGACACTTCTGAACGTCTCGAAGTGCGGCATTCGAGCGCACTTCAATGCGGAGTATTCTTGCAACCTGTCTTGCGCTCGCGCATTCTTAGGGGCATGGACTATCGAATTTTGGGAGGCTCGGGCCTCAAGGTTCCCGTTTTGAGTTTTGGCGCCGGCACGTTTGGCGGCGGCGATGAATTTTTTGACGCATGGGGTGCAACGGCGGATGTGGCGCAGGCCAAGCGCATTGTCGACATCTGTCTGGATGCAGGGGTGACGCTGTTTGACACGGCAAATATCTACTCCAAGGGCCGGTCAGAGGAAGTGCTGGGCAAGGCGCTCGAAGGCAAACGCGACCGCGTCTTGATTTCGACCAAGGCTACGTTTCGCATGGGCGACGGGCCGAACGACCTGGGGTCCTCGCGCTATCACTTGCGCCGCCAGATCGAAGACAGCCTGCGCAGGCTTGGCACGGATTATGTGGACATCTACCATCTGCACGGATTCGACGCGCTGACGCCGATTGAAGAAGTGCAGGACACGCTGAACAAATTTGTGCGCGAAGGCAAGGTGCGGTATATCGCTGCGTCGAATTTTTCGGGATGGCACTTGATGAAGTCGCTGGCGGTGGCGGAGCGCTATGGATGGACGCCGTTTGTGGCGCACCAGGTCTACTACTCGCTGGTTGGGCGCGAGTACGAGTGGGAGCTAATGCCGCTGGGGCTGGATAAGAAGGTGGGCGCGCTGGTGTGGAGTCCGCTGGGCTGGGGCAGATTGACGGGGAAGATTCGCCGCGGGAAGCCGTTGCCGGAGACGAGCCGGCTGCACAAGACAAGCGAAATGGGTCCACAGGTTGAGGACGAATATCTTTACAAGGTGGTGGACGCGCTGGATGCGGTGGCAGCAGAGACAGGCAAGACCGTGCCGCAGGTGGCGCTGAATTGGCTGCTGCAAAGGCCTACGGTGTCGTCGATCATTGTGGGTGCGCGCAATGAGGAGCAGCTGAAGCAGAACCTTGGCGCGGTTGGCTGGAATTTGTCGGCGGACCAGGTGGCGCAGCTGGACAAGGCCAGCGAGAAGACGCCGATCTATCCCTACTGGCACCAGCGGCAATTTGTTGAACGCAATCCGTTGCCGGTGTGACGGAGTTGCGAAGAGCGGATGAAGCTGAGATGAGCGGGGCGCGGCGAGAGCTGCGCTCCTGTTGTTTGCGCGAACCTGAAATGCGCTAGGCTGTTTCGCTCAGGTAGATCTTCACGTAATCGAGATAATTCTGCGCGTACTCGAGGATGAGCTTGCGGTCTGTGTCGCTCAACTCGCGGCGCTGCTTGGCGGGTACGCCCGCCCAGAGGGTGCGCGGCGGCACAACCGTTTGTTCAGGAACGACAGCTCCAGCGGCGATGATGGATCCGCCGCCGATGCGACAGTTATTCAGCACGCGGGCACCGATGCCGATGAGGCACTCGTCTTCGACGATGCAGCCGTGGACGGTGGCGTTATGGCCGATGGTCACCCAGTCACCAACCTGGACGCGATAGAGATTGCGCTGGCCATGGAGCACGGCACAGTCCTGGACATTGGAATTGGAGCCGACCCGGATGGAATGCACGTCGCCGCGCAGGACTGCATTCATCCAGACCGAGGAATTCTCTCCCAAAACGACGTCGCCGAGGATTTGGGCCGAGGGATCGATATAGCAGCTGGCGGGGATTTTAGGGATGTGCCCCTGGTATTTGCGGATCATGGATTCGGCGCCTCCTGAGAAGTTTAGAGCAAATGCCGGGTTGGGCCGCGGAGACAAAAACGGGCCCGGGAAAGCGATGGGAAAAAATGGACTTGCGTCGAAAGCTATTGACTTGTTAATAAATAAACACTGGGTCATCTCCAGCAAAACCAAAGGATTTCCAGTATCATAAGAGAGCCCATAGGCAGGTTTGGAGGTGGGACAGTTTTGGCAGAGGTTCGTGTACAGGAAGGCGAACCGCTCGAAAACGCGCTGCGCCGGTTTAAGCGGAAGGTTCAGCAGGAGGACATCATTAAGGAAGTCAAGCGTCACTCCTACTACCTGAAGCCTGGCGAGAAGCGCCGCGTGAAAGCGGCATTAGCGCGCAAGCGGAATCGCAAGAAGGCTCGTAAAGAGCAGGACTAACAGCAGTTACCCGGTCGCGATGTGCTGGTTCAGCAAGGGCTGGAACGGTCCACTGGTTAGTAGTCGAGCAGGATCAGACTAGATTGGACTGGCCATCGCGATTCTCAATTTCAATTTTCCCGTCCCCATGGGTTCAAGGCGGGAGCAGACTCAGTCTTCCTCTCGGTTGGGAGACTCTTCTAAATTGCCGCGCGGGGTATTTGCGGTCCGGGCCCTTGTTTTGTGAAAGACGTACGAAGACAGGGAAACGGGACCGGCAAGCCGTGAGGTTCATGGCCGATAGGGGACGTTTCTCCGTACTTTGGGGAAGCCGGTCATGGAGTTCACCGATCGAGTCTTAAAATGTGTGGATTGCGGCTCTGAATTCGTTTTCACCGCGGGCGAGCAGCTTTTCTTCCACGACAAACAATTTGTGAACGATCCGAAGCGTTGCAAGGCATGCAAGGCCAAGCGGAGCTCCGGGGGATCGCGTGTGCGCGCGGAAACGCGGACCACATGTTCGGAGTGTGGCGAGTCGACAACGGTGCCCTTCAAGCCGACGCAGGGGCGTCCGGTCCTGTGCCGGTCCTGCTTCCAGAAGATGGGGTCGCAGGCTCTGCCGCCGGCAGCGGGCTAGCGAAGCGAAGAGCTGAAGAGCAGATCGCCCCGAAACTCTGAGGGATATCCTGCGACGCGCAGGAGCGTGGCAAGTTGCGCCCAGTGCCGCTGGCTATGCAACAACGCGTGGCCCATGACTTTGCGGCGCGACAAGGTGACCTGGCCGCCGGGAATCCAATGCACATGCAACGTGTAATCGCCGTCCCAGCTTGCTTCGGGACCGGCGAGCAGATCGCGGTAAATCGCAGCGGCACGCACGTGCACAGCGTAAAGCACATCGAGAGGGCCATCGGGGACCGCTTCTTTAGGCGTTTCCGGCAGGCCGGCAAGACGCTCGGCCCAGCGCAGCTGTGCGCCCCAAATATGGCGGACGAGGGCTTGCACGCTTTCGGCGCCGCCGATGCTGCAGGGCAGCTCCAGCAAATGCGGATTTTCGCTAAGATGCGACTTCCAGAAGCTGGAGGTTTCCTGATCCCAGCCAAGGAGCTCCACGAATGTGAGGCCTGCTGTCATACCTTCCTCGCAAGCGCACGATGACCGATATCGCGGCGGTAGTAGATGCCTTCAAACTCGATTTCAGCAATGGCCTGGTAAGCGCGCGAAAGTGCTTCCTGCAGTGAATCGCCCAGCGCGGTAACGCCGAGCACGCGGCCACCGCTGGTGACAATCTGGCTGCCCACGCGCGCCGTGCCGGAGTGGAACACCTCAACGCCGGGAACCTGAGCCGCCATGCTGAGTCCGTGGATAGGAAAGCCCGTCTTGTAACTGCCTGGATAGCCGGCAGAACTGGCCACGACACACGCCGAGGCTCCCGGGGTCCAGCGAAGCGGCGTTTCAGCCAGTGTGCCGTCGAGGCAAGCCTCGAGCGCGTCGACCAGGTCGCTTTCCAGACGCAAGAGAATCGCCTGCGTTTCCGGATCGCCAAAGCGCGCGTTGTATTCGAGGACTTCTGGTCCGCGCGGCGTCATCATCAGCCCGCAATAGAGAACGCCGACGAACGGAGTGCCCTCTTCGGCCATGCCGCGTACGGTGGGCTCGGCAATATGGTTGAGAATCCAATCGACCATGTGGGGTTCAAGCAGGTCATCGGTGGAGTAGACGCCCATGCCTCCCGTGTTGAGTCCGGCGTCGCCCTCGCCAATGCGCTTATGATCCTGCGCAGCAGCGAGCGGAGCCACTGTTTTGCCGTCACTCAAGCAGAGAAAGCTGATCTCCTCGCCTTGCAGGAACTCTTCGAGGACGATCTGGCGCGAAGCCTCGCCGAGCAGAGAGCCGTCAAACAGGCCGCGGGCGGCTTCAAGAGCAATCGCGCGCGACTCGCAGATGATGACGCCTTTACCGGCGGCGAGCCCGTCGGCTTTGACGACGATGGGCGGATGAAAGTAGCCGATGGCCTGATCGAGCTCCGCCGCGTTGGTGCAGACTGCGTAGTTGGCGGTGGGAATGTGGTGGCGCTTCATGAACTGCTTGGCGAAGGCCTTGCTGGCTTCAAGTTGCGCGGCAGCCCTGGTGGGGCCGAAGACGCGCAGGCCGCGGGCCTGCAATGCGTCTACGATGCCGAGCGAGAGCGGCAATTCAGGGCCGACGATCGTGAGGCCTGGCTGTTCCGTTTCCACGAGGCGCACCATGGCGTCGAGATCTTTAAGGTCCACTGGAACGCAGCGCGACCCCTGTCCAATGCCGCCATTCCCGGGCGCGCAGACAACTTCGGTCACGCGCCGGTTGCGCTTCACGGCCCAGGCGAGCGCATGTTCGCGGCCGCCCGCCCCAAGAATAAGAACCTTCATTGTGCTGTTTGATCCTCTGAGAGGTTATGGTCGGCAATCGAGCCGGGTGAAGTCAAACGGCAATTCGCAACTGCTGAGAATAAGATGAGTGGCGGCGAGGCGAGATTCTTGAAAAAGTTTGTCTGGGGGGCGGGCGCGTCACCAATCCTACCCGTAGTTTCCGCTCTCCTATACTGAAGCCTGGGGTGCGGCTTCGCGTCGCGTCCGGTGAACGCATGGTTGAGACCCGCATCAAGCCGCATCACGAGCAAGTAGCCGCTGAAGAACGGCGCGAAGCTCAGCGCTATGCTTTCCGCCGCAACCAGGCCTTCGGACTCGTGCTGCTCGCTGCGGCCATTTGCGCCTGGTGGCTGTTTCATACCAATCCAAAGTGGATCTTTCCTGCCGGCTGGTGGCGGCTGTGAGTGCTGCGCGCACGGCGAACCGCGGCTTCGCCGCAAAGGCATCGAGCGAACCTTTGGATGAAAGCCGCAATCCGCCAGAAAGCCGTGATCCACTCGTCGTTCTTCTGCTTGGCCCTACGGGCAGCGGAAAAACTGCGCTGTCGCTTGTGCTGGGCGAGCATTTTGGCGCAGAAATCGTGAGTTGCGACTCCGTTGCCGTGTATCGCGGCATGGACCTGGGCACCGCAAAGCCTTCAAGAGAGGAACGCGCTCGCCTGCCCCATCACCTTATCGATGTCGTCGATCCCGACCAGGCGTTCACCGCAGGCGACTACAGCCGGCGCGCCCGGGCCGCTTTGCGCGAAATTGTTGCGCGTGGCCGGGTGCCCATTGTCACGGGAGGAACGGGTCTCTATCTGCGCGCGCTGACGGATGGCTTATTCGCCGGGCCGACGCGGCACGAAGATCTGCGCAAGCGCCTGCGCCGCAGCGCTGAGCGCCACGGTTCGGCGTGGCTGCACAGGCTGCTCACGCGGCTTGACGCCAATTCGGCTTCGCGCATTCATGCGAACGATGCGCCGAAGCTGATTCGCGCGCTTGAGGTGTGCCTGGCGGCGCGGCAGCCCATGTCGCAGGTGCTTCAGGCGCCGGAAACGAAGAACGATCCGCTGACGGGCTTTCGCCTGCTGCGCATCGGGCTCAATCCGCTGCGTGCGAAGCTCTATGAACGGCTGAACGCGCGCTGCGCTGCGATGTTTGCTGGAGGGCTTATCGATGAAACGAGCGAATTGCTTGCGAGGTATGGTCCGGTGAAGACGCTCGATGCGCTGGGCTATCGGCAGGGACTTGCCGTCCTGGCAGGGACCGTGAGCATTGAAGGCGCGATTGGCGCCGCGCAGCAGGGGCATCGCAATTTTGCCAAGCGCCAGCTGACGTGGTTCCGACGCGAGCCCGACGTGCACTGGATCGAGGGTTTCGGAGACGACCCCGGCACGCAGGCGCAAGCGATCGAACTGGTTGGGGAAGTGGTCTGACCCCGTGTCTGCGCGCGACCTGGAAAGGCCGGCCTCGAATGCGGCATCCATTAAACTGAACGTTGGCAAGCGGCGCCATTCGTTTTGAGTAGCGCCCTGGAACGGAGTTCGCTTTGGCAGACACACTTTACGATGTAGCGATCATTGGCAGCGGGCCGGCCGGATATACAGCCGCCATTCGCGCAGGACAACTTGGCCTGAAGGTCGCGCTCATCGAGTCGGCCAGCGTGCTGGGCGGAACGTGTCTGCACGTGGGCTGCATTCCAACCAAGGCGCTGTTGTTCAACGCAGAGATCTGGGATCACCTGAAGCACGCCGCCGACTACGGCATTGACGGCGTGGACGGACGCAATCTCAACTGGGCCAATGTGCAGAAACGCAAGACTGCCATCGTCGATAAACACACCAAGGGCCTCGGTTTTCTGATGAAGAAGAACAAGGTGACGGTGATTGCGGGATTCGGCAAGCTGACCGGCCCGGCGAAAGACGGCGTACACACCGTGGAGTTGAGCGGCGGCCAGGCGACCGAAGTGAAAGCGAAGAATCTGATTCTTGCCACTGGGTCTGAAGCGAAGATGATCTTCGGCCTCAAACCCGATGACAGCATTCTGACGAATATCGAGATTCTGTCGCTGGCTGAGCCGCCCAAATCGCTGGTGGTCATTGGCGCAGGCGCGGTGGGGCTGGAGTTTGCGTCGATCTTTGCGAGCTTCGGCACCGAGGTGACGATTGTGGAGTTTTTGCCGCGCGTGGCGCCGGCAGAGGACGAAGAGATTTCGAAAGAGCTCACACGTCTCTTCAAAAAGCGCGGCATCGACATCAACACCGGGGCAAAGGTGGAAAAGATTGAGAAGACCACGGCGGGCGTCAAGGTGACGTGGACCGGCGCGAACGGCAAGTCTGTGGAGAAAGAAGCGGACAAGGTGCTGGTTGCGGTGGGACGCGCGCCCCGCACCGACGGCGTGGGCATTGAGAAGACAAAGATCGAGCTCGACCGCGGCTTTGTGAAAGTGAATGAAGCGCAGCAGACGGCGGAGCCGGGTATCTATGCCGTGGGCGATATTGTTGCGGGCTTTCCGCAGCTGGCGCATGTGGGCAGCATGAGCGGCATCGTCGCTGTAACGAAGATTGCCGGACGCACGTTCCGCCCGGTGCGGCGCGACCGCATTCCTGCCTGCACTTACTGCGAACCGCAAATTGGATCGGCGGGCCTGACAGAAGCGCAGGCGAAGGAAAAGGGCCACGAAGTGAAAGTGGGCAAGTTTCCCTTCGCCGGTAATTCCAAAGCGAGCATTGTGGACAGCCACGATGGCTTTGTGAAGATTGTGGCGGACGCCAAATATGGTGAAGTGCTTGGCGTGCACATCATTGGTCCGCAGGCAACGGAACTGATTGCCGAAGCGGTGGCCGTGATGGAACTGGAAGGCACGGTGGACGAGCTGATGTTCATGATCCACGCACATCCGACGCTGTCGGAGGCGATGCTGGATGCCTACGCAGCTGTTGAAGGCATGGCCATCAACGCGTAGCAATGCAACAGCCGGCGTGAAAACCCGTCCCGCGAAAGACAACGGTGCACCATGAGGCGAGTAATGAGAGATTGGAGCCGGCGGAAATTCATCGGCAATGCGGCGGCTTCAACGGCGGCGCTTGCGCTGGCTGGACCGGTTCGCGCGGCTGTGCCGGCGAAGCAATGGCCGGGCAGATATCTGACGCACGTTTCAGTTGTGCGGGTGAACCAGATTGAAGTCACGCCCACGCGCAACATTGGCGAAGACGAAGCCACCGACAATCGGCCTGAGCGGATTCGATCGCGGCGTGACGCTTTTGCCCGCGGATGCCCGGACGGAAAAATGACGTGGGCTGTCAGCTGGCTGGCGTTGCGCGACCAGCGCAAGGAATACCAGGAAGCGCGCAGACTTCTGGCGGACTATCACGATCGTTATGGAGACGAGATCACCTTTATTCCCGGCGGCTATTTTGCGCCGATGTACGACACGCGCGAGCACATCCGGCAGACCATGCACGATGCGCTGGGCATGATCTCGAGCATGGTGGGCGGAGGCTATCGGCCAGAGTGCATCGTCGCCGGCTTCATGGACGCGGAGAATCAGCGGCTGCTCGCCGCGGACGAGGGCATCCACGTGTGCCAGGGCCAGATCTGGAGCCAGCACAGCATCGATAACGGCGATGGCGATGGAGGCATCTGCTATCCCTATTACCCGAGCCGCGAGCACTATCTGAAGCCTGCGCAGGGTGCAGCGGACTTCGTGGATTGCGTATGCCTTGACGGATGGACCTGCGATTTTCTGTCGGCGCGGCGCAACGGGTTTGAAGGCGGCTTCAACAGCCGCATGGGCGTGGGGCCAATTGAAACGGTCGGCAACCTGGGAGCTGTGGTCGGACGGAAAGAAATGATCGATACCACGGCGATGCACTTCGATCGCGGTCACGCGCTGAACGGGTTTGGCTGGGTGACGGCAATCTGGGAAGTGTCGATTGGTCACGATGAGGATCTGACATGGTGGCTGCAGGCGGTGCACGAGCGCTGGCCCGATACACAGGTGATGACGGAGGGTGCGTTTGGGCTCGCCTGGCGGAAGCAGTTTCGCAACAATGCCGCGTTGAATTACCGATTCGATGCGAAAGGCACAGGCGCGCCGGGATCGGAGAAGAATCTGGAGATCGAGTGGTTCATGAATCGCGAGTTTCGACTGGCGCTGTTGCACGACTGGACGACGAACTCACCGGCGATGGCGATCGACTTTACGCGCTACGATCTGCATGCAGAGGAGCCTCGGACGCTCGAGCGGGAGTGGAGCCTGATGAATGTGCTCAATCAAAAGGGCACGCGGCCGCAGGATAAGCCGGTCCGGCTGGGGCAGTTGAGCGCGGAGGATCAGCGGCTCATTTACACGTGGTACCCGGAACTGAGGAACCGGGCGTGAGTCGATACGAAGACTGCCAAGCAGACCCAATTTCATATTGCACTCATATGAAATTGCCGCTTCTCCCTGTTTACTAGTGCCATGACTGCTACGACTCGCGGCATCCTTCTCCGCGCCACCCTTGTGCTGACCCTCGTTCTGGCAGCTGCGTCTGTATGGGCGGCGCCGGTTTTGATGATTTCCATTGACGGGCTCAAGCCCGAGTACGTGACGCATGCCGACGAGCATGGTCTTCGCATTCCGACGCTGCGCCGCTTTATTGCAGAGGGCACGTACGCCGAAGGCGTCATCCCGTCGCTGCCGACCGTCACCTATCCGAACCACACCACGCTGATCACCGGCGTGTGGCCGGCGGAGCACGGCATTTTGAATAACCAGATCTTCGATCCGGAACGGAAATTTTCTGGCGCCTGGAACTGGTATGCCGAAAGCATCAAGGTGCCCACGCTCTGGGATGCAGCGCACCAGGCGGGCATCGGCACGGCCAGTGTGAGCTGGCCGGTGAGCGTGAATGCGACCAGCGTCGATACGCTGATTCCCGAATACTGGCATGGAACCTCGGTGGGCGACGGCGAGAATGCGCAGGATCGCTACCTGATGGTGGCGATTTCGCGTCCCGATGGAGCGCTCGAGGAAATGGAGCAGCGCCTGGGGCCCTACATGATGGGCAACAACACATCGGTTGAAAAGGGCGATGAGATTCGCACCCGCTTTGCTCTCGATATCCTGGAGCACAAGAAGCCGGGATTCATGACCATCCACCTGAGCGCGATGGACGCGTCAGAGCACGAGACCGGCATCTATAGTCCCGAGGCCGACAAGACCCTGGAAGCTGTCGACGGGATGGTGGCGCGCCTGATGGCGGCCGCGCTCAAGAATGATCCGGCGGCAAAGATCGTCGTTGTGTCCGATCACGGCTTTCTCAATGTGACCCACTCGGTGAATTTCTACATTCCATTTCTCGCTCAGGGCCTGGTCACCTTTGGCAAGCATTCCGGGTATGAAGGCGAGACCACGGTCGTGACCTCGTGGAAAGCGCAGCTTTGGTCGGGCGGCGGCGTTACGGCAGTGTATCTGCATGATCCGGCCGACCCGGCCACGCGGGACCAGGTGTATCACCTGCTGACGACGCTGGCGAGTGATCCGGCCAACGGCATTGACCAGATTCTCGATGAACGGCAGATCGCCGAACGCGGTGGTTTTCCGGGCGCAGCTTATCTGATTGTGATGAAGCAGGGATATGTTGCGGGAGCGGCCGTTTCGGGTCCGCTGGTGGTTGAGGCCGCCACGGTGCATGGCACCCATGGTTTCTGGCCGCTTTTCCCAGAGATGCGCTCCTCCTTTTTTGTCCTGGGACAGGGCGTGGCCCACGGGCGCAACCTGGGCGTCATCGACATGCGGCAGATTGCGCCGACCGTTGCAGGCATTCTTGGGGTAAGTCTTCCCACGGCCAAGCAGCCGCCTGTGCAGCTTGCGCCTTAGAGCCGGCTTGACTGGCGCGATGGGTGGCCCGACTGTGGCGACAAAGTCATTGTCGGCGGCAGGGCGCCCTTTTTAATGAAACCGGTTGAGATCGGTGTCGGGCGCTGGATGGCCGAGGATGCGGCACATAGCCACGATCTGACCCTTGTGATGGAAGGCATGGGTGAGCATGTGATGGAGGATGAGCGCGGGGGTGCGCGTTGTGATATCGCCGTCGGGGAAATGCAATTCTGTTTCGGTGTTCAACTGCTCGTCGGTCAAGCCAGAGAGATAGGCGAGCGTATTCGCGCAGACTTTGCTCTCCAATTCTCTTGCATCGGAGACCGCCGGTCGCTTTGCCTGGTCTTCGTCGGTGAATGGGGATTGTTGCAGTGTGTGCACCCAGAATCCCTCGCAGTTGAGGATGTGAACGACCTGGGCGCGGAGCGTGGGAAAACCGAAGCCCGCGACTTCCCTGGTGTAATCGCCGGCCGGGAGCGAAGCCAGATGGTCCAGGACCAGACCGAGGCTGGAGTGGGTCCAGCGATGCAGTTGACGAATGCCGGCGATCGTAAACACAGGTGTCTCCATGCTGGAATCGGTGAAACCGGGGAACGATGGCCGCGCGTTTTAAAGTTCCGTTGATTGGCCGGCCACGAGAGCCTTGGCCTTGGCAACGAAATCCGCCAGAGGTATCGAACCCTGGTCGCCCTTGCCGCGCGTGCGCACGCTGACCGCGCTGGCCGCCTCTTCCTTGTCGCCAAAGACAAGGATGTAAGGCGTCTTCTGGTTGGCGAAGTCGCGGATCTTGGCGTTCATCTTTTCGTTGCGCGCGTCTGTTTCGACCCTGAAGCCCGCAGCTTTTAGCTCGGCTTCCACTTTCTCCGCATAGGCCGTGTGGCGTTCGCTGATGGGCACCAGGCCGATCTGCACGGGCGCGAGCCACAGCGGAAATGCTCCGGCGTATTGCTCGATGAGCACGCCAAAGAAGCGCTCGATGGATCCAAAGAGCGCGCGGTGAACCATGACGGGCTGATGCCGCTCGCCGTCTTCACCCACATATTCGAGTTCGAAGCGTGCGGGCAAGTTGAAGTCGAACTGCACGGTGGAAAGCTGCCACAGGCGGCCGAGAATGTCGACCAGTTTGAAGTCGATTTTGGGGCCGTAGAAGGCGCCTTCGCCGGGAATGGTCTTGTAATTGAGGCCGCGGCGGGTGAGGACGCGTTCGAGGGCGGATTCGGCGCGGATCCAGTCCTCCTCCTTGCCGACAAAATCGCCGGCCTTGGCGGGGTCGTGGGCCGAGAGCTCGACGCGGTACTCGGCAAAGCCGAACGTTTTGAGGACTGCTTCGGCGAAGTCGATGCAGGCGTCCATTTCGTCTTCGATCTGATCGGGTGTGCAGAAGATGTGCGCATCGTCCTGCGTAAAGCCGCGCACGCGCAACAGGCCGTGCATGGTGCCCGAGCGCTCGTAACGATACACGTTGCCCAACTCGGCGTAGCGTTGCGGCAGATCGCGATAGCTCTTGGGCGAGTTCTTGTAGATGAGGATGTGGCCGGGGCAGTTCATCGGCTTCAGACGGTACTCGGCATCGTCCAGCTCCATCGGCGTGTACATATTGCTGGAGTAAAAGCCTTCATGGCCGCTCACCTTCCACAACTCGCGGCGCATGACGTGCGGCGTGAAGACGAGCTGGTAGCCGCGCCGCAGACATTCATCGCGCATCCAGTCTTCCATCACCTTGCGAATGATGGCGCCCTTGGGATGCCAGAAGATGAGTCCCGCACCGGCCAGTTCCTGGATGCTGAACAGGTCAAGCTGCTTGCCCAGGACGCGATGGTCGCGCTTGGCAGCTTCTTCGAGACGCGCGAAGTGCGCGTCGAGATCCTTCTGCGAGAAGAATGCTGTGCCGTGGATGCGCTGGAGCTGTGGATTTTTCTCGTCGCCGAGCCAGTAAGCGCCGGCGAGAGCGGTGAGCTTGACGGCTTTCACGCGGCCGGTCGAGGGCACGTGGGGTCCGCGGCAGAAGTCGACAAATTCCCCGTTGCGATAGAAGCTGACCTGCGCACCCGGCTCCGTGAACCTGGTCACGAAGTGGGTCTTCATGAAGTCGCCGTCCTTGGCGAATTCTTCCAGGGCATGCTCGCGCGGTTCATATTCGCGGACGAATTTGTCGTCGCGGGCGATCACCTCGGCCATTTTCTTTTCGATAGCGGCGAGATCGTCCGGCGTGAAGGGCTTTTCGCGATAGAAGTCGTAGAAGAAGCCGGAGTCGGTGGCCGGTCCGTGGCCCAGCTTGGTCTCTGGGAAGAGCTCGAGCACGGCTGTGGCCATCACATGGGCCGCGGAGTGGCGGACAACCTTCAAGGCTTCGGCGTCGTTTTCGCGGACCAGCTCGAGGCGGGCATCTTCAGTGAGCGGCGTGCTCAGGTCGACAAGGCGCGAGGTCGCCGCATCTTCAGCGGCATACATGGCAGCTTCGCCTTCGGCGGCTGCGGTCTGCCTGGCTTCAGAGCCCAGCGGGGTAATGCGCGCAACGACAGAAGCCGCGGCCAGGCGCGGCGAGATGGAATTGGCGATGTCGAGCGGCGTTGTGCCCTGCGGCACTTCTTTCACTGAACCGTCGGGCAGATGGATGGCGATGCTTTGCTTGCTCATAGGATAGGTTCGCCTGGACTGAGGCCGTTACAAAGGGCCGCAGGAACACGGGTCGATACTTCAGGATATACCGAAGATGCTGTCTTAACCCGAGGTTCGCCCTGCCTGGGTGCCGTGCCCGGCTTGCCATAACCCGCGCTGCGGTACTAGGCTATCTGCATGCATCGATGTCGCTAACGCCGTTCTGGTGTCTGCTGCGATGCACGAGTGCGCCAGTGAATGCGCCTCCTTTCCCTCCTGACAGCATCACCATTTTCCTCACGCAATCAGCATGAAGCCGGCCGGCTTTCTCCGGTCGAAGGAGATTTCTCATGGGGCGTATTGCCGCGAATGTGACTGAATTGATTGGACACACGCCGCTGGTGCGGTTGAATCGTGTGTCGGCCGGACTGCCGGCCACCGTGGTTGTGAAGCTGGAAAGCCAGAATCCGCTTTCGAGCGTGAAAGACCGCATTGGCTACGCCATGATTGAGGATGCGGAACGCCGGGGCAAGATCAAGCCGGGCGAAACGGTGCTGATCGAGCCCACCAGCGGCAATACCGGGATCGCGCTGGCATTTGTGGCCGCGGTCAAGGGCTACAAGATCATTCTGACTATGCCGGAGACCATGAGCCTGGAGCGGCGCGTGCTACTGAAGGCGTTTGGCGCGGAGATCGTGCTGACGCCGGGCCCCAATGGCATGAAGGGCGCCATCGCCAAGGCCAATGAAATCCTGGCAGCCACGCCGAACGGCTACATCCTGCAGCAATTCGACAACCCGGCCAATCCAGCGATCCACGTGCACACCACAGGCCCGGAGATCTGGGAAGACACGGACGGCAAGGCCGACATTTTGATCAGCGGCGTGGGAACAGGCGGAACGCTGACGGGCGTAGCGAGCTACATCAAGGGCAAGAAGCCCGAGTTCAAGGCCATCGCGGTGGAACCCACCGACAGCCCGGTGCTGAGCGGCGGGAAGCCCGGTCCCCACAAAATCCAGGGCATCGGCGCGGGCTTTGTGCCCAGCATTCTCGACACCAAGCTGATCGACGAAGTCATCCAGGTAACGAATGATGAGTCAGTGGCGATGGCGCGGCGTCTGCCCCTGGAAGAAGGACTTTTTGTGGGCATCTCATCGGGCGCGGCTGTGGCGGCTGCGCTCAAGGTGGCTGCACGTCCCGAGAATGCCGGCAAGCTGATCGTCGCCATTCTGCCAAGCTTCGGCGAGCGGTATCTGTCGAGCATTCTCTTTGACTCGCTGCGCCAAGAAGCACTGGCGTTGCCCACGCAGCCAGTCACTCTGTGAGGAAATAGGATGGCCGGCGGAGAGCACGATCCGCCGGCTCGATCCGGAGACGCATGAGCCCGTTCGAGCGCATCGGCGAAGACATTCGCTCTGTCATGGAGCGAGATCCTGCTGCGCGTTCTCGTCTTGAAGTTCTGCTTTGCTATCCGGGTTTGTGGGCGGTTTGGATCCATCGCGTGAGCCATGGGCTTTGGCATGCAAAACTGCGGCTGCTGGCGCGCGTCCTTTCGCAGATTGGCCGCTTTGTTACAGGCGTCGAGATTCACCCGGGCGCTTTGCTGGGCCGCCGCCTCTTTATCGACCACGCCACGGGGGTGGTGATTGGCGAGACAGCGATCGTGGGCAGCGATGTGACGATTTACCAGGGCGTAACGCTGGGCGGTACAGGAAAAGGGCACGGCAAGCGTCACCCCACCGTGTGCGACGGCGTCTTTATCGGCAACAACGCAAATATCCTGGGCAACATTACGGTCGGCGAAAACTCGCGCGTGGGCGCAGGCTCCGTGGTGCTGGACGATGTGCCGCCGAATTCCACGGTTGTGGGAGTGCCGGCACACATCGTTTATCACGCAGGCCAGCGTGTGCTCATCACAGATCCGCACGACATCAAGGATCCGCTGAGCGACGCGCTGATCGCGCTTTCGAATCGCGTGGATGAGCTGGAAGAAAAGCTGGGCACCGAAGCTGGACGCACGTCACCGTTTGCGACGGAAGCCGCCGATCGGACAGCGTATCGCAAGGAGCTCGACTACATTCGCGATTATGTTTCGATGGGCGAAGGCATCTGATTCTGTCCAGCCACGCGGCGTTCTATTCCAACGCGTACAGATGGCCGTCGGCACTGCCAATGAAAACCATTCCACCGGACACCACGGGCGAAGCCAGCATTGTGCCCACAGCGTGCGTTTTTTCCACGCCCACGATCATGTCATCGTAGAAATCGGATTTGAAGACCGCTTCGTAGTTGGGGCTGCCATCGGACTTCGAAAGCGCGGCCAGGTTTTTCTTTGCGCCGTCCGACTGAAATGTCCAGAGCGGTTTGCGGGTGGCGAGATCGAGGGCCACCAACTGGCCGTCATGACTGGCTACGTACAAAACGCTTTCAGAGAGCGCGGGTGACGCAAACATGGGCCAATGGAATTGCACAGAGTCGATCGGCGCGCCTGTTTTTGCATCGAGAATATGCAGGATAGCCGAGTCAGACGTGGAGAAATACACTTTGCCCTTAGAAACCACGGGAGAAACGATTACCCACGAACCTTTGTTGTTGAAGGACCAGCGCTTTTCTCCTGTTGCAGCATCGAGTGCGTAGAAATTGGAATCGCGGCATCCGAAGTAGACCACGCCGTCCGCAACGGTGGCGGAGGATTGAATGCCGACCTGGTTGTGGATGTAAGGATCTACTCCTGTCTTGAACCGCCAGAGCTCCTTGCCCGTGGCGGCATCGAGCGCGTAGAAGTAGCTGTCCCAACTGCCGATGAAGAGCTTGCCGTCGACAATTGCAGGCGAGGCATGCACCACATCGCCCGTCTTGAACGTCCATCGAACCGCGCCGCTGGCCGCATCGAGCGCGTAGATGTTGCCGTCCCCACTGCCGAAGTAGACAGCGCCCTGCCAGATTGCGGGCGAGGAGAGATACACATCGAAGGGATCGGGCATGGTTTCGCCGGCGGGTAGCGATCCATGCAGGTGGGCGGCAGTGTAGCGGCGCTCTCCGGGGTTGGCAAATTTCCACTTCAGAGTTCCGGTGGCGGCATCCACCGCGTAGAAAAATCCGTCGTAGCTGCCGAAATAGACAAGCCCGTTGGCCACAGCCGGCGAAGAAGGAATGCGCGCGCGGGTGGCAAAGCTCCACCGCTTTGCTCCCGTCTTCTCGTCGATGGCATAGAGGTGGCCGTCATTGCTGCCCACATAGACCACGCCGCCGGCAACAGCAGGCGATGAATTTACCTCGCCCTTGGTTTCGAATTTCCAGCGCACGTGATGCAAAGTTCGTAAATCGCCTGTGTAGATGCCGGTGTGCGCAAGGTCGTTGCGGAACATCAGCGAGTCCTGCGCAAACACGCTGCCGCAGAAGGCGAGGGCAAGAAAGAGGTGTGAATTCAATGAACGGAAGGACAGACGTGCCGGTTGCATAGGCGTTCCTTGAAGAGAAAGCCGAGTCTAACGGCACCTTGAAGGACATGCCAGCAGATTGGGATGAATGGGCCCATCGCCGTGACCAGGCGGTTCGCGAGCGAGAAAGCACGACGGGGAGCGACGGCGCAATTGCGCGGAAGGCCATGCCCGTGTCGAAACCGTGCTTGGTAATGGCTTGTTACATGCCGGGCACAGGCGGGCAGCCGGGAAAATCCGTGAGATAGGTGTTGCCCTTGTAGCCCAGGTACTTGATGCCGACCTTGCTGGTGAAGAAGCCGTCCGCCGCCATATTGCGCAGCAGCGAAAAGAACTCGATGGCCTTCGCGACATCCTCACCCTGCGCGGCGTTCTTTCTATACGCGATCAGGTCGAGGATCTCCTTCTGCTGGTCGGGCGTGGACTCGAGAAAAGCTTTCCCGTAACGGGTGGTGCAGGTTGCATCGAGCCACTTGAACCCACCGCCAAGCTTCGCCTGGTACTCCTCGTTCTCGCTGGTCAGCAGATCAATGAATTCCGGGGCGCCGCCTTCGTTGGCACCGCCTGAGTCAGCATCCGCGGGAATAATGGTTTCGCACAGCGCCTGCAATGTCTTGTAGCCGTGCGCGTCAAAAAACTTGGGCGTGTAGGCTCCGCCGGGTGCATCGGCCTTCTCGGCGTCGATCATGTGATGCGCGTATTCGGCAGCTTCGAGGGGAATGACGCGGAGCACCGAGCCGGCGACGACGCTCATGCTGAGAGACTTCAAAATCGCGCGACGGGAAACCATGTCCAGTGTCATAGGCGTTTAGATTTCCCCCTTTTTGGCCTGGTCCATCAGATAGTCCGATGTTCGCCACGCGAGCGCCATGATGGTGAGGGTGGGATTCTTGTCGGCATTGGAGACAAACGGCGCTGCATCTGCGACGAAAAGATTATTCACATCGTGGGCCTGGCAATTGCCGTTCAACGCAGACGTCTTTTTGTCGCTGCCCATGCGTACCGTGCCCAGCTCGTGGATGATTTCGCCGCCCGTGGAGATTTTTCCATTTTTCTGATCGTCGCCCTGCGCGTTCATCTGCTCTTTCACGCCCAAGACCACCGTGCCGCCGGCAGTTTCGACGATGGAACGAAACGTCGCTTGCATGTGCCGGGCCATCTTGATTTCGTTATCGCTCCATTCCCAATGAAAGCGTAGGACCGGTATGCCCCACTTGTCTTTCACGTCAGAATCGATTTCGCAGTAGCTGTTTGGGTTGGGGATCATCTCGCCGCGGCCGCTGAATCCGATGAACGATCCGTAGGCGCTGCGGCAGCGCTGCTTGAGGCTTGCACCGTAACCCTCGTGCTCTTCGCAGACGCCGTCGAAGCTGCCGACGCCCGGCATGTTGCGCCCGCCGCCAAATTCGATGTGATAGCCGCGCAGGAATTCGTTCTTCTGTCCGAAGAGCCACCACGGCATGTAGAGATGCATGCCGCCCACACCGTCGTGGTTATGAATGGGAAAGTTTTCGAGCTGCGGAAAGTGGCCTTCCAGATGGCTGCCCACCGAGTCTGTGAGATAGCGCCCGACGACCCCCGACGAGTTGGCAATCCCGTTGGGGAAACTTGCGGAGCGCGAATTCAGCAACAGCCGCGCAGACTCGCAGGCGCTGGCCGCAACAACGAAAGCTTTCGCGTAGACACGCTTCTCCGCCTTTGTCGTCTTGTCGACGTACGAAACGGCTTCCACTTTTCCGTTGTCGCCCAGGACGAGTTCGCGCGCCATGGCATTGGCAATCATGGTCAGACGGCCCGTGGCCGCAGCCGGCGGAATCATGACCTGGCTCGAGCTGAAGTTCGAAGCGCTTTGGCAACCGCGCCCGCACTGCGCGCAATAGTGGCACGCATCGCGTCCGTTCAAAGCCTTCGTGAGGATGGCGAGCCGCGAAGGAATACACGTGATGTTCAGCTTGTCGCAGGCCTTCTTGATCACCGTCTCGGTGCAGCGCGGCTTGGGCGGAGGCATAAACACGCCGTCGGGCGAGTTGGGCACATTTTCTTTCGACCCGAAGACGCCGATGTACGCTTCGACTTTGTCGTAGTAGGGCGCGATGTCGTCGTAGCTGATGGGCCAGTCGTCGCCCATGCCGTCTGTGGAGTGTGCGCGAAAATCTGCCGGGCCGAAGCGGAGCGCGATCCGTCCCCAGTGGTTCGTGCGGCCACCTTCAATGCGCGAGCGAAACCAGCGGAAAGAGGATCCCGGCGCAGTGGTGTAGGGTTCGCCATCAATCTCCCAGAAGCCGTTGGGCGCCATGAATTCATTGCCGATGCCGCGCTGTCTTCCGCCTATCCCCACGCCTCGATGGTCCAGCTGATACGGCCACGCGTGCTCTTTGAAGTCGCGGTCCGGATTGAGCCGCGGTCCGGCCTCGAGCATTACCACGCTCAGGCCGCCTTCGGTCAGCACCTTGGCGGCAGTGCCCCCGCCGGCGCCTGATCCGATGATGCAAACGTCATAGACTGTGCGGCGCGGCGTGATCTCCAGCATCCGTTGTCTCCAGCAAGTAAGTTGGCAGTTCGTGAGGGACGCTTCCAGCGGCAGGTTCAGGATTTGCACTGCGACAAACCGAGCCGCGGATCTGCCACTTTCCCCAACAAGCGAACACTATACAGTTCACGCTGCGGGTCGCGCGACGGCTTTTCCGTGAATCGACTTGCGGCTGTCTCTCCGACGTGAAAACTCAGTGCTTGGAATCTTTGCGCTGGAGCCTTTTGGGTCGGCCCTCAGTGCACGTCGACGGACCGGTCGCCTTCGTACTCCATGATGTGGAAGTACGCTTCCCAGCCGCTCCAGGAAACCGGTGGAGGCAGTTTGGCCATCGGGTCTTTCAGGTGATCGGCGTAAGCCTGCACCAGTTCGCGCGTGCGATCGACGCCGGTGAGCCAGTCGCCGCGATACCAGTTCTTCCACTTGCCATATTCAGCCGCGGTCATCGATTTCTGGATCGCATCCAGCGCGCTCAGCGCATCGTTGGTCTCGTTCAGGGCCTTCTCTGTATCGCCGGATTCGTCATCGCGCATAGCCTGTGCGACAAGCTGGAGTGCGCGATTGCTTTCGCGGTTGATGGTAATCATGGTGAGCACCGCGGCCTGGTAATAGTTCTGCCGATCTGGATCGACTGTGTCCTTTGCGGCCACGGCATCCTTCCACACCGCATCCCAGCGCGGCTGCGCCTCTTCGCACTCGTGGATGTCGCGTTCCAGCAGCGTCCGGCGAGCCTCTGCATCGGGTTCGGGCATCACGCGCGGGGCTGTCCACTTGGGCGATTGGCTCGGGACCGCTTCCACCTGGTGCTCGCTCAGGCGATCGAGAATCAAGCGGCGAATTTCCGAGTGATAATGCTGATCGCCTTCTTCGCGCTTCACGCTGCTGAGTGGCGGCGGAGGCGGCGCATTGCCCGCCGAGGTCAATCCCGGAGGACCGAAGGTTGTGCGCGGCGACGGTGCGGCAAAATATTCCTTGTATACGGTGCTGACAGCATCCGCCGACTTCGCCCCAAATTCCTTGGTCGCCCATGTGCGATAAAACGCAGATTCATCGGCTCCGCCCACGGCCGGCAATCCGCCCCAGGCAATGTCCATCACCGCGCGCGTCGTCATGGCCACGGGACGAATGTCGCTGGTGTTCACGAGGAAGTAGGACGTTGCCCCGGCCGCAATGTAGCGGCCCAGCTCCTCGTTGATGACGGAGACGGGCACCATTTCTGAGAGTTGATTGGCTTGTCCATTCATCATGGCGACATGAAAATACATGCCCTGGCCTGCACCAACCTTGCCGCCATCCTGCATGTCGCCGTAGCCGGTGTCTGCCCACACCAGCGAAACCTCCGGCGGAATTTTCAAGTAGCCCTCCTGCATTAGCCGAGCGCCTTCCTGCCAGAGGTCTGTTACAAATTGCGCCTTGGGATAGCGCGCCCGCACAATGCGCATCTGCGTGGTGATGGCCTCATTGATGCGCTGGCCCAGCAGCGGATCGTTGTCGCGCACGCTGGGATCGAGCGAAGCGTAGCTCGAGTCGGACAGACCACGGAGGCCGACGCTCCACAAGATTTCCTCGTCCGGCTTGTAGGCCGCCACCGCGTTGGTCCACGCGCGCTCCAGAACCTCGGAGTGGGTGGAAAGGTTATAGGGAACGTCCTTTGGCCAGCGCGCAACGTTTACGCCGAGCGGAATCGCATGATGCTGATTCACGATCAGGCCGCGCCTGGAGGCGGCTTCGACCTGCGCGTCGTCGGGAAAGATCCACGTGCCGGGCACGATCATGTTGCCTTTAAGCCGCAGCGTGGTCTCGAAGATGTTGTCCCACACGGCAAGCGAGATGCCCGTGTGCTCACCTTTCGCCGCCGGAATCCACCCGGTGAGCAGATCTTCGTCGTTGGGGAAGAAGCCGCGATAACGAATGACAGGGCTTGGAAACACGTGATCAAAGTCGGCGGGCAGCGTGATCGAGTTGTGCTTCTCCGGTTCCTTGTCGGTCCACAAGTACATGGGATCGACGCCGAGAATCTGCTGCGAAAACTGGTAGATCGCGAAGATCGTGCCCCGCATGTCTGCGCCCGTCAGGCACACCAAGTGCTTGAGCGGCTGCTGCCCAGGAATGTGGAGCGCAGAGAAAGCAAACGACTCTGTGCCGGTCGATTTTGCGCACTGGATGCCCGCATGCACGCGCGATTGGTCGGCAATCAAAATCGCGGTGGGTCCGGCGCTTTCGAGCGAAGTGGCGAGAACGGGTGTTTTGCCAAAGACCTTCCCAAAATCCTTCAGAAGATCCTGCGTGGCGCGTTGCACCGGCGCCGGTTCTTCGGGACCCACGACGATGGTGACCGAGGCGTCGAAGGCGAATGGCTGCGGCTTGGCGGCCAGTGCCGGCACCGGCAGAAACAAGCAGATCAGCAACGTGACGGCCGAGAAAACTCCTGGCATCGAGCGAAGAACAAATAGACGGGGCATGGCATCTCCTGAATCCGCGTGGGCTTCGCGCTGTGCGCATCGAGCTGTCGGCACCGGCTAGAAGGGCGGTTCAATTTTCTGCGGGGACTTTCTTCGCGTCCCGAATTATACATAAGCCCGCGATCTTGTGTCGCCCTTCACCACTCCGGATGGCGTTCACTGGCCTACATCTGCCCGGTGCTACATTGAAGAGTTCCTACCTCTTCGACACGGAGTTTTGCTGCATTGGCCGGACGCCGCCTGCTGTTGCCTGCTCTTCTCGCGCTTGCGCTTCCGGTCCTGGCCGCTCCGCGTGTGCAACCCGTGCCTGTCCCGCCGGAGATGCTTTCTAAAGATTTCACCGTGACGGTGAATGGGCAGCCTGTTGGCGTGGCCCGTGTAGCGGCGAGCTACTCTTTCGTCAATGTCGATGTCACCGGCCCGGTCGACGTGGCCGTGACTGCTGTCGAGCCCGGCTTCTGGAATCAAGGCGTCGATATTCAACCGTGGCGTCTGGGCATGCGTCCGAAGCGTGACGGGCAAACGATCCGATTCCGGCTTGAAGGGCCAGCGAAGCTTTCCATCGCCCGGCCGCGCGATTTTCTCAATCATGCAAAGATGCTGTTCTTGTTTGCGGGCACGCCGCCCACCCCGCCGCCAACGAGCCCCACAATGCATTACTACCAACCGGGCGTCTATCGCCAGAGCCTGAATCCGAAGAGTGGTGAGACCTACTACCTGGCACCCGGCGCGTATTTCTTTGGCAGCCTTAACCTCTTCAATGTGCAGGGCGTGAAAGTGCTGGGCCGCGGAACCATTGTGTACGACGGTCCACAGGATCCAAACACCGATGAAGGCTGGATGCAGAAGCCTGACTGGCACTGCATCGGCACCAGCAATGCGCGCGACATCCAGATCACCGGCGTCACCTGCGTGATTCGCTCGCGCACGTGGTCAGTCCAGATGAAAGACTCGAGCGGCCTGGTCTTCGACGATCTGCGCGTGATGGGCGGCAACCCCGGCAATGCCAACCAGGACGGCATGGATTGGATCGGCTCAACGGACGGCGTGGTGCGCAACTCCTTCTTTCGCGCGTCGGACGATGACATCGCGTTGATGGGCAACTGGGACGGCTACACGGATGCGGATATGCTGCGACCCGGAAAAGACGTCGCCAACATTCTCGTTGAAAATACTGAACTGTCCACCAGTATCAGCAACGTGGTGCGCGCAGGCTGGCCGCGTAAGATCTTCAACTCGCACAACTTCACTCTGCGCAACTCCGACATTCTTCACGCGGGGATTGGCGCATGCGGGCAGAGTTTTGGTGTGCTCGGCTTCTGGGGCGCGAACGGTGCGAGCGGCGACCACTCCAATTACACGTTTGAGAATCTCTTTCTCGACGACTGGTATTCGCTGGTGCAGATGGAGCAGGAACAGCCGGCGCTGCACGGCTTCACGTTTCGCAACATCTGGGCGCTCGATCAGCCGCCGCTCGTGGGATCGACGATTGAGGGGCAGGTGAGCGGCGTGGTTTTCGACAATGTGAAAGTTGGCCAGGCGCGCGCTGCGAACGATGCTCAGGTCCCACTCGCCGTCACCGACGGCGCTGCGCCCGTGCAGTTTCCGGCGCCCACCGGTCCAGTCGCATCGTTCACCATCGATCCTCCGGTGTTTGCGCCTGGCGTAGCGGTCACTTTCAAAGCTGCGTCCTCGGCGCACGCACATTTCACCTGGCTCTTCGGCGATGGAACGCAGGCCACGGGACAGCGCGTGACCCATCGATTCCCCGATGCCGATGGGACGGAGTTGCGCGACAGCAACGGTGCGGGAAGGTTTCGCGTTCTGCTCGAAGCGGAAGACAGGCAGCATCGCCAGGACTGGGCAGGCAAGGGCGTGGTGGTCGTGGCGCGATGGCACGATGCGGCACCAGTCACGGGAGCCATTGCATCCGGCCTCACATGGCGCATCTATCCCGGCACGTGGACCGATCTGCCCGATCTGAGCAAACAGCAGGCTGTGTTTTCCGGCGAATCCGACAATCTTCAAGTCGATGCGCACGGATTCACCGGTTACGCCACGGTGTGGACCGGCTACATCGATGTTCCGGTCGATGGCGGCTACACGTTTCACTTGCTGGCGCGGGATGGCGCGCGCCTGGTCATCGACGATGCAGAAGTTGCCAGAACGGGACCGCCCTTTGCCCAGGTCTGCGGAAGCCCCGGCAATGCTGTTCGTTATGACCGCGGGTCCATCGGTTTACGTGCCGGTGCGCACAGCTTTCGCCTGGAGGGATTGCACTCCGTAAGCCAGGGCACGCCGCGCGTGTTGTGGGAGGGGCCGGGCATCGGCCCAACCGACGTGCCGGCAGCCGCCTTCCGCCATTTGAAAGAAGACGAAGTCTCCGACGGAACCAAATAAACATCCGCCGCGTATCCCCTTGAGCGGTAGTCTCGCTTGACACACCTAGTGCTCTATGCCTAGAGTTCTCTATACCAAGGAAACTAGGGGTACACATGGCCAAGAACGACCTTCAGGGAACTCTCGATTTGCTGGTCTTGAAAACTCTCGCACAGAACGGGGCGCTGCACGGGTATGGCATCGTCCTTCACATTCAAAGCGCCTCGGGCGAGCTGCTGCGCGTGGAAGAGGGCTCGCTGTATCCGGCGCTTCACCGCATGGAGCAGAGTGGCTGGATTGCCTCGGAATGGGCAATGACAGAAACCAACCGCCGCGCCAAGTATTACAAGCTCACTGTGCAGGGCCGTCGTCAGCTCGAACTTGCCCAGGAAAGCTTTGACCAGCTTGTGAAGGGTGTACGCGCGGTTCTGCGCTACGCCTGACGAGGAATTTATGGGCGCTTTTCGCCGCTTTACGAATCTCTTTCGCCGGACAGCCGTCAATCACGAGATTGAAGCCGAGCTGCAGGCCCACATTGATCTTGCGACGGAACGAGGAATGCGCGAGGGGCTGCCGCCCGAGGCGGCGCGGCGCGAGGCGCTGTTGCGCTTCGGCAACCCGGCGTCGACCCGCGAACGTGTCCTTTCAGCCGACGCGGCGTTAAGCTTCGAATCCGTGTGGGCAGATATCCGCTTTGCCGCGCGGCAATTGCTGCGCTCTCCGGGATTCGCGATCACGTCGATCCTGACCCTTTCGATCGGAATCGGGGCCAATACGGCCATCTTCAGCAGCATGGATGCGGTTGTGCTGCATCCGCTGGCCGTGCCGCGGCTCGATCGGGTGGTCACCGTTGCCGAACAGCAGATCAGCGGCGACTTCCAGATTGCCTCCCTGGCCAACTACGAAGACTGGGC
The DNA here is from genome assembly GCA_035487015.1 of Occallatibacter sp. Classification (GTDB taxonomy): domain Bacteria; phylum Acidobacteriota; class Terriglobia; order Terriglobales; family Acidobacteriaceae; genus Telmatobacter. The sequence goes on along the minus strand of DATHMP010000056.1, from coordinate 8,948 downwards.
GCGCCAAAGTCACTCCTTCGAGCAACTGGCGGTGCGCACCGGCAAGGACATGAGTTTGACCGGCGCCGGCGATGCCGAGCATGTGCAAACGACGCTTACGTCGGCAAACTTCTTCAGCGTTCTTGAAGTGCAACCACTGATCGGCCGAGTTTATGGCGAAAGCGAGTCTCTGCCGGGGCGCGACTCCGTCGCAGTCTTGAACTACGGATTCTGGCAGCGTCGCTTTGGCGGAGATCCCGCTGTGCTGGGACGCAAGGTTGTGCTCGATCAGCGCGAGTACACCGTCGTTGGCGTCATGCCGAAAACCATGCAGTATCCCTCGGACGCCGATTTCTACCTGCCCTTCGCACCCATGCAGAAAGAGCTTCAAAACCGCACGGACCGCAGTTATTTCGTCACGGGTCGTCTCCGCGACGGCGTGACGATCAAGCAGGCGCAGGCCGAGATGCGCATCGTTGCCCAGCGGCTGGCGCAGGCCTATCCTTCCACCAATCGCGACATGTCCATCGCGGTTGAGCCCCTGCTCGACGGCGTCAACGGCACCTACACGCCTCTGTATTACCGCCTGCTGTTGGGCGCCACGCTCTTTGTTCTGCTGGTGGTGTGCGCTAATGTGGCCAACCTGCAATTTGCGCGCGGCCTTCAGCGCCGCCCCGAGATTGCCATGCGCACCGCGCTCGGAGCGAGTCGAACACGCATCCTGCGGCAACTGCTCACGGAGAGCGCACTGCTGGGCCTTCTGGGAGCCGCAGGCGGTCTGCTGGTTGGCGGGCTCTATTTGCATCTGATCTTGATTGCCATGCCTGCTCGCATCGCCCGCTTCATGGCGGGGTGGTCCAACATTTCTCTCAATGGGCGCGTGCTGGCATTTTCTCTGCTGATTGCCGCCGGCGCCGGCATCGTGTCGGGAATCGCGCCGGCCATTGAGGCGCTCCGCATCAACCTGGCAAATCAAATCAAAGCCGGCTCGCGCGGCACCACCGGTTCCGGCCGTTCGCATCGTCTCAGGAATATCTTTGCAGTGGCTCAGGTGGCGTTGGCCGTGGCTCTGGTTGTCGGTGCTGCTCTCATGTCCAAGGGCATGTGGTCCATGCTGCACCTTGCCGACAGCTACAGGCCGGAGAAGATTCTCACGTTCAATGTGACACTGCCTCCCGCGCATTACGACACCGTGCAGAAGCAGGTGGCGTGGTACGCCGATAGCCTCGAGAAGCTGCGCGCGCTGCCCGGCGTCACGCACGCAGAAATCAGCATTTCTCTTCCCAACAGCGATAGAGGATGGCTGCACGATCTGGAAATTGAGAATCGCAAAACCGTGCCGGGAAAATATCAGAGCACGTTGCGCATACCGGTCAGCGACGGCTACTTTTTAGCTTTTCAGATTCCCATTGTTGCGGGTCGCAGCTTCAACCGCGGAGATTCCCTTGAGACCACGCCGGTGGCGGTCGTAAGCCAAAAATTTGTCGCGCAATATTTCCCGGGCGAAAATCCGATCGGCCATCGCATCCGCACCGGGGGGTTGAATACCACGGAACCTTGGGCCACTATCGTCGGTGTCGCGAGGGAGACGAGTTACTCCACCTGGGACGATACGCCGCAGCCGGCCGTCTATTTCGATGCAGCCCAGGTCCCTCCCATGGACACGACCTATGCGGTGATGACGAATGGCAATCCGTTGGCGCTCGCTCCTTCCGTGCGCAAAGCGCTTGTCTCCGTCGATCCCAATTTGCCCCTGGACATGGTGTTGACCTACCGGCAGTACCTCAATGAACAGATGACCGGTCTCATTTATGCCGCGGTCATGCTGGTCATTGATGCACTGATCGCGCTGCTTCTTGCGGCCATCGGGATTTTTGGCGTCATGGCGAACCTGGTGGGCGAGCAAACCCGCGAGATCGGCGTGCGTCTTGCCATGGGCGCACGGCGCGAAGATGTATTGCGCATGATCCTGCGCAGGGCCGGGTGGCTTACAGCCGCCGGGCTCGGTTCAGGGCTGGTGCTGGCGTTCGGCCTTTCGCACCTCGTCGCCAACCTGCTGCGCGGCGTGCGGTCCGATGATCCCGTGATCTTTAGCGCCATCGCGGTCGCCATTACCGCCGTGTCGATTGCATCCAGTTGGATTCCGGCTCGTCGCGCGTCCCACGTCGACCCCATGCAGGCCTTGCGCAGCGAATAATCAGAGGAGAAATCTCATGGCAATTTTCCGCCGTTTTGCCAATCTTTTTCGCCGCACGTCCATCGATCGCGAGATCGCCGCCGAACTCGAGGCACATATCGAGCTCGCGACCGAACAAGGGATGCGCCGGGGCCTGCCCCACGACGTGGCGCGGCGCGATGCTCTGATTCGCTTCGGCAATCGGACCTCGACCCGCGAACGCGTGGCGGCGGCCGATACCACGCTGGGCCTCGAGGGGATTGGCCGCGACATTCGCTTTGCGCTGCGCCAGCTGGCGCACTCGCCTGGATTCGCGATCACTGCAATCATCACCCTGGCAGTCGCCATCGGCGCCAACGCCATCGTTTTCAGCGTGCTCAACGCACTGGTTCTTCGGCCCATCAATCTTCCCGGCGCCCGGCAGCTTTACACCATCCAGCAGCACGGTCTCCCGATGAACTCATACCCGGACTATCGCGATGTACGCGATCGCAACCGGACCTTTTCCGGTGTTGCCCTGTACAACTTTGCTCCCGTCGGACTTAACACCGACGGCAATCCAAAGCAGTCGTGGGTTTACGAGGCCAGCGGCAATTATTTTGATGTGCTCGGCGTGCAGCCCTATCTTGGCCGGTTCTTCCATGCCACCGACGAGCATGGTCCTGACAGCAGCCCCTATATCGTGTTGAGCTATTCCTTCTGGCAGAACCGTTTTCACTCGGACGCGGGTGTCGTAGGCCGGCCGGTCGAATTGAACCGGCATGTCTACACCATCCTTGGCGTGGCTCCGCCGCAATTTCGCGGCGCGGAATTGATCTACTCGCCCGACCTGTGGGTGCCGATGGTCGATGAGGCGCAAATTGAAGGAACCAGCGACCTGGAGGATCGAAACAATCGCGGACTTTGGATGATCGGACGGCTGAAGCCACAGGTGACGGTCGCGCAGTCTGAAGGCGATCTGGCCAGAATTGCCGCCGACCTGAAAAAAGCTTACCCGATCGACGACGATGGACTGCACTTCACGCTGGCGCGGCCCGGCCTGGTGGGCGATATGCTGGGCGGACCCGTGCGCGCGTTTGTGGCCGGACTCATGTTGCTCGCGGGGCTCATTCTGCTCGCTGCCTGCGCCAACCTGGGTAGTCTGTTTGCCGCGCGAGCGGCAGATCGTGGCCGCGAAATCGCTCTGCGCCTCGCGCTGGGATCCACGCGCCGCCGCATTGTGCGCCAGCTCATGACAGAGGCGCTGCTCATCTCCCTGATCGGAGGCGCGATCGGGATTGCCGGCAGCGTGGCCCTGTTGCGGGCTATGAGTGCCTGGCAGCCGTTGCCGCAATTTCCCATCAGCGTAGCGGTTAATCCAGATGCAATGACGTATGTGGTCGCGGTGGCGTTGGCGCTCCTCAGCGGACTGCTCTGCGGCCTTGCGCCCGTACGCCAGGTGTTTGGCGCATCGCCATGGGAACTCGTAAAGACCGGCGTCAAATCGACGTCGAAGCGGAGCTGGTTCTCCGCGCAGGGCGCGCTTCTGGTGGTGCAGATCGCCGTCTGTGCCGTGCTGATGACCTCGTCGCTGGTGGCCGTGCGGGGGCTGGCTCGTTCGCTGCACAGTTCCTTTGGATTCGATCCCACCAACGCGTTGGTCGTCAGCTCTGACCTGAACATGGCGGGGTATTCCGGGGAACGTATTCCGGCCATGCAGCGGCGCATGATCGATGCCTCGGCCGCCTTGCCCGGAGTGACCGGGGCCGGGCTGATCGACAACATTCCTCTGGGCCTGGGCTGGAGTGAAACGTCCATTTTCAAAATTGGCGCCACGGATTTTCGCGAGTCGAGTGAGGCGTCGGAATCGATGGCCTATGGTATTTCGCCCGGCTACTTTCAGGCAGCCGGCACGGTGTTGCTCGCCGGTCGTGACTTGAATTGGCACGACACGGACAAAACGACGCCCGTCGCCGTGGTCAATCGCACCCTCGCGATGAAGGTCTTTGGTTCCATCGACCGCGCGGTGGGCGCTCAGTTCATCCAGGGCTCCGCGCATACGCACTTCCTGGTTGTCGGTGTTGTAGAAGACGGCAAATACATCTCGCTGGCTGAGGATGAAAAAGCCGCATACTTCCGGCCGCTCCTTCAATCGCCCTCGAATTCGTCGTGGCTGGTTGTGCGTTCCTCAGGAGATGCGCAACGGATTGCGGAACCGCTGCGCGAGACTCTGCGTGGGCTGGACGAAGCGTTGCCGCTTTCCATCATGACCTGGAACAGCGAGCTTACGGGCGCTCTGTTTGCGCCGCGCGCTGCCACGGTGTCGCTCGGCGTGCTGGGCATGCTGGGCGCCTTGCTGGCTGCTACCGGGATTTTTGGGCTCGCCAGTTATTCGGTTGGCAAACGCCTCAGGGAGATGGGCATTCGCATCGCTCTCGGAGCAGGCAACGGGCAGGTTCTCCGCGCCGCCGTGGGTCGATCGTTTCGTCTGCTTGCAATCGGGTCTCTCGCCGGAATGGTTCTCGGCATGGCGGCAACGAAGCTCTTGTCGTACATCGTGTATCAGGCCTCGCCGCGCGACCCAGTCGTGCTGGCCGGAACGGTAGCGGCCATGTTGACCCTGGGCCTGATCGCAACGTGGGCGCCGGCTCAGCGGGCACTGCGTGTGGATCCATCGCGCCTGATGCGTGAGGAATAAAAAAGTCCGGTTCAAGAGAGTCTGGGAGGTCAGGCAATGGGAGCTATTCGGCGGACAGGAAACCTCTTTCGACGGAACAAAGTGGAAGCCGACATTGCTGCGGAACTCGAAGCGCACATCGAGCTCGCGACGGAACAAGGGGTGCATCGGGGGCTGTCCCAGGCGGCGGCCAGGCGCGAGGCTCTTCTCCGATTCGGAAATCCCACATCGACGCGCGAACGCGTCACCGCCGCCGACACTCACCTCAGTCTCGAAGGACTTGCCGGCGACATTCGCTACGCAACACGCCAGCTGCGCCATTCACCGGGCTTTGCGGCCACCGCGATTCTTACCCTGGCCTTCGGCATCGGCGCCAACGTCGTGGTGTTCGGCGTGCTGAACGCGTTGATTCTGCGGCCGCTGGATTTTGCCGGCGCCGAACGCCTCTATCAAGTCGAGCACCAGGAGCATGGCTACCTTTCGCAGTCCTATCCCGACTACTTGGATTTCCGCGCTCGCAACACGGCATTTACTGATCTGGCTTCCTACAAACTCGAACAGGCTGGGCTGAGTATGGGTGGATCCGCTCAAGGTTCCTGGATCTACGCCGTTTCAGGCAATTACTTCGACACGCTGGGCGTGCAGCCCGCACTGGGACGCTTTTTTCACTCGAGCGATGAGCACGGACCGGACTCAGCGCCGTTGATTGTGCTCAGCAACTCGTTCTGGCACGCGCGGTTCAACGCGGACCCACGTGTGATTGGCATGACGGTCGACTTGAACAAACACCCGTTCACCATCATCGGCGTGGCGCCGGCAAGTTTCGCCGGCACGGAACTCTTCTTCTGGCCGGATTTCTGGGTTCCCTATATCGACGGCAAGCTGCTGCAGGGCTATGACGCACTCAACGAACGCACGACGCACAATATGTTTGTCATCGGCATGTTGAAGCCTGGCGTAACGCCGCAGCAGGCTAACGACAACTTGAATGCGATTGCCAGACAGCTCAAGCGCGAGCACCCCGCCGAAGACGATGGCCTTTCCGCGCGCCTGGTGAAGCCGGGGCTGATGGGTGACCTGATTGGCGGACCGGCTCGTCCATTTCTTGCAGCCGTCATGGGGCTTGCGCTGCTTGTGCTGGCGGCAGCCTGCGTCAACCTTGCAGGCATCTTTGCCGCGCGCTCGGCTGACCGTGCCCGTGAACTCGCCATCCGCCTGTCGATAGGATCCACGCGGGCCCGCATTCTGCGTCAACTTCTGACGGAGGCGGTGTTGATTTCGCTGCTGGGCGGCGTCGCGGGAACGCTGCTGGCATCCGGCATGCTCCGCGCCCTGAGCCACTGGCAACCCATCTCGGAATTCCCAATCCGCGTCACCGTCGCGCCCGACGCGGGCGTCTACGTGCTGGCGTTTCTGCTCTCTCTCCTCAGCGGCATTGTGCCGGGGCTCATCCCAGCCCGGCAGATTTGGCGCACCGACCCCATGCAGGCGATGAAGAGCGGCGGCGCGACCGTGGGAGTTCTGCGCCGGTTGTCGATACGCGATCTGCTGCTTGGCGTGCAGATCACGCTCTGCGCGCTGCTGGTGACAGCCTCCCTTGTGGCATTGCGCGGACTGCAACACTCCCTGCATGCCCCCCTGGGCTTTACTCCGAAAGGGGCAATCCTTGCCGAGGCGGACATGCACATGGCCGGATACACCGACGAGACGGCTCTCCCTGTGCAGCACCGAATGATTGACGAAGCTGCGAACCTTCCCGGTGTCACCGCGGCAGGCACCATCGGCGATGCGCCGCTCAGCGGCGGAGCCAGTTCGGGTTCCGTATATCGCGAAGGCACAGCGGATTTGCGCATATCGAACGAGGTCACGGATGCTTCGTTCTTTACCGTCTCCCCTGGATATCTAAGCGCCGCCGGCACGCGCCTGCTTGCCGGGCGCGACTTCACCTGGGACGACGGCCCGAAAGCCACCAAGGTTGTTTTAGTCAATGAAACGCTGGCGCGGAAGCTCTTCGGCGATGCCCCGGCGGTGGGCAAACATTTTCTACGCGGAGACAAAACGCTCTATCGGATTGTGGGCGTCGTGGAAGACGGCAAGTACCAGTCGCTGACCGAGGATCAGGAAGCGGCCATGTTTTTTGCGCTTCCCCAGGAATTTGAAGCGAACACCACCCTGGTGGTTCGCTCGCAGCTCGCTCCGTCCTCGGTAGCCTTCGCGTTGCATCGCCTGCTTACAGGCATCGATGCAAGCATGCCCTTCACCCTTCATACATGGTCAGAGGGGCTCGGCCTTGTGCTCTTTCCGGCGCGCGTTGCCACGGTGGCTCTTGGCGTCATGGGCCTGCTGGCGGCCATGCTGGCCATCACGGGCGTTTTCGGCATGTCGGCCTACACAGTGTCGAAGCGCTTGCGCGAGCTCGGCATCCGATCGGCATTGGGCGCGCATCGCATGCAGTTGATGCGGTCTGCTCTCAAGCGCCCGTTGCTGGTCTTGCTCACGGGATCAACCGCAGGCCTTGTCCTGGGCGTCCTCGCCAGCCGGATGCTGGCCAACCTGGTTTACCAGGCGTCGCCCAGCGATCCGCTGGTACTGGCCGGGGCGCTGGCTGCCATGGTGCTGGTGGGCGTCGTCGCCACATGGGTTCCGGCACGCCGTGCCTTGGCCGTCAACCCGGCCCAGTTGCTTCGGGAAGAATAGGCCCAAGCTATCTGTCCAAACTCCCTAATTCCGCGCTGCCGCGTCCAACTCTTTGCGGGACTTCGAGGTGCGAGGCAGCCCGGCGGTTGACTTCGCCTTGGGTTGGCCCCTGCGAACCCCCGCCGGATACAATGGTCTTACTCTGCAATCAGGGTGCGAATCGCAATCTTTTTTGAGTTTTGGAGCAGGTGCACGTGAGATGTCTAATGGGCCGCAGTCTGCGGCTTGAGCTGGTTGCAGGAATGGGTATTGCGCTGGCGTTGTCTGCGTCGGCGACGCCCGCCGTAACCGGGCAGAGCGTGGCCACTGAGACGACTCTCTCGGCCGAATACCACGACAACGCAGGCCGTACGCAGGCCACCCTCACCGTCAGCGTCCTTGGCCGGGATGGCCAGCCGGCGACTGGCGCGGTAGTCGTCGAAGACGCAGGCAAGCCGCTGGCCGGAGTCGCTCTGAACGCGGAGGGACAGGCCACCTCAGTGCTGACCCTCGCGCCAGGCAGCCATAGCCTCACCGCAACGTACATTGGCGACCCTTCGCACCGCACTTCGGTCTCCCAGGTCACACCGGTGCGCGCTGCCACTGGAACCACGCCCGACTTCTCTATCGCAGTCTCCCCGGCCACGCTTTCGCTTGCCCAGGGGCAATCCGGATCGATTACCGCGTCTGTCACTCCCATCAACGGAGCTTCGCTCACCGCGCCCATGTTCGTCACGCTTTCTTGCGCGGGCTTGCCGGATCAGGCCACTTGCACATTTACTCCGGAAAACCTCGAGATCCTGCCCAACGCCAGCGCCGCAATCAACAGCTCGGTCGTGTTCGCTACCGTCGCCAGCAACACCACGCAGGCAGCTCCTCCTCGTGTCGGCTCCAGTCCCATCGCATGGGCCATTCTGGTGCCGGGCGGACTCGGATTGCTGGGTTTGGCCTTTGGCGGGCGTCGTCGCGCCTGGCTCAGCCGTGTCGCGCTGCTCGGCTTCATCGGATTGGTTACAGTGCTCGGCACCACGGGCTGCAATCCGCTCTACTACTACAGGAACCACGGCCCCAATCCGAATCTGCCCACCCCGGTAGGCACCTACACGATTCAGGTCACGGCGCAGTCGAGCAACGGCATTACCGCAACCACCCACTCCACCACCATGGCGCTTACGGTTACCAAGTAGACTGCTGCACACTGGATGCATGAGGCAGTGGCATCCTGTTCCGGCCGAAGTCTACGCGCTTGTCGAGCGCACGCCGGCTGCAATTCTGCTTGAACATGCGCGGCCCCGCCCGGAGCCGTTTGTCAGCCGGCTCTTTCTCGAGCCCAGTCGCATTCTTGAAGCAGGCACGCCGGAAGAAATCGCGCCGCTTTTGGACGCGATCGAGTCCGCGACCGGCTCCAGGCGCTATGCCGCGGGTTTCCTCACCTACGAAGCTGCACAGGCCCTCGAACCC
>DATHMP010000055.1:0-11746 GCA_035487015.1 Occallatibacter sp. | reverse complement strand
ATCTGCTGCATTGCGGACAAATGATTGAGGGGAGAACTGAGTCTTAGGAATGACTCGGACTGCGGGAATGACTGAGACAGCCGCACACTTGCTTGCCTTGAAGTATCCAACCGAATTTACGCCCGGCGCTGAGTCGGCCGTGACGACCTGCCTGCGCATCGATCCAAAAGAGAAGGTGACGCTGATAACCGACCGCGCGACGGAGACGATTGGCGCGGCCCTGGCGGCACAACTTGCGGCACGGGGCTGCGAATGGAATGCGTTTCTGCTGGAGGACCTGGCGCCGCGTCCGCTGGGCGATATGCCGGCGGAAGTGCTGGCCGATATGGAGACGTCGCAGGTGTCGATTTTTGCGGTGCAGGTGCAGCCAAACGAGCTGCACAGCCGCATGCAGATGACGGACGTGGTGAACCGGCGACGGATGCGTCATGCGCACATGGTGAACATTACGCCGGAGATCATGTGCCAGGGGATGCGCGCGGATTTTGATCTTGTGGATCGGTTGAGCCAGAAAGTGCTGGAACGGGTGCGGAAGGCGCGGCGCATTCACGCGACGACGGCAGCAGGGACGGACATTACGGCGGAGATGAATCCCGGGTACAAGTGGTTTAAGACATCGGGAATTATTTCGCCGGAGAAGTGGGGCAACCTGCCGGGCGGCGAGTGCTTTACTTCGCCGGGAGAAGTGAACGGGACGTTTGTGGTGGATGGCGTGGTGGGAGACTGGCTTTGCGCGCGCTATGGACTGCTGGACGCGACGCCGCTGACGATTGAGATTGCGGGCAATCGCATTGTGCGCTGCGCGAGCGAGAATAAGCAGCTGGAAGCGGACTTCTGGGCGTATACGCATACGGATGAGAATTCGGATCGCGTGGGCGAGTTTGCGATTGGGACGAACCTCGGCGTGGAGCGCGTGATCGGAAACATTCTGCAGGACGAGAAGTTTCCGGGGATTCATATTGCGTTCGGAAATCCGTATGGCGAGCACACGGGCGCGCCGTGGCGCTCGGGGACGCACATCGACGTGGTGGGACTTCGCTTTAACATCTGGCTGGAGTCGGATGAAGGCGAAGAGCAGATCATGCGGGATGGGCGATTCTTGATCGCGGCGTAGAGCGCGTCGCGGCAGATCGAGTTGCGATTTTTTTTGACATGGGAAGGCATTTGGACGCTGAAGGCCCGAGGCGCGGCTGTCTCCTGTTTTCTTTACACGGTGAAGAACAGCCCGCGGCCGGGTCGTGATTTCAAGCGCTGAGAGACGATGCGGCGATGTTGCGCGCTGGAGCCGCGGGAGAAGTTGCGTGGATCCGCAGCCGCGCGGCGACCAGTGCGTGCGTGACCAGGTAAAACGGAACCAGTACGGTGGGCACCAGGGATAGCGGCAGGTATTGCATGGCCTGCGAGCCCACGCCTGTATGCACGAGGTGCAGCGGACTGCCGGGCGCAGTGGTGATTCCCAGCACGACCGCCAGCAGCAGATCGAGCGTTCCGAGAGCGTTCCACACAGCGATGGAGGGTGCGGAGACCGGCCTGCCGGCGGCGAGCTTCTGCGCGAGGGGAATGGCCAGTGCGCCGGTGAGAATGTCGCCCAGTCCTGCAAACCAGGGGAACGGCCCGCTGAGGCTTCCCGTGGCCAGATCGAGCAGGAAGAGGACGCCGAGGATACGCATGGCGTTGAGGCCGATGAGCAGGTGCATGGGCAGGTCGCGGAAGGCACAGCGGACCTGTGCAGAGGCGAGCGCGGCGACGCCGGCCGTGATCAGCGGAATCGCGAGCAGGACGCCCACGAGGGGCACAGGCGACCCAGGCGTAAAGGCCAGTTTTCCAGAGGCGCCGAGGTAGAGGGCGAGACCAACCCAAGCGCCGCCCACCGCGGCGAGCGCAAGGCGGCGCGTCAAAGAGCCGGAAAGGGCGAGCGTGATGGCCATCAAGTCGACAGCGATGATGGCCAGGGTAATGATGGCGTCCGCCAGGTGCAGAGTGGAGTAGGACATGAGAATTCTCCTTTCAGAGAATAGGATTATGCTTATCATCCTATGGATTCGCCTTGATGGAGGAAAATGATGCGAGCCGGATTGCGGGCGGGTTCAGGGCCTGCCCAGCGCGGGGATTTGGGATGACGGGCGGCATCCTATGATCGCGGAGGCTGATGAGCGGGAATTTGAGGCGGCAGTCGACGGGCGAATCGTGAAGGGTGCGTCGTCCCGGTTGGGGAGCGAAGGCATGTGGAGGCCCTAGCGGCTCGGTGTGTTGCGCGTCAATCTCCGAACTCGGTAAGGCTCAGCAGATTTTCGTCGGGATCTTTGAACCACGCGACTTTGGCCGCGTTGGGAGAAGTCCAGATGGCTTTTTCGTCCTGCTCGAGGAAACTGTAGCGTTGGAATTGGACGCCCGCAGAAACGAGCTGGTCGACGGTTGCGGCGATATCGGGCACATCCCAGCCGAGAACCGTTGAAGGAAGTGCTGCTTTCTGTTTCGTAATGGAAAGACGCAGCATGATGCCGTTGGCATCGAAGACGAGCGCAAAGGGAAGGTCTTCGCGGACGAGGCGGAGGCCGAGCGTATCGCGGTAGAAGGCCCGGGATTTGTCGATATCGACGATGTTGACGAAGGCGACGAGATTGCGGCGACCGAGCAGTTGCGGAGGATTCATGGAGATATTGTCTTGTGGATTGGGGATTGCCGCAACTGAGCCCGGAAGGGTGTGGGCTATGCCGAAGCGTGGAGGGGCAACAAGAGGCTTTCTCTGGGCCCAATGGGAAAGCTGTTCGCAGGAGGACAGACCATCGGAGAGGGGAATCCTTCTGCGTGGGGCGTCATCTATTCTGATGTGATGACGACGAAACCTTCGATTGAGCTTCGCACGCTGGGCGGCTCTGATCTGCAACTGTCGCCGATTGGTTTTGGCGCGTGGGCCATTGGCGGCGGCAACTGGGAATTTGCGTGGGGCGCGCAGGACGATAAGGAATCGATTGCGGCGATTCATCGCGCGCTCGAGCTGGGCGTCAACTGGATTGATACGGCGGCGATCTACGGGCTGGGGCACAGCGAAGAAGTGGTGGCGCAGGCGCTGAGGTCGACGAGCTACAAGCCGCTGGTGTTTACCAAGTGCTCGATGCGCTGGCACGAGGACCGGTCGATTCACCGCTCGCTCAGGAAGAAGTCGCTCGAAGAAGAATTGGAGAACTCGCTGCGGCGGCTGGGAGTGGCGACGATCGATCTGTATCAGATTCACTGGCCGAATCCCGAGGATGAAATTGAAGAGGGATGGGAAACGCTGGCGCGATTCAAAGAGCAGGGCAAGGTGCGCTGGATCGGGGTGTCGAACTTCAACGTGGCGCAGATGAAGCGAGCGCTGGCGATTGCGCCGATCACAAGCCTGCAGCCGCCTTACTCGATGTTGCGACCGGCGATTGAAGCGGAGGTTTTGCCGTTTGCGCAGGCGCATGGGATTGGCGTGATCAATTATTCGCCGATGGTGTCGGGTCTGCTGACCGGCAAGATGACGGCGGAGCGGGTGGCGGCGCTGCCGCAAGATGACTGGCGGAAGCGGGCTGTTGAATTCAATGAGCCGAAGCTCAGCCGGAATCTGAAACTGGTGGAGCTGTTGGGGGAGATTGGCGCGGGGCATGGCGTCGCACCGGGCGTGGTGGCGGTGGCGTGGACTTTGCACAATCCGGCAGTGACGGCTGCGATTGTGGGCGGACGCAGCGGGCAGCAGGTAGAAGGATTGGCGCCTGCGCTGGAGTTTCGCTTGAGCGACGAGGAGTTCGCGAAAATCAACGCATTTCTTGGGCGGAGTGCGGCATGAACTGCTGAGGGTTGGCGAGCAGACAAAAGCCCCGGCCGAGACCGGGGCTTTTATTGTGCGAGGAACACGAGCTACATGGCTGCGACGAAGTCGGGTAGAGCCATTGCAGCATTTTCCTGAAGCAGGCTGGTCATGCGGGCTGCCATGCCTGTGTACATGGAAGCGGCGCGGAAGGCATTGACGCGGACACCTTCACTGGCCTGGCTGAAAGCGTATTGTGCGAGGGCCATAAGGACGCAGACTCGAATCTGCATGGCATCACTGCGCAAAGTTTCAATGAGTTCACGGTCAGCCGCTTCGCAATTGCGGAGGGCATAATCTGCCATCTCCAGCATGATGCGAGCGTTCTGATAGATGGCCCAGAGTCCATGGGCACCCTGAATGCGGGTCCAGGTCTCCTCAGGAGTTGCGCTGACGCCTTCCTTCCAAAGGAAGTGGTCGCTCAACTCGCGCGCGCTCCAGTCAGGCCGGATGCGAGCGATGAGAGACTCCCAGGACTGAGTGTTCCGACGGCGAACACCTGCCCTCCAACGACCAAGGTACAAAGCCACAACCACAATTGTGGCAACTTGAAGCAAAGTAAAGATCATTCACGATCCCCACGGCCGGCAGCCTTCAGTTCTAAACCGCAAAGAGGCCTGACCAGCGCGTACATGCTGTTCCTTTTACGTTTAGCAGAAAAATGCGTGGATAAATTTGAATCTGTCCGAAAAAGCCGCACTTTTCTACTGGAGGTACCTATTGAAGTGAACACATGAGTAACTTAAAGTAACTGCATGTTCGAGGCAATGCTACTTTCAGGGGAACAGACTCCTGGTGCGGGTCACCTTTATCCCCAATAGAGACAATCATTTAGGAAATTGGCGACGGAACCCATTGCGTGGGAGCAAAAAGCTGGCCCAGATGGGGTAGGAAAGCCGCCAGAAAACAGGGGCTAGCGGTCGCGGCGACGGCGGGAATCGGTAATCGAACGGTCACCCAGCGTTTCGCGATTGGCACGGGCCACGCCGGCAACGGCGAGAAGCAAGTTCTGCATCTGGGGTGTGAACTCGCGCCGTTCCGCTTCTTTTTGGGCGAAGCTGACGGCCCAATAGAGAAGAGAACAAACATTCGCGCCAATCAGGAGTTGATTGAGGCGCGCGTACTGCCCGAGTGTTGTTTGATGTGCCTGGAGCATGGCTGCGCCAAGGCTGAAGAGCGAATAGAAACCGAGTCCGGTAGCGATCTGGAGTTCGCGATCCCGCCAACCGATGGAGAGGAATTGGCTGGTGCTCGCCAGTAGGAGGAAGACCAAGACTCTGAGGATCGCGGTGGTTTGCTGAACATGCATCACGCTGTGGATTGCCGGTATGGCGCCGGGAATCGATTGAACGGCGTCGAATGGCCAGATTGCTGCACCTATCAAGAGAATCACGAGGGCCAGGACATAAGGAGTGATGCGAGGAAGCTGTTTTCGGATGGGACGCAGAACGGCCCAGCCAAGTTCGACGAGGACACCGAACTCAAGGAGGGAGGAGAGCACGACTTGTCCGAAGTAGAAGGCTGAATAATTATCGGGAAGGTTTTTGAAAATATAAACCATGCCTACGCCCGATATGAGATCGAAGATGCAGTAGGCGCAGAAGATCGGAAAATTTCGCCAGACGCGACGATAGAAGAGAATACCTACGGTGGCCGCTTCGGCGAGTAGGCCAGCGAGCCAAAGGAATTTATCTAAATTCGCCATCGGCATCCTATCAGCACTGCATGATGCGATGAACCGAGTATAGCAGCGATTTGATTGCAGATACCGAAATCGGCCGGCTTGTCAAACTACTCTTTAGTCGTATGTCCGATCCGTTTGCGACCGGAAGGCTAGGCGACTGCGCCTCTGCCCGGAGCTGGCGGAAACGGATTCACTGGCTGGAAGGCGACTGCGCCTCTGCCTGGAGCTGGCGGAAACGGATTCACTGGCTGGAAGGCGACTGCGCCTCTGCCGGGAGCTGGCGGAAACGGATTCACTGGCTGGAAGGCAACTGCGCCTCTGCCGGGAGCCGGAGGAAATGGATTCACTGGCTGGAAGGCAACTGCGCCTCTGCCGGGAGCCGGAGGAAATGGGTTGACCGGCTGGAAGGCAACTGCGCCTCTGCCGGGAGCTGGTGGAAATGGATTCACCGGCTGAGCAAAGGAGGATGCGCTGACAGCGACAACGAGAGCAAGAATCGCGCATTTCACAGCCCGAGAAATCATGTGTTTACTCCTGAACCAAGGAAATTTGTAAAGGTGATGCAGGAGAAGACTACCCCAAAAGGTGCATGAAATCTACAACAATAGTACCCGGAAGAGATTTTTTTTGGACCACATCGGGACAGCTCTGCGCATCGGGGGCCATTGCGGGGGATAAATCACTGAAAGAAAGAGTCAATTGCCGGCAAAGAACGGACAAATCCCGGATTCTGCGTACTGTGCCGGAAGGAGCCGGTTTTGGAGCTTCCCAAGACAAAAAACCTTCAATTCTTGTGCAAGATAGCCCTCTTGAGCCAGGGAGAGCAGTGGGCATGGAATTGTCGAGAGTGCGGTGCAATCGTCCGGGGCCCATAGATATTCGCTGTATATTCGCTTTCGTGGGCTCAGATTCGGGGCAGTTTCGGCGGGAGTTTTCGTCTGACTGGGATGACGGAAGTTTATCTTGAGATCAACATGCGCACGAGCAGAAGGAGTGGACCTTGATTGCCCCGTTGCGGAGCTGGTTTAACGATAACTTTCGCGCCACAAAATATTCGGCGTTGCAAGCCGATCTTGCGGATCGCTGCGGAACGAGAGTCGAATTTCGGGTGGCAGAAACGCCGGTGTTTGTGGAGCAGCGCATGTTGGATGAGATGGCACGCGAGGGAGCGCTGCTCGCAGAACAATTGATGGCAGATGCTGCCTATCTTGAATCGGCGCGCAAGGCGATTCCTGTTGGATACGATGTCGCCGGGCAAACGGCCCATCCAAATTTTCTAACTGCAGACTTCGCATTGGTGCGCGATGCACAGGGTGCGTTGGCGCCGCGCCTGGTGGAGATTCAGGCATTTCCATCGGTGTTCGGATTTCAGTCAGTACTTTGTTTTGCGCATCAACGCGCGTATGAATTGCCGGAGTCTCTCAACTTTTATCTGAGTGGACTGGACGAAGAGAGCTATTGGAATTTGCTCGCGCGGACAGTGCTGGGCGGGCACGACGCGAAGCACGTGGTGCTGACGGAAGTGGATCCGCAGCATCAGAAGACGCTTCCGGATTTCCATGTGACGGCTAAGAAACTGGGGATTGCCGTGGTGGACATTGAGAGGCTGGAACCCAATGGGGACAAGCTTTTTTATCGTGATAAGGCTGGTGCGCTGGTGCACATCAAGCGCATTTACAACCGCGCGATTGCCGATGAGCTGATGGTGCGGCGCGTGCAATTACCGTTCGACTTGACACGCAGATGGGATGTGGAGTGGGCCGGCCATCCGAACTGGTATTTTCTCATCAGTAAATATTCTGTTCCGTGGTTGTGTCGCGCGCAGAAGCGCAACACGGTGGTGCCGCCTGCAGTTTTTCTCGACGATTTTCTGGATGGTCGAGGACGCGAGGAACTGGAGGGAGTCGGTGTGCCGCTGCCGCCTGCCGGTCCGAAGGCAACGTACAGTGAGCTGTTGCTGAAGCCGTTGTTTGGGTTTGCGGGTAAGGGCATTCAGTTCGAACCGACTCAAGTGGAATTGGAAGCGATTCCTGTGGAACAACGGACCGGTTACCTCTTGCAGCAGAGGATGCGGTTTGAGCCGACGATTGAGACGCCCCATGGAATGACTCAGGCTGAGTTTCGCATTTTGTATTTGTGGCCGGACGGTGGGGAGTTGACGCCCGCGCTTTCGCTGGTGCGGCTGGGGCGAGGCAAGATGATGGGAGTGGATCACAACAAGAACCAGGAATGGGTGGGCGCGTCGGCGGCGTTCTTTGAGCCGCAGGGCTCCGAAAAGCAGACTTAGAGGTTCCAAATGAGCGGCTACTGTTGTTGCTTAAGGTGCCTATTACCATGCAGGAAACTTTCGTGCCCTAGGTTCAAAAGAAAAAGTGATTTAGAGTTGCGTGCAGGTTGTGAAAAGAGGATTCTGGAGTCAGCCTATGACCAGCTCGAAGACAGGGCATTTGCCCAAGCAAGGCAATTCGCGTACGGTGCCTTCCCACAAGGAAGTTCGTTGCGCTGTCCGGTTCCCGCTTTCACTCCATGGAAGGCTTTCTTCCGGCAGGGTAGAAAGCGATGTAACGACCCGCAATATGTCTGCCAGCGGCGTGTTGTTTGAGACGCATGATCCGCTGAAGGTGGGTCAGGGAATTGATTTCTCGATCCGTATGCCGGGCAACTATCTGGGATCGCCGGGCGACGTCTTGGTTCGCTGCAGCGGGCGTGTGGTACGCTGCTCGTTAAGCCAGGGGCAATATCAGGCTGCTGCCACGATCGATGAATACCGGTTTGCGGAGCAGTAACGGAAACCGCTGGCAGTGGTGCGGCCTTATTTATGGAATTTTTGGACGAAACTCCTGATGGCGAAGTATCGGACGGGCCGGTAAAACCGGGGGCGATCCGAATCATTCTTGCTGATTCCCAGGCGATTTATCGTGTGGGCATACGCAAGATCTTTGCACTGGAAGATGATCTTCGCGTAGTTGCACAGGCAGATTCGATTGAGAATCTGATGGCGGCGATTGCACGCTATCCCACGGATGTTGTGCTGATGGAAGGCGGTCTGCTGACCGGCGCGATCAATTCCATTCCTGAAGTGCTGAAGCTGGCGCCGGATGTGAAGCTGATTGTGCAGGCGGTCTCGAACGACGAATCCCAGACCGTTGAGCTGTATCGGCGCGGCGTGCGGGGCATTATCTCGCGTTCCATTTCGCCGGATCTGCTGGTGCGTTGCGTACGACGCATTGCAGCGGGGGAAACCTGGATCGACAATCAGTCTGTGAACTGGGTGATCGACGCCTATCGTTCGCAAGCTGCAGCGCTGGTCAGTCCGCGGACGCAGCCACGACTTTCGCCCAAAGAAATGGCGATTATTACCTGCATCACGCAGGGCAAGCGGAACAAGGAGATCGCGTTCCAGTTGGGCACGACGGAACAGGTGATCAAGAATTATCTGCGGAAGATCTATGACAAGCTTGGAGTGAGCGATCGGCTGGAACTCGCTCTCTATTGCCTGCATAACAAGATCATCCAGGCGGATACGGATGAAGAGACGGTTGCGAAGAAGATCGTAAGCCGGTAAGCGTCGTTCCGCGCAAATTCCAAAGTTAATTGAAGAAGCAACAAGCGATGGGAGAGCTGCGCTCAGGCGGAGCCCATCTCACAGGTTGATCCTGCTTTTCCGTCACAAGTCACAGGAGTGGGGTTGTCGCCGCAATGACTGCGGGCGAGTTCGGCGAGTCGAATGAGCTCGGCCTGGTCGGCTGCGGAAAGGTGGCCGAGGAGTTCCCTGGGCAGGCGCTGAATCATCGGGTCCATCTGGCTGAGAAGCGCGAGACCGGCCGGGGAGATCTGCGTCCACACCACGCGCCGGTCGTTTTTGTCACGTTGCTGGCGAACGAACTTGAGGGCCTTGAGGCGAGCAAGCAGGCGGGTGATGTCGGGTTCGGCGGTGATCATGCGACCGCCGATGGCGTTGCAGGTGAGTCCCTGCGGGTGCGCGCCGCGGAGGATGCGCAGCACGTTGTATTGCGTGCTGGTGATGCCCCACTCTTTACTGCTGCGCTGGAACTGGCGCTGCAGGCAGTCGGCGGTGCGCAACAAGTTGAGAAGAGCCTCTTCTTCGAGGCTCGAGAAGGGGCTTTGTTGCACGATTTCCTGCTTGAGGCTCACCATTCAGTCTCCGTAATCATTCGATGAGTTGCCGGCGGAGCGAAGAGGAACTCTCAGTCCACCGGCCGAGTGCGCCTACTGCTGGGCTACGTCGAGATCGATGGTGAGGTTGACGTCATCGCCGACGACGCTTGCCGGATACTTGGCGGCGATGCCGAAGGCGGTGCGGCTGATGGTGGTGCCGGCGGAGAAGCCCGAGTGCGGCTTGTGATCCATGCCCTGAACGGGGCCGTTGGGACCCTGGACCTGCAACGTGACGGGGTGTGTGACGCCGTGCAGGGTCAGGTTGCCATTGACTGTGAGACCGGAAGCAGACTTGGCGACGCTGGTGCTGACGAAGGTTGCAGTAGGAAAGTTGGCAACGTCGAAGAAGTTCGCGCTCTTCAGGTCGGCATCGCGCGCGCCCACGCCGGTGTCTACGGTGGTGACGTCGATGGTGATGTTGACGGTGGACTTGGTGATGTCGGCGGAGTTGAGAACCACGGCGCCACCAATGTTGCCAAAGTGGCCGCGGACGTTGGAGAGGCTCATGTGGAGGATGGTGAAGTCGACTTCGCTATGCGCTTTATCGGGTACCCAGGTGGTGGTTTGCGCGAAAGCGACGGGAGCTGCCAAGGCAAGGGAGACGATGAAGAGGGTAAGACGTTTCATGGAGTAAATCCTTTCGTTGCAATGGGTCAGAGGTCTCGAAATTTAGCGGGAACGGGCATAAACCCGAAGCCGGGAGTTCAGGATTCGTGGTGAGCCGGAGAAGCCTGCGGGCACCTGTGTATGAGACGCGCCTGTGAAGTTATTCGTTGCAACAAATAATTTAGACGCCGTTGATTCCTGGGGAGACGGGCGGGGCGGAAACGGGAGTCGAGGGTTCGTCGGACAGGAGTCCGATGGACTGCATGAGCTTGAGGGCGTTGCTGGTCTGGACGATGCCGGGCTTGAGCTTGAAATCGAAAGCAAGCTCACCGTTTTTGAAATGGTCTTCGAAGTGATCGTTGCGTGCGCGAGCGCCGAGGGATTCCGGGATGCGTGCCAGCGCCAGGTCGTGGGTGGTCACGAGGCCGATGGCGTTTTGCTGGAGCAAGGAGTGGATCACGCGCTCCGTACCTTCAAAACGATCGTGGGAATTTGTTCCGGAGAGGAGCTCGTCGAGAAGAAAGAGCAGCGGGATGGGACCTTTGGCGAGATCGGAGATGAGTTTGAGCCGGCGGATTTCTGCGTAGAAGTGCGAGATGCCGCCTTGCAGGGAATCGAGGATGCAGATGGAAGCTCCCACGGCGAGGGGCGACATGCGGAGGCGTGTTGCGCGAACGGGCGCGCCGCATTGCGCAAGGACGGCGTTGACGCCGATGCCGCGCACGAAGGTGCTTTTGCCGGACATGTTGGGTCCGCTGAGAACGATGAGCTGGAGACCATCGCCGAGCTTGAAGTCGTTGTGGACCGCTTTGCTTTCGGCGAGCAGGGGATGGGCAAGCGCTTCAGCTTCGAAGCAGGCAGGGCCTTCGACGATCTCAGGCCATACGTCGTTGGGATGCTCGAAGGCATAGCCGGAGAGCGCGGCGAGAGACTCCATCTCTCCGACGGTGGCAAGCCAGCCGCGGAGAGCGGGGCCGAATTTCTTTCGCCAGGACTCGGCCCAGAGCGCGCAGAGGAAGGAATAGAAGAGGAAGTTGTCGAGGAACACAACGATGAGGTTGTGATGCTGGGCGAGGTAGTGGGTGATGCGATCGAGCTTTTTGACGGCGGCGGACGGAGGAATGCCGGCTGTCTTGAGGGCGGACTGGAGCTCGAGAAGTTTGGGAGCGGAGAATTGCTCCTGTTCGAGGATGCGGAGGACTTGTGCGATCACATCGAGGTCGTGGTCGGCGGTTTCGACAGCCTCAATGGAGTGGGCCGTGCGCTTTTTGAATTGCTTGTTGACGAGAAGGTTGAGAGCCGACATTACGACAAATGCGGTGAAGGAATCCGCAGCGATGCCATAGGCAAGAGTGGCGACCCAAAGGAGCGCAAGCGCCCCGGCGAGAAAAGCTGTGGAGTTGGGGGGCAGAGATAGATCGCGTGTGCCCCAGGCAACCAGCAAT
>DATHMP010000054.1:0-20010 GCA_035487015.1 Occallatibacter sp. | reverse complement strand
TGTCCAGCGGGGCCGCAACTGGCTCATCGCCAATCAGGACAAAGCCACCGGCGCGTGGACGGCATGGTCACTCAACAAGAATCGTGATCCCGAATCCGATGCCGGCAAGTTCATGTCCGACGCCGCCACCGGCTACGCCGTCCTCGCCCTCGATCACCAGAAATAGACCTGGGCCATATCGACCTAGATGCCCTCCGGCAAATTCGCGGGAAACTCAATCGACACCAGCGTGCCCCGCCCTGGATTGCTTACCACGTTGAAGTGCGCCTCATCGCCATAGAGCACTTCCAACCGCTCCTGTACGTTCTTCATCCCGATTCCCGCACCCTCGCGCCGAATCCCCGGCTGCGGCCGGTTGCCCATCCCCACTCCGTCATCCGCAACTTCAATCCGCACTCGGTCGCCTTCCATCTTGCTGCGCAGCGTCACCGTACCGCCGTGAATGCGCGGCTCCAGTCCATGCTTGATGCTGTTCTCAATCAACGGCTGCAATAGAATGCTCGGCACCATCACCCCCAGCGTGCGCGGATCGATCTCTTTCTCCACGCGCAGCTTGTCCGCGCCAAAACGCACCACCTCAATATCCAGGTAATCATCCGTAAAACTCAGTTCATCGCGCAGTGCCACATACGTGTCGTGATCCTTCAGCAATGCACGCAGAATATTCGCAAGCTTCACTGTCATCTCGCGTGCCAGCTCCGGCTTCATTCGCACCAGCGACGCAATCGAGTTCAGCGTGTTGAACAGAAAATGCGGATTGATCTGCCGTTGCAGCGCATCCAGCCGCGCCTCCAGCAGCAGCCGCTTCTGCTCCTCCAGCTTCAACTCAATGCGCAGCGCATTCCACACCTTCAGCGCGATCCCCACCACAATCGGCGCGCTCAGCCATACCATCGCCTGAAGCCACAAAGGGCCCGCCAGCAGCGCAAACAGCCTGTGCGGAAACTCCCGCGCCAGCCAGTCGTGACACATCTCCGCCGCCACAATTAGAAACAGCATCACAAATTGCCGGTCAGTCCGCGGCCTGCTCAGAATGCGCCGTACCCAGCGATACAGGCTCAAGTCGATAAACGGCGTAAACGACCAGATCTCTTCCTTACCCACAAATCGTCCCAGCGATCCCGCCGCCAGGCCCACCACCGCATCGAACGGCATCGCCAGGTACTCGTGATGCAGCAGTGCAGGAAACCCCAGCGCCAGCCCGCCCAGCATCGCCCATGCCGGCCCCAACAGAAGCCCCAGCAAAATCGACGCCTCAAACGAAACATCGGCTGCCAGAAAATTCGGCACCCTGATCCTTACCCACACCCCCAGCGCCAGCGGAACCACGATGAACGCCAGCAATGCAAGAGTCTGCCGCGGCGTGCGCTTCTCGGCAAAGAACAGCCGCCGAAACGTCGTCACCCGCGCCAGCACGCTTGCTACTGAGGCAACAACGCCCAGCTTCACCAGCAGAGTGATCAGGATCAGGTTCGTGGTCACCCCACCAATGTATCGCGCCTCCTGCACCAGCCTCTAATCTTCAAATTCCCGCAAAACCCTCTGCCGCACTTCGGTTTAAGGTGGGTGCCGGCCGCTACACCGCCGCATTCCGGCGCACAGTAGAATAGAACCATGGCATTCGAGAGCGTGAAGAAGATCGCCGAGGCCGACTTTCCCACTCGCTGGGGCGGCTTCCGAATTCTCGGTTTTGAAGGCCGTCTGCCCGCCCCCCGTCCCTGCTGCGAGCAATCTACCGGGACAGAAAAGCAGGTCGAAGGCCTCGTCGCGCTCGTCATGGGCGACATCCATTCAGCTCCGCCCCTCGTCCGCATTCACTCGCAGTGCCTCACCGGCGATGTCTTCGGCTCGCTGCGCTGCGACTGCCGCCTCCAGCTCGAGCTCGCACTCTCCAAAATCGCTGCCGAAGGTGCCGGCATTCTTCTGTACGAGCAACAGGAAGGCCGTGGCATCGGCCTCATGGCCAAACTCAAGGCTTATGAATTGCAGGATCAGGGCCTCGATACCGTCGAAGCCAACGTCGAGCTCGGCTATGCCGCCGACTGCCGAGCCTACGAGCTTCCCGCAGAAGTCCTCAAGCTTCTCGGCGTCTCGAAAGTCCGCCTCATGACCAACAATCCTGAGAAAGTTGCGGCGCTCGAGACTGCCGGTATCACTGTCACTGAGCGGGTCTCCGCCGAAGTCGAACCCCAGGAATCCTTCGAACGCTACCTGCGCACCAAGGCCGAAAAGATGGGCCACATCCTCGACAACGTCAGCGAAATCGATACCCTCCGCTAGCGAAGCCGCCCTCCGCGGCTCATCACATCGCACCTCCAGGCCGGTAACTCAAGCAATCGCGCTCAAAGGTAACTGCACCAAAGCACTTTCGAGGAATTCATTTTCCTTCGCGGCGCATGCTACGCTCACCACCTCTCTCGCACCTGCGCAGGAATTTGTTCGCAACACCCGTCTTGCGTTCCCCAAACCCCTGCAAACAGCACATGTGCGAAAAATCGAGTGTTGCGGAGACCTCGCGATGCAGAAAAGTCTTATCCCCTTGGCTCAACCCTCTTTTTTGGTTTCAATGCCCGCCCCGGTTCGCTCTCGTCGAATTGTTTCGTTCGCGCTTGCCGTACTGCTCTGCGCATCTTCGCTTCTCGCGCAGGCTCCCGATGCGGCGCGAGCACTCCAGCTTCGCCATCGAGTTCCCGCTCGTCCCGCCGTGACCGGCACTGACGGCTCGCAAACCGGTACCGCCAATTTCCAGGGCAACTTCACCACCATTACCGCTCCAGGTGGCTCCGCCCTCGTCCTTGGCCGCAAAGCCAACTGCTCCCTCAGCCTTGCTACAGGCACTTACGTCCTGAACTCCACGCTCGCCTACAACGAAACCGAACTCGATGCCAACTACGAGCAAACCCTGCACAACGCGGCTGGCCTCACCACCACACCTGACGTCTTCGCGTCAGGATGCGCCAGGCAGCCGCCCCTCGGCATCGGTTCCAAACAGGGCGTCTACATGGGCACCACAACCACCGGCATCAAGGTCTTCGCCGGCATTGGCCTGGTCGCGCCGTCATTTGTTGAGGGCATCTATCTGCTCACAGGAAACACCACCTTCAACACCACTTCCTTCGCCTTCAACTCCGTCGGCAATCTCGCTACGGGGGATCTCAACAAGGATGGAAACGGCGACCTCATCGTCACAGACAATGCCATCGCCTCCGCCGCCCACGTTACCGTCTTTCTCGGCAACGCCGACGGTAGTGTGCAGAATGGCGTGGCCTATCCCATCGCTGGAAATTACTCAATCGCAGCCGACATCGACGACGTCAACGGCGACGGCAACCCCGACATCATCGCCGTCTCCGGCGACCAGCAAATCTCTGTCCTTCTCGGCAAGGGGGATGGCACATTCGAAGCAGCCCAGAGCTTCGCAGCGCCCACGCTTCCCGGTTATGCCAACTCCGCAGCCACTCCCATCGTCAACCTCATCAGCGCCGACCTCCGCGGCACCGGCAAGAAAGACATCATCGCCTCCAACGGCCTGGTGCTCCTCAATAGCGGCAGCGGCACCTTCACAGCAACCACCAATCCCGCCTTCCCCTTCATCACCGCTCTCACCAGTTTCAGCCCCACACTCTCCTCCGGCGATCTCAACAACGACGGCAAGGTCGACTTGGTCGTCAACGACGGAATCATTACGAGTCTGTGGCTTGGCAAAGGCGACGGTACCTTCACGCAAGGCGCCCGCTACGGAAGCATCAATCAAACTGGATTTACAGACGTCACCGATCTCGACGGCGACGGAAACGCCGATATCTTTGTCGGCCTCGGCGATGGTGGCTACCTCGGCGGCGACGAAGGCTCTCCCAATCTCGCCTACGCCATGATGGGTAACGGCGATGGGACCTTTCAGGCTGCGCCCGCCACAAACGCTGGTGCTTACAACGGAAGCAACCTCGGCGACGTCAACAACGATGGAATCGCCGACATGGTCGCCAACACCTTAACCAGCGGCTTCGTCGTTCAACTCGGCAATGGCAAGGGCGGCTTCACCAACAAATCCACGTTCTCAGCTCCGCCCAGCTTTAGCCTCGGCGGCAATACCTACAGCCCCGGCGCAAATGCCGGCTCGTCGATTTACGCAGTGGGCGACATCAACGGCGATGGCAATGCCGATGTCGTCTTCGCCATCAACGACCTCACAGAAGGAAACATCGATTCGTCGACCCCCATTTATTTCGTCGCTCTCAGCAATGGGGACGGCACCTTCCAAACCCCCGTTCCGTACCTGTTCCCGCAGATCGCCACAGGCAGCAACTACGACATCTCCTCCACCGTCGGCTCCATCCAGATCGCCGACCTCCAGCACAACGGCCGCCCCGACCTCATCTTCGTCTACAACGAAATCGAAGGCGGACCCGGCACCATCGCCACTCCCTACAATCAGGGATTCGCCGTCCTCACCGGCAACGGCAACGGAACTTTCAGCGCTACTCCAATTCTCACCAGCACCTACGCCGGCGCGTCCGCCCCTTCCACAGGTTTGGCTGACATCATCACCAACATCGTCGATCTCAACAACGACAATATCCCCGACCTCATTGTCAATGTTCCGGCCTTCTCTATCGCCACCAGCGCAACGACATCTCTCCAGACCTTCATCGGGAACGGCGACGGCACCTTCAAGGCTCCCAGCACAATCACCGTCACAGGCAATCCAACGGTCTCCATCGAAGTCGCTGACTTCAACAAGGACGGTAAGCCCGACCTCGCTTTTCTCGCCGAAACATCCGCAAGCCAGGCAGAACTCGCAATCGCACTCGGCAAAGGAGACGGCACCTTCGATACACCCACTGTCTCCAACCTGACCGGCGGAGACGCGATCCTCAGCGGAAGCCTCGCTGCGGCCGATTTTGATGGCGATGGAAAAATCGATCTGGCCCTGCTCAACAACGAGGAGTTCAGCGGCATCTTCTACGGCAACGGCGACGGTACCTTCTCCAACGTCAATACCGGCAACTTCATCGTGCCCAAAGACCTCATCAACATCGTGGCCAACGCCGGCCCAGGCTCCGCTGTCGCAGTCGATCTCAACAAAGACGGCAAGCCCGACATTCTCGACAGCAACGTCATCTTGCTGAACCATTACGGATCAACCACAACGCCCGTCGCCGCCACGCCGGACATCACCCCTTCCGGTGGCGTCTTCTCTTCCGCTCAGTCGGTCACCATCACCGACTCCACCTCCGGCGCAACCATCTACTACACCACCGACGGCTCGACACCCGGCACCGGCTCGACAAAGTACACAGCCGCCATCAACGTCAACATCAGCGAAACCATCCAGGCCATCGCCGTCGCCTCCGGATACACCAACAGCGCCGTCGCCTCCGCTGTCTTCACCATCTCGCAGCCCACGGCGGCCACACCCACTTTCACGCCATCAGGCGGCATCTTCACCACCACGCAATCGGTCACGATCAACGACACCACTTCCGGTGCTTCGATCTACTACACCACCGACGGCTCCATGCCCACCACCTCTTCCACCAAGTACACCGCGGCAATCTCTGTCGGCTCCACCACCACAATCAATGCCATCGCCGCAGCATCCGGTTACAACAACAGCTCGGTCGCGTCCGCCACATTCACCATCCACCTGCAAAGCGCCGCTACGCCATCGTTCTCTCCCACCGCAGGCGTTTACACATCGGCTCAATCTGTCACCCTCAAAGACTCCACTTCCGGCGCAAATATCTACTACACAACCGACGGCTCCGTGCCCTCCTCAAATTCCACGCAATACTCCAGTGCCATCACCGTGGGCAGCACCGAAACCATCAAAGCCGTTGCCTACGCCACGGGTTTCACCAACAGTGCCGTCGCTTCCGCCACCTACACCATCAATCTGCCCCCCGACTTCTCCATCGCCGTCAGTCCTGCTTCGGTCACAGCAACTTCCACCACTCCCGGTACCGCCACCGTCACCATCACCCCGCTCAACGGCTTCAACGCGCAAGTTTCATTCGCCTGTTCCGGACTGCCCGCAGGCACAAGCTGTTCCTTCAATCCGCCCAACGTCAATGGGATGACCGGCGGTGCAACAACCACGACCCTTACCATCGCTTACTCGCCGACAAGGGCAGAACTCCATTCGCCCTTTTCGCCTTTGTTGCCCGGCGGAGCGCTCGCATTTGCAGCTATCTGCTTTGGATTCCGCGGTCGCCGGAAGTTCTCGCTCCTGCTCCTCGCCTTCACAGCCTCCGTCCTTCTCATAAGCTGCGGCTCAAACCAGAAAAAATCCGTCACTTCCACGGTCACCATCAATGCCACTTCCGGCTCACTGGAACACAACGCGACAGTGTCGGTTACTGTTCCCTAATCAGTTCCGGGCGTGGCTGGATTCCCAAGCCGCGCCCATGCTACCCTGAACAAACCAAGGCACGGCTCGCAGGTTCCCTTGCAATTCCTGTAATTTAGCAATCTATTTCGAAACTTCCTGCGCCTTCGAAGCACGGCCAATCCAAGCCCCGGAGTCTTCTCCATGTCGAACCACTGGACTTCCCCTGTCCAGGCGTCCGCTTTCAGGTCCGCCAATCTTCCCGCGCATGGTCGACCCCGTCCATTGCCCCGGCTGATTGCCTGTCTCGTGACCCTGGTACTGATTTCCTCTGCCGCCCAGAATTCCCCGGCTCAGAACCTGCGCGCCCTCGCCTCCGCCGCGCCCCGCGCTCTGGCTGCTTACGGTGTCGTCAGTGCGGGCGACTTCTCGCTGCACCTCAGCACCAATGTGATTGGCGCATCCGCCAGGCTGAACGGTACAGGCGTCGTGACCATCACCCCTGTCGATGGTTTCAGTTCGCCCGTCGCGCTCGCCTGCTCGGGTCTTCCCCTGGGCGCTCTCTGCACGTTCACGCCACAATCCGTCACGCCCACCGCCGGTCCCGCGACTTCCAACCTCTCCATCTCCTATTCCCCGGCAGCTGCTTCGGCGGTCCATCCTTCGCCTTCGCCTCTCGTCCCCGTCAGCGCGCTCGCCTGCGTCATCGTTCTCTTCAGAATCAGGAAGCAACGCAACTTGCTCCTCGCTGTCCTCGCGCTCTGCTCTCTTGGCGTCTTCGTAGGCTGCGGAAGTCCCAACTCCACTCTGCACACCTACAGCGTCACCCTTGACGCCACGTCCGGGTCGCTTGAGCACACTACTTCGTTTCTTTTGACAGTCGAATAACAACAGCGCGCTCAGCCGTGGGGCGCGCAGTGGCTTTGCATTTCAACTGCGCAGCGACTTCAGTACCTTGGCCGTCGTCACCACCTGGCCCACGTGCCTCTGCGTGTGATCCGCCACGTGGATCAACGCGCCGCCGATCGACGTCGGCAACTGCTTCCTCCCAACGCCCCGAAACACGTTGAAGTCCGCGGTCGCCAATGTCCGAATTCTTGCGTCGGCGTTTGCAAACGAAGCTTCCACTTCGCCCAACAGCTCAGCCAGCGTTTCTTCGCCCGTCTGTTCCGCCTTCAGCGTCGCCAATTGCTCCGCCGTCAACTGCCCGCCTTCCGCGTAGGTCAAAATCCGGTCCGTCGACCGCGCAATGTGCCGCAGATGAAATGCCAGCGACGGCAGCCCCAGTGGACGCTCGTGCGTCTCCGCATCCGTCAGCCCATCCGACCATTTCGCAATATCGTCCAGCGCCAGGTCCAGCGCATGCAGCACCGCGCGCCCCACCGCAGGAACATCTGCATACGTTCCGCGCAGCCACGGCTCAATGTAGGGGGTAGATGTAGGGGAAGTACTCATGAAACCACTCCTGACGAAAATCCAACCGGCTTGGCCAACGATGCCGGGTTTCAAACTGCCGCACGACTTCTTGCCTTGCGTATTCCAGAAACAAAGAAGCCGACCAGAAGCAGCAGCAGGCCGGAGGTCGCTGCAAGGAATGCTCCACCCAGAAGCAGAAAGCCAGGGAGATCCGGGCCGCATGGGCCGAACATGATCCAATGCATCTGCGTCCCAATCATGAGAGACATGATCAGAGCACCTGTGACGCCGATCAAAATCAGGCCCGCTCTCACCATGGTTCCTCCACCCGCCTCTTCGATCACCCACTCACTTGTGCGGCTTATGTCTTTCTTCGCTCAAGTTCTTCAAAATCGAAATGAGGTCCATGTCTCCGCCATCCTTCGGGTCGGCCCCAGGATAGTGAAAATTGATGAACTCCCATGCTCCGCCCTTTTGATCCAGCTCAGGATTGACCTTCTCATCCATCGCACCGCTCCGCAATCCCCTCACCACTGCGGTGCACTTGCCGTCCTTGACGCTCACCGTCTGCACGGCAAACTTTTCGCTTGGGTCCTGGCTGTTTAGAAATGGATCGAAGTCCAGCCCGACAATCTCTCCGGGATTCGCCTTGCTCGCCCGGTAGTCGGCATTCAGCAGCTTTCCCAACGAAGCGCTGATGGCGCGAGGGCGCGCCTTCGCCAGGCTGAACGAACGATCTCTCACAGCCGGCGTCGCTTCTGCCTTCACATACCAGTCGTAGAATTCCTGCACAAAGGCATGGCACGATGCCTCATCGGGCGACGTCGATGCCACCGGAATGGGTGTCGACGAGGTCTGTGGAGTCGCTGCCCTGTTTGGATCCTGGGCGCCCTTCTTGCAGCTCGAAACACCCGCTGCCAGCGCGATTCCGCACAAACAATATCCCGCGATCGAACCGCGCATTGCCTCTACCCCGCGCTCTTCACCCGCACCACTGTGATCTTCGCGAAGCCCTCTTCAAACATCGGAGCTTTCAGCTTCTCCGCCATCCGGCGCATCACTTCTTCGCTTACCGAGCGGTCCCGCGAGCGATTCCGCTCCAGGCAAACTTCCAGCGGCACGTCGAAAAAGACTGCCTGCACTTCGTACCCAAAACTCTTCGCCATCTTGATCCACTGCCGCCGCTCATGCACCGACAAATTCGTCGCGTCCACATAGTTCCATGGCATCTTCGCAATCAGCCGCGCGCGCAGCAAGCTCCTCAGCGTCGAAAACACCAGCCCCTGGTAGCGCTGCTCTTCCACATCGTCGAAAAGAATATTTCTCAAAAGATCGCTCGACAACGGCGTCACGCCCCGCCGGCGAAACCACGTCGTCTTGCCCGAACCCGGCATGCCGATCGCCAGCACCACGTAGCCCTTCGGCGCCTGCGGAGACCGCTCCGCGGCCTGTGCCTCCGGCGGAGGCACGCTGGGCAGCTCCGGCTGCGTCTCCATCTCCAGCCGGCCCGAGCCCTCCGGCTCATTCCATTCCGGCTGGCTCGGCCGTTCCTGCACCGCAGGCCTCTTCGGAGCCGCCTGTTGCCGGGGCGTCCTGCCCTCAGGAGCCGCCGCCGAAGCCCGCGCCGTCCGCGATTCTCCCGGCAAGCTCTCTTCCGGATACAGCGGCACCAGTGGCCGCGGCTGATTCGATGGGATTTCCTGGCCGATCTTGCCCGTGGACTCAGAAAGATTAGGGTTGCGTCTGGAGCGTCTTCTCATGCCGCCTTCAACACCTGTGTTTCTGCTTACGGTATATCGCACTACCTGTCGCCGCCGCAAACACCGCAGAACCAACACTTAAGTTCCTGTACCAAAACCGGCATTCCGCCCTACCCATTCCCATCAGAATGCTGTGCAGTCCGTCACATACCGTCCCATCGCGGCACCCGCAAACTGGTTATGAAACAAGTTCGTCCGCAACGCGCCGAAAAAGCCATTTCTCTTCGGACCGCGATGCCTCGGATGGTACGATCAAGGGTTTGGTGGAAGTGCCTGCTGAATCGATTTTCAGCCGCCGAACCGCACACTTTTATTCGATTTTCAGCTTCACCCATAACCAAGGAGAACATTGATGGCAGTTAAGGTTGGCATTAACGGCTTCGGCCGCATCGGACGCAACGTGTTGCGCGCCGCCCTCGGCAACCCCGAGATCGATTTCGTTGCCGTGAACGACTTGACCAGCCCCGCAACGCTGGCTCATCTCCTCAAGTACGACTCAATCCTCGGCAACCTCAAGAACGACATCTCCGCCGGCGACGACTTCATCTCCGTCGATGGCAAAAAGATCAAGGTATGGGCCGAACGCGACCCCGCCAAGCTTCCCTGGGCCGAAGTAGGCGCACAGATCGTCATCGAGTCCACCGGCCACTTTACCGACGCCACCAAGGCCAAGGCCCACCTCGGCTCCACCGTCAAGAAGGTCATCATCTCCGCTCCCGCCACCAACGAAGACATCACCCTCGTCCTCGGCGTCAATCAGGAGAAGTACGACCCCTCCAAGCACAACGTCATCTCCAACGCCAGCTGCACCACCAACTGCCTGGCCCCCGTCGTCAAGGTCCTGCTCAAGGAAACCGGCATCGTCTCCGGCATTATGACCACCATTCATAGCTACACCAACGACCAGGTCATCCTCGACTTCCCGCACAAGGACCTCCGCCGCGCCCGCGCCGCTGCCCTCAACATGATTCCCAGCTCCACCGGCGCTGCCAAGGCCCTCAAGCTGGTCATCCCTGAGACCTCCGGCAAGCTCGACGGCTTCGCCATCCGCGTCCCAACCCCCAACGTCTCCATCGTCGACCTCACCTACATCGCCGAAAAGCCCACCGACGCCAAGGCCGTCAACGCCGCACTCAAGGCCGCCAGCGAAGGCGAACTCAAGGGCATCCTCGGCTACGACACCAATGAACTCGTCAGCTCCGACTTCAAGGGCGACAAGCGCTCCTCCATCGTCGACGCGCCTCTCACCAAGGTCGTCGGCAACAGCGTCAAGGTCCTCAGCTGGTACGACAACGAGTGGGGCTACTCCAACCGCGTTGTCGACCTCGTCGGCTTCCTGGCCTCCAAAGGCCTCTGAGTCCTTCCACTGCGAACGGGGAACAGCAACCAATTTTGGATTTCTGTTCCCTGTTCCCTGCTCCCTGATCCCTGATTTAATCCCATGCGCACAAACATTACTGGCGGTTCACCCTACGAGCCCATCATCGGCTTCTCCCGCGCCGTCCGCGTGGGCAGCACCATCCACGTCGCCGGCACCGGTCCCGTCGGCGCTGAAGACGACGACGTCGCCGGTCAAACGCGCCGCATCTTCGCCATCGCCCAAAAGGCCCTCGCCGACGCCGGAGCTTCCTTCAAAGACGTCGTCCGTACCCGCATGTTTCTTACTCACGCAGATGACTGGGAAGCCGTCGGCCGCGTCCATGGCGAAATCTTTCGCGACATCCGGCCCGCCGCCACCATGATCGTCGTCGCCAAACTCCTTAATCCGTCCTGGCGCATCGAAATGGAATTCGAAGCCGTCCTCGCCGAAGGTCCAGTCCCTAGTCCCTAGTCCCTGGTCCCTGTCGGGGTCCCCGTCGAAGGGTCCGCGTCGGACGGGGTACCTGGTTCCGTAGCCCCTCTGCTTTCAGAAAGGTTTTTGTGCCATGCCCAAGCTCAGTATTCGCGACATCGAGTTAGCCAATAAGCACGTCTTCATTCGCGTCGATTTCAACGTGCCCCTCACCGAAGATGGCAAGGAAATCACAGACGACACCCGCATTGTGGCCACGCTGCCTACCATCGAGTACGCCCTGCGCCACAAGGCCAAAGTCATCCTCGCCTCGCACCTCGGCCGCCCCAAAGGCAAACCCAATCCCAAGTACTCGCTCCGCCCCGTCGTCGATCGCCTTCGCGAACTGCTCGACAAAAAAGAGAACAACTACTCCATCAACGTCGCCTTCGCCCCCGACTGCGTCGGCGAAATCGCCAATGAGCTCGCGCGCCAGCTCGAGTCCGGCCAGGTCCTGCTTCTTGAAAATCTTCGCTATCACGCCGAAGAAGAAGCCAACGACCCCGGGTTCTCCAAAGCTCTCGCGTCGCTCGCCCAGGTCTACGTCAACGATGCCTTCGGCTCCGCGCACCGCGCCCATGCCTCCACTGAAGGCATCACCCATTTCCTCAAGCCCGCCGTCGCCGGCCTCCTGATGGAAAAGGAAATCACCTATCTCGGCAAAGCGCTCGAAGCACCAGAAAAACCCTTCGTCGCCATCATCGGCGGCTCCAAGATCAGCGGCAAAATCGACGTCATCGACAACCTGCTCGACAAAGTCGACACCCTCGTCATCGTTGGCGGCATGGCCTACACCTTCCAGCGCGCCCTCGGCGTTACCACCGGCAAATCCCTCGTCGAAGAAGACAAAATCGACATGGCGAAGTCCGCCCTCGAGAAAGCTAAGGCCAAAGGCGTGGAACTCCTCTTGCCCGTCGACAACATCCTCGCCGACAACTTTGCAGCCGACGCCAAAACCCAGCCATGGGACACCTCAAAAAATTTCCCCGCCGACTGGCAGGGCCTCGACATCGGTCCCAAATCCATCGCAGCCATCGAGAAGGTGGTCGCGGGCGCCAAAACCATTGTCTGGAACGGCCCCGCGGGCGTCTTTGAATTTCCGCGCTTCGCCGTCGGCACCAACGCCATCGCCAAGGCGGTCGCAGCCAACAAGAATGCCATCTCCATCATCGGCGGCGGCGATTCCGTCAGCGCCATCAACCAGGCGGGCGTGGCCGACCAGATCACTCACATCTCCACTGGCGGCGGTGCCAGCCTCGAATTCCTCGAAGGCAAGAAACTTCCCGGTGTCGAAGCCCTCACCAACAAATAAGCGCGGCACACGCGCCTTCGTCACATGCATCCATCCAAGGCCGTAGCGGAAATTCTCCGCTGCGGCCGAATCTTTCCTACTTCCCCTTCTCCGGCGCCGCATCCCACTTCGGCTTCATCGCGCGGCCCCACTTCTTCGGATCCTCGTTGTGCATCTGCTCCATCTTCTTGGCCACCTCGGGATGATTCTCCATCACGTGCTTCGACATCGACTTCACCATCTCATCCCAGCTCTCGGCAGAAATCTCCTTGTCGCACGCTCCACCCAGCTCCCTGCATGTCAGCGATTTCATTCAGTACCACCCTTCGAATCCCCTCCATTCGATGACCCTCCTTCGCCTGCCGTTGTCTCCTTCCTTGCACCGTTTCTGAACGACCGGCTTCTGTTTTTCTTTGTTTTTTAAGCGGAGCCAACTCGCCATCCACGGTTCCCGCCGCCCTCTGCTGTAACCTGAATCCACCAGCGCGGATACCATCGCGCAGGAGCCCTTATGCCCTACTACACCCGCGTCCTCACCAAGCAGGAAGACTACCCCCTCTTCGACGAGGTCGCCGACCTCATCCGCGCCGAACATCCCCAGTTCAAGCTCCATCTCGAAGAAGGCACCGAAGAAGATTGGGAGTCGCTCCTTCTCGCCAGCGAGGACGAAGTGGAAGTCGCCCTCATCGAGCGCAATCCTGTCTACGACGGTTCCCTCGGTCAGGACGAAATTGCCGACTTTCTTGAGGACCTGCGCGACTGCAAACCCGACTCCGGCGTCGAGTGGCTCAAGGAATATCTCGCCGAAGTCAAAACCATCTACGCCTTCCAGCATCTTCAGGGCGCGGACTCCGAAGAAGGCTCCGCCGCGCTCCACGGCCTCCGCTCCGCCCTCTGGGATCGCGGCGAATCCATCATCCAGGCCGACCTCGAAGGCTTCACCAACGAAGAAGGCTTCCACATCGTCTGGCAATTCTCTGACACCGTCTCCGGCGCATGGAACATGGCCATTCTCCAGGACGGCACCTGGAACCACTTCAAAATGGATCTCGGCGACCCCGATCAGCGCGCCGCCTTCCTCCGCGGCGAAGTCCCTCCCGACGTGGCCTCCGTCCAGCTCGCCCGCAAAGAAGACTAGCCCCCACCTTCCGCCCACCGTCGCCCCACTCCCGATCTCTACCCTGTTCCCTCGTTCCCTGTTCCCTGCATTTCTAAGTGCTCTCCATCACCCTCCCGTCTCCATCCCATTCGATAAAATCGATCTGAGGATCCCAAACAACATGTCCCGCAAAAAACTCATCGCTGCCAATTGGAAGATGTACAAAACGCCCGCCGAAGCAGACGCTTTTGTTGTCGCATTTTTGCCGCTCGTTGCCGGCCACACCCGCGACGAAATCGCCATCTTCCCGTCGCCCGTTCTCCTCCCCGGCGTCATCGACGCCGCCCGCGGCTCCAACGTCGCCATCGGATGCCAGAACATCCATTTTGCTGAAGAGGGCGCTTACACCGGCGAAACCTCCATCGGCCAGCTCCAGGCCGTCGGCGGAACCCACACCCTCATCGGCCACTCCGAGCGCCGCCAGTACTTCGCCGAAACCGACGAAATCGTCAACAAAAAACTCCACACCGCGCTCAAGCACGGCATCATCCCCATCGTCTGCATCGGAGAAGTTCTCGCCGAGCGCGAAGCCGGCCAGACCGCGCAGGTCCTCAAAACCCAGGTCACCGGCGCCTTCGCCGGCATCACGCCAGAAGCAGCCGCACCCATCGTCATCGCCTACGAGCCCGTCTGGGCCATCGGCACCGGCAAAACCGCCACCCCTGCCATGGCCGTCGAAGCTCACACAATCATCCGCGCTGAAGTCGCCAAACTTCTCGGCGAAGACGTCGCATCGAAGATGCGCATCCTCTACGGCGGCAGCGTCAAGCCCGACAATGCCACCGCTCTCTGCGGTCAGGAAGAAATCGACGGCGCCCTCGTCGGCGGAGCCAGCCTCAAACCCGACTCCTTCACCGCCATCGTCAAGTACTAGCCGCAACCCCGCCCCCGCGGGTGGACCCCTCTCCACCCGCGCACCCACCATCCACCCGCCTACTTGTGGTCTTTATACGGCTCGCTGAAAAACCGATCTACCTGCCGGTCAAAATCTTCCGCATGCTCGCGCAGCGTGCCATGCCCCGAGTTCGGCACCACCCACAATTCGGCGTGCGGAATGTTCTCGAAAATCAGCACCGTGTGCGCTACAGAGATCAAATCGTGGTCGCCGCAGATAATCAACGACGGCGCCTCGATCGTGTGCAACTGCGCCAGCGTCATGTGCGGCTCGCGCCAGTCCAGCAGAAAAAGCTTGCGGTCATTCTTCTCCTTGGCCGTCGCATACGTCCTATGCAATCCCGCCTCGTACTCCTTCTTCTCCCCATCCCATAGCCCGCGTTGGAATGCATCCGCCGTCGGCCACAGGTTGGCTCCTGTCGAGGCCAGTCGCTTCACCTTCTCCGGATGCCGGATCGCCAGCAGCAGCGCGTTAATCCCGCCGTCGCTCCACCCAATCACATCCGCCGGCCCAAGATGCATCGCATCCAGCAAAGCCGCGTAATCGTCCGCCATCATTTCAAACGTCAGCCCATGATCCGGGTCCAGCGACCGGCCCTGCGATCGGCTATCGGCCAAAATCACCGTGTAATGCTTCGCAAAATACCCCACGTTCTCGGCAAACGCGCTCATGTCCCCGTTGTTGCCGTGAATCATCAGCAGCGGCGGACCACTCCCATACACCTCCGTGTACATCTTGAATCCGCGGATGTCGTAGAACCGCCCCGTCGCCGCGTTGTGGTCATACGGAATCGGCGCAGCCTGCTGCGCTCCCACCCGCGCTCCACAAAAAGGCGCCGCCAACCCCAGAACCACCCATACATACCCGCGCACCCTGCGCAACCTCTCCATCCTCGCGCCTCCCCTGCCGCATCCGCCGGCGTCTCTCGCATCCTACAAGGTCACCGGCCCCGCAGCGGCCCAACGCACACCCTCGACACTCCCGCCTCGCTCCCCATACCGCTCGCCGCAGCGTTACACTGGCTTCGCCACGCCCCTCCCCTCGTGGAACGAGAGCTACGCCGCCGGCCCGGTCAACGGCTTCGCCGCCGTTGCCCCTGACGCGCCGCGCGGCCGAAATCAATCCGGCAGGCGGCTGGCTCAACTTTCACCGGCGCCCGCAATTCGACCGGGAGGACGGATCATGAACTACACCCGCATCGCCCTGGCGGCTCTCGGAGCCACCTTCGCTTACTTTGGCTTCGGTTTTGCCTTATTCGCTGCCATGCCCTCCATGAAACAGGAATTTTTGAAGTACCCCAACGTCTACCGCTCCGAAAAAGACATGATGAAGGTGATGCCCTTCGGCATGGTCGCTATCCTTCTCAGCATCGTGGTCGTTGCATTCATCTATGCCGGCAGCCATCCCGCAGGCGGGGGCCTCCTCACCGGCGCGCTCTTCGGATCCCTCATTGGAGTGTTCGCAGTCTGCACCTTCGTCATCCACAACTATGTCAATCTCAACATCGGGCTGACTCTCACCGCCTATCAGGCAATCGCCTACTTCATCCAGTGGCTGGTCGTAGGCGCAACCATCGGCCTCGTCTACAAGCCCAACTGACGCGAGTGGCCCAAATCGGAAGGATACGGACTAACCTGCAAACCAAGGGTGCCTCAGGTCCGGGGTCCCCACAAACAGGTCTATGTACTGATCTTTTGCTGCCTCACGATTTATCCGGACGTTGTCGAGTCATTCGGCGACTGAGCTACCTACGAATACTCGAGCAATGTCCCTGTGGCAGGTGGCCCAGTCATCCGGTTTGTGCCCCGTTCATCGCGGCCTTATGGCGATGAGAGGACGGCATTATAACGAAGGCAGGCGCTCCCGATCCGTCGCCCTTGGGGATCGGGGATATGCATACGACTGGAGGGCCTACACCTACGACGACCGTCCGCACATGTCGCGCCAGCGCAGCGTCTCGTCGTACCGACAACTACCGCGCCAGATATTACAACCCACTCACCGGCCGCTTCATGTCCAGGGACCAGTACGATGGCCTCCCGTGGCTACCGGTCACGCTGCATGGATACTCTACGCAGGTGGAGAGCCAGTTAACATCACCGATCCAAGCGGAAGGGATACAGTCGAGTTCGCACTCCGAACGGAAGAAGCAGTACCAATGGCGAAATTGGTCGATATCTATGGATGTTTCGCCGGCGTAGCCTTTGCATCTGTATCTTTGGACCTTCCAAGACAGGATCCTGATTGGCGCACTGGCGTAGGGGCTGCTGGGGCTACCTTCGGTTGTGTATCACTGTATTTTCCGGAGAGTTCGGCGAATGCAGTAGTACAAGGAATTATTACCGCGACGCCCGCGGTTAACTATGCGTTTTGTGGCTTCGCTATCTATGGTCTGATACATGACCTCAATGAGGTAGCGGAAGGAAAGGAGAATGCATCAGTTGCGGTTAGCGACGCGTTTGGAGCCCTAACCGGATGCGTGGGTGCACGACTCAGTACGTTGATAAAGACACCATAGGAGAACGACAAAATGGCTCACGAGAACGATCCATCGCGCCTGATGAACGTACATGAGATAAACGCACAGATCCCTCGCAAGGTCCGATTCGATGGCAGTACAATCGGAGCCTTAAGTTTTGGGCT
Organism: Occallatibacter sp.; assembly: GCA_035487015.1. GTDB lineage: Bacteria > Acidobacteriota > Terriglobia > Terriglobales > Acidobacteriaceae > Telmatobacter. The sequence continues at coordinate 2,687 of DATHMP010000054.1, read as the reverse complement.
TGCCGTCTTACTTTGTGGGCTGGCGGTGCTGGCGTGGTTATCGCTCGACACCGCAAAGAAGTTGCACATCCAGAGCACTCTACTTCAGGACGGCCGCCTAGTGAATGGCACTATCACGGCAAGCTTTGTCAATCGGGGCGGCACGGATGTGAAATATAGGTTCATTGTGGACAACGTGCTGTACTCGGGTCACGCCGAAATGTCGGCGGACGACTACTCCGTGCCCGGTGACCCGCACCTTATTTCTATTCGCTATCTGCCAGCTGACCCGCGCGTCAATCAACCGGTGAACTGGAAATGGGCCTCGGTGTGGGATCTTTTTCCGTTCCTTCTTCTGATCTCCATGACAGCCGTTGGGGCCAAGGCCGTGATCATTGCACAGAAAATGAGCAATCTGGTCCGCAACGGGCTCGTTGTTGTCGGAAGAGTGACAGGATGCACACCCAAGAATAAACTCTTTACGGTCTTTTATGTCTTCGAGTCACAGGCCAAGGAAGAGATCGAAGGTAGCTCCGATCTCCAGGAAGAGTATGAAGCGGGGACTGCGATTCCAGTCATTTATCTTCGAAGCAATCCGAAGAGGAACGCCAAATATCCTGTGTCTGGATTCCGCACTATCCAATGAGGCGGTTGGCCCAGGTCAGGGGGCTGACGATTGAACAGATCTGGGCGCCTCAGGTCTCGCATTTGAGACTTGGGATAGCGTTACGACGAAGGATCTACCTCTATGACGGCTGTCGCGATTTGCGCAACCCGGGAAGTTTCGTGGGCTCCATCGTACCCCCGCCGCGAACAATACGACTCCGATCTTGGCTTCTACTACCTCCGGGCGAGATATTACAACCCGCTCTCCGGCAGATTCATGAGCAGAGACCCCGAGGACGGTCAGCCGTTCGTCCCGAAGACCCTGCACAAGTATCTCTACGCCAATGGTGATCCAATCAATGGCATCGATCCAAGTGGACGGGTGGACACGATTGAGACCCTCTTCACCGTTACAGTAGTCAGTTCGCCTCTAGAAATAGGTGCCGAGGAGGTTGGCTTGGCTTTGGCAAAGGCTTTCTGCTTTGTCGCAAAGACATTGGCGAGAGCCACGCTAGGAGTACCTCCAGGCATGTCCCATATACCTGGCCCTCCCGGATGGCCAGGTCCCGCGGCGGCGGCTTGCAAAGCGCTTGGATTTTAGCGAAGGGGCCCCGCACAACGATGAAACTTATTCGATCAGACTCATCGGAAGTAGCTAGCAGTATCGCCTCGACGGAAGCACTGGCTTGCTGGGGCTGGTCAGTTCTGACTCTCGTTTGCATCGCAAGTGCGCCCGGCCTGCTGCTCCTCCTCATGGCGAGCATGACTGTTTCGGTGCGGGCAGCGGTTTGGCTCGCTGTGCCGGTCGTCCTTGCATTGAACGCATATCTGCTCTGGCGCGGTAGATCTCCTCGCCTGAATTGGGTCATAGCGGGTTGCGCTGATCGGATTTTCATTCGTCTATTTGTGCAACGCGGGAAGGGTCCGAGAGACATCGAAGGGCCGAATGTAATCATGTTCGAAGCCTCCGACATTGCTTCGATGTCAGCCCGAACAGTCGAAGTATTCTTGTATGGGCCGAAGTCCAGAGTTGTCGAGCGTTTGGAGATCAAACCTGTTCATGCGGCAACGGAGAGCGTTTCCAACCACGTCCGTCCGTTGCTGAGACCTCCAGGTAAGCAGGTGTTCGTGGCCAATGAGGAGGGAATCCTGACCATCGAATGGAAATGGTGTCGCCCTGCTCTCCGGGTATTTCTCTCGCAAGTTGCTAGAGAATGTCCGGCCGTCGTCGTAGCCCGCGAAGAACGTTCTGAGTTGGATTTGAATGAGATTTGGCATGGGGTTAGGGAGAAACCGGATGCACAACAGCGTCGGATGCTCGTTCAGGCAAAACGCCTCGGGTTCGGTAGCGATTGTGAGAGGTTGCTACGCCTGTACAGACGCATGCCGTTCCGCGAGACTGGAGCATATCTGGCGCAGATTGAGCGAGAGGAAACCGGGAGTGATCCCTCCGTCGAATGCTCTAGTTGTTAATCCTGAGCTCTAGGTCGGGCTGAACCGCACGCTGCCTGCGGCATCGGGTTGACGATGACACGTCTCCCCCAGTTGGGAGCTGCAGAGTAACTTCAGTTGCTGCAGGGTAACTCGAATCGCGAAGTCAGCGTCTAAAGGAAAAAACGCCTCTCGGTGCTACGGGTCCCTGAGCGCGTGCGCACGCTTGCTCGGGGTGCACCTGGATGCGACTCCCTCACGATCCAAGACGCAGAGATTTTAACTTTAGCTGCCTGATCTCAAATGCAGCACGGGCCGCACGCTTGTCGTGCGGCCTTCGTGCGTGTGAGGGTTGGCGGGTGGCGCACCCATTCCCTTCGCGATGCTGATCGACGGCGAACTTGGGGTGCGAAACCTTCGACCTTTCCCTGCCGCCTTTCCGCCGACTCGCTGACTTGCTGACTCGCGCCCATTCCCAAAACGGAACGCGCACATGACCAACGGTTCGATTCCTTCGCGCACCCTTGCAATCCAATACCCTTCGAACGCGTAGACTTGGTTCAGGAGTAGAAAAAGAAACGCGGCGATCCCATCCGGGTCGCCGCTTCCTTTTGCGGCAAATCTCCGTTCGAGCCAATGCAGCAAATGTGCACATAAGTGCGGTATAGAAC
>DATHMP010000053.1:0-145448 GCA_035487015.1 Occallatibacter sp. | reverse complement strand
AGCAAGATTGCGCTGAGGGATTGGAAATTATGAGTGAAGCAACGAAGAAAGAGATACCGCCGGAGAAGCTGGTGCGGGTGACCTTCGAGCCGGAAGGCAAGACTGTGGAGTTTGAATTCGGCACGATGCCGTATGACCATCACGGCAAGCCGATGTCGTTTCTGGATGTGGCGGAGAATCACGACATATTTCTGGACCATGCGTGCGGCGGATCGTGCGCGTGCACCACATGCCACATCTGGGTGAAGGGCAGCGGCGAAGGCATCAGCGAAGCAGAGGATGATGAGCTCGACCGGCTGGACATGGCGGCGGATCAGCAGCTGAATTCGCGGCTGGGATGCCAGGCAGTGATTACCAAGCCAGGCAACTATGTTGTCGAGATTCCCAAGTGGAACCGCAACTACACGTCAGAAGGCAAGCCGCTGGCGCTGGCGGAAGGAAAATAGCGATGGCGCGCGAGATTCATTGGACAGATGTAGAAGAGATGGGCATCCAGCTGCAGGAGAAGTTTCCGGATATCGATCCGTTGACGGTGCGCTTTACGGACTTGCTGCGCTACGTGACGGAGCTGGAAGGCTTCGCGGACGACCCGACGAAATCGAATGAGTCGCGGCTGGAAGCAATCCAGATGGCGTGGCACGAAGAGTACGAAGACGCCAAGGGTTGAGTGATCCTTTTGCTGCGAGAAACTACTTCGGCTGTGGTTTCGGATTCGGCAGATTGGCTTTGAGCGAAGAAGCCGTCGGCTCCAGGTTTTCCTGCTCGAAGACCGGATTCACATGGATGTCGATCTGCTTGAGAACTGTATCTCCTGCATTGATGAAGCCGTGCGGTGTTCCGGCCTTGATGACAACGATGTCTCCCGGGCCTGCGTCCTGAATCTCATCTCCCAAGACAAGCCGTGAGTGTCCTTCCTGGATCAGAGCAATCTCGTCGTAGGGGTGCTGATGAAGCGGCGCGCCGCGCCCGGGCTCCGCTTCGACGAGGAACATGGAGACGCCTGTGTCGCCGTGGTGTGCGCCGACGAAGTTGTAGGAGCTTCCAATAAAGGGCAGGTTCTGCTTGTTCAACAATGCCATAGGAATTTCGATGCGACCGAGCCGGGTGTGGCTTCGCGGAATTGAGCCAGGGGCTAACTCCTCGCGGGATTCTCGTCCCTGCCGAAGGCACCTTCGAAATGCGTGAATTCCCGCTCGTTGCCCGGTACGAGGTACACGCTGAGGACGTCGAATCGCCAAGGTGGCGGCTCGGGTTGTGGGAGCTGGCGCACATAGCGGCGCGCGAGGCGACGCAGCGTGGCGCGCTTGTGCGAGTCGACGGCAGTTTCAGCGGGAGTGAGATCGCGCGCGGTGCGCGTTTTGACTTCGACGAAGCAAAGCATCGGGCCATCCCAGGCAATCAGATCGATGTCTCCCGGAATGTCGCCGGAGGACCATCGGCGCGCGACGACGGTGTAGCCTTTGCGGCGGAGATAGAAGAAGGCGGCATCTTCGCCTTCGAGACCTGTGACAAGATGCGCCGGCAGATCGGCCGCGCGGCCTCGGCGCTGTGCAATGCGATCGAGGACGCGGAGGGAACGTTCGAGAAGCGCGAGTCGAATCTGCGCAGTCTTTCCCATGACTCTTTATTGTCTACCCGTGGCGGGAATTCGCGCAAAAAGAGAAGCGCCGCAGCCTGATGTGCAAGCCGCGGCGCTGATGGTTGCCGTTGGGGAACGCGATTTCTTCGCTCTTCTGCAGCGTGTCTTGCGTAATCGCCGTTAGGCGTGGGTAGCAGTGAGTTCGCCGGCGTGCGCGTGTTCCTTTTCAACCTGCGTGAGCGCGTCTTCGAGGATGTCGAGTGCGACGGTGGCCTCGTGTTCGTTGACGACGAGCGGCGGGCAGAGGCGGATGGAAGTTTCGCCGCAGCCGAGAATCATGAGGCCACGTTCGAAGGCGAGTTCCTCCACGCGATTGCGCAGCGCACCGGCAGGTTCGCGCGTGGTTTTGTCTTTCACCAGCTCGATGCCGATCATCAGGCCGCGGCCGCGAACATCGCCGACGAGAGGATGCGTCTGTTTCCAGCCTTCGAGGCGCTCGAGAATTTTTCCGCCGATGCGTGCCGCATTATCAATGGCGCCGTTGCCGAGCACTTCCATCGTGGCAAGCGCAGCCGCGATGCAGACCGGGTTGCCGCCGAAGGTGGATGCGTGCGAGCCGGGAACCCAATCCATGATTTCGGCGCGCGCCATGCAGATACCGAGGGGCATGCCGCTGGCAATTCCTTTGGCCATGCAGACGATGTCGGGCTCGACGCCGGAGTGTTCGATGGCCCACCACTTGCCGGTGCGGCCAGCACCGCTTTGCACTTCATCGGCAACGAGAAGAATGCCATGACGGTCACAAATCTTGCGCAGTTCGCGGAGGAAGTTGGTGGGAGCGACGACGTAGCCACCTTCTCCTTGAATGGGCTCGACAAAGATGGCAGCGACTTCTTCAGGAGCGAGGATGGTCTTGAAAAGTTTCTCTTCGATGTAGCGGGCGCAACCGAGCGCGAAGGCTTCTTCTTCCTGAGGGCCGCCGGTACATCCGCGATAGGCGTAGGGATAGCGGATGTGGGTGACTCCGGGTACGAGTGGCGAGAAGCGGCGCTTCTGCTGCGGCTTGGAGGCTGTGAGCGAGAGCGCGCCCATGGTGCGCCCGTGAAATGCGCCAAGGAAGGCGATGATGTGCTGACGGCCGGTATGGTAGCGCGCGAGTTTGAGTGCGCACTCGATGGCCTCTGCGCCGGAGTTGCCATAGAAGAACTTGTGCGGGCCCCGCATGGGCGCGACGGCGCTGAGTTTGGAGGCGAGATCGGTAAGGTGCTCATCATAAAAATCAGTGCCGGAGATGTGGATGAGCTCAGCAGCCTGTTGCTGAATGGCGGCGACAACGTCGGGATGACAGTGGCCCGTGGAAGTGACGGCAATGCCTGCGGCGAAGTCGAGGAATTCGTTGCCATCGACATCTTCCACGCGGAGGCCGCGTCCGCGCTTGGCGACCAGCGGATAGGAGCGCGTGTAGCTGGGCGAGATCAGACGCGTGTCGGCCTCGACGGCAGCTTTGGCCCTGGGGCCTGGAACAGGGCCTTTGAGCTTGGGTCCGTACTGAGCGTGCAATTCATTGCGATTCATATTCGATCTCCTCGGCGGATGATTGTGCGGGGCAGTCTCTGCAGCGGGAGGGGGAGCTGAGAGGTGGCCGCTGACCCTGGTGCCAGGGTCGTCCAATTCTGCGGACCGGTGAGGGTCCGGACGGAGGGCGAGGATCTTCGGCGGATAAGGACTAGTCGCCGCCGAAGAGACTAGGTCGCGTGCGGGTGGGCAGCACACGGAGATGACGGCGCGGGCAAATGCAGCGCGCGCGTGAACGGGACCAGCGTTTGGAGGCTGGGATGCGCGGCGCGTGGATGAAAGCTGGCATTTGCATGGGAGTTCCGCTGATTAGGAGCATAGCACGGGTCTGATTTGGCCAGGCAACGCCGGGATTGAATGAGCGATTGGGCAAGATGTGGGCAGAAGACGAGGAATTGTCAGACTAGGATGAGAGAAGACCATGCCGAATGTGAAAGATACATCGCCGGATGCAGGAAGGCGAACCGGCTCAACGGCGCGGATCGTGCTGGCTTTCGCGCTGGTCTATTTCTTCTGGGGTTCGACGTACACGGCGATTCGCATTGGCGCGGCCGAGATGCCGGCGCTGCTGCTGGCGGGAACCCGATTCTCGATTGCCGGGGCGATTCTGTTGGCGGGTTGCGGCCTGCGCGGATTGCGCCTGCTTTGGCCGGCGCGGACCATGGGAATGCTTTGCCTGGTGGGATTGCTGTTGCTGGGGGGCGGCAATGTGGGCCTGGTGTATGCCGAAGAGACTGTGCCAAGCGGGCTGGCCTCGCTGGTGCTGGCCGTGGTTCCGCTCTATGTGGCGCTGATTGAAATGCTGTTGCCGGGCGGTGAACCGATGCCACCGCGTGGCTGGCTGGGGATGGGCCTGGGGTTTGCCGGGTTGGCGACATTGCTCTGGCCGTCGCTGCACACGGGGTTCTCGGGAAATCCGGCGCTTCTGTGGGCGTTGGCGGCATTGCTGGGCGGAGCCTTGTCGTGGGCGGTAGGAAGCATTCTGTCGAGGCGCGCGCGATTGCCGGTGAACAGCTTTGTGGCGGCAGCGTGGCAGATGCTGGCCGCGGGCATCTTCAGCATCGCAGTTGGAACCGCGTTGGGCCAGTGGCCGCGATTTCACTTGAATGGGGCGGCAATTGGATCGCTGGCATGGCTGGTGAGCGGCGGATCGCTTCTGGGCTACACGGGATACATTTACCTGATCGAGCATGTGCCGGTGGGCAAGGTGGCTTCTTACGCGTATGTGAATCCTGTGGTAGCGGTGCTGCTTGGAATCGTGGTGCTGCACGAGCGGCCCGTTGCGGCGGAGTTTGCCGGCATGGTGGGCGTAGTGCTGGCAGTTTTCCTTCTGACAACGGCACGGATCGACAGTGCAAAGCCGAAGGGGAGCGCGCGGGAGTAGCGGCCGGTCAGGAAGCCGGCTTTTTGTCGAAGGCGGACGGAGGCACGAGCGCGGCGGGCGCTTCGCCTTCAAGCGCGACGGGGCTCTGCTCAAAGATCTGGCGAGAAGCATCGTCGGCTTCCATGGCCATCCAGCACACCGCGCCTTTTTTGAGAAGGCTGCAGGCGATTTCGACGGTATAGGGCAGTTCGGGATGGCCTTTTGGAGTTCCTTTGGCGCGCTCGGCCCACATGCTGTGACTACCCAGAGTGTAAGAACCGTAAACCGGATCGCTGACATCGAAGCTTTGCTTGATGCCCTCGGAAGCGCCTTGCGCGAAGCCGGGCAGATCCTTGTCGCTCATGGTCTGGCCGAAACAGGCAAACGGGAGTTCCATGACGACGACGACAGAAGCGGGATCGCCGTGCCGCGCGGTCAGCGAGAGTTGCACGCAGGCAACGCCCTTTTTCTCATCCTCCGATGTAGCGTTTTGCGATTGCTGCTGCTTGACATCGGCCAGCGTGGACGGCGTGGCGACGACTTCCCACTCAGAAGGCAGGCTGTAAATGTAACCGAGATCGCTCGAGTGCGGCGCCAGTGCGGCAGTTGGCGGAGGTGTCTGCGCAAGGAGAGTGGCACTGCCGATGACTGCGAGGATCGAGCTCAAAAAAGCTTTCATTTCGCGGCCAGTCTACCATTGCACGGAGCAGACCCACAAAGCCATTGCATGGAGCAGACCGACGAAGGCATTGCAGGGTGCGGATCTTCAGCCATTGCGTGGAGCAGGCTCACACATCCAGCCGAGCTAGCCCAGAAAGTACGCGGAAACCGCAGAGACGACGCCTGCGAGCGCGAAGATGATGCCGAAGTACCAGTAGATGCGGCTGCGGGTGAGAAGCGTGACGGAAGTGATGACGAGGCCAATTTCGAGCAGCGCCTCTCCGAGGTCGAAGCGATTGGCGCGGGCTTCGGCTTTGGCGACTTCTTTCTCGAGGACTTCGGCCTCATCCTGCGCCTTCTTGAGGTCGTCCGTCCATTTGGCCTGGTGGTCGGCATATGCTTTTACGAGCTTCTGCGCGGCCTCCTTGTCGTCCAGGGCGACGACGCTCAGCAAGTCCTGTGCGAGCGCAGTGTCGTTGGAGCGAATCTTGTGGGCCTGGTATTGATTCCACTTATCCGTTGCACGGTTTTGTACCAGGACAGCCTCAGTGTGCGTGCGGTGGCCGAGCACGGTAGTGATGGCGACCAGAACGGCGAGTACGCTCATGGTAAAGGCGACGGGACGCAGCGCGGATTCATGCGAACCGTGTTCCGCGTGTTCCTGCAATTCGTGAGCTTCGTTCGCTTCCATATGTGCATGACCTCCTGCATGGCGAAAGTGCTTGGGCAGCGTCACTTTCGTCTCCAACGCACGCCATCTTTCGAGTCTTCGATCATGATGCCCTTTTCCGCAAGCTCCTTGCGAATCTGGTCGGCGAGGGCGAAGTTACGCTGCTTTTTTGCAAGCTGGCGCTTGGCGACCAATGCTTCAATTTCTTCGTCGGAAAGCGACTCGCGCGCGAGCAGCTCGGGCGCCACGTCAGCCGAACGTCCCGCCTGCTCGGCCCAAGCAAGGGCGCGACGGGTTGGTTCGGCGTCATGGTCTTCAATGACCTCGAAGACCGCATCGAAGGCAGACAGAACTTTGAGAATCGCGAGGCGATCGCCATCGAGCAGGCGGCCCTGGTCCAGGGCAGTGTTGGCCGCGCGAAGGAGGTCAAAGATAGGCGCGCGCGCTTCAGCGGTATTCAGGTCGTTGGACAGCGCGGCCATGTAATCGTCCTGCGCCTTTTGCGCCGCGGCTTGCATCTCGGGATTGCTGCCGTCAGAAAGTTTTGCCGAGACCAGACGCAGATGGAAGGTACGCAGCCGCTCGATGGCATTGGTGGCTTCGGTGAGTCCTTCAAACGTGAAGTTGAGCTGGTGACGGTATGGCACGGAGATGAGCGCGAGGCGGATGGCCGAGGCCTTGTATCCCTTGAGCAGCAGGTCGCGGAGGGTATAGAAGTTGCCTTCGCTCTTCGACATCTTGCGTCCGTCGACAAGCAAAAAGCGGACGTGCATCCAGTGGCGCGCGAAGGGCTTGTGGGTAACGCTTTCGCTCTGCGCGATCTCGTTCTCGTGGTGCGGAAACATGAGGTCTTCTCCGCCTGCATGCAGGTCGAAGCTGTCGCCCAGGTATTCCATCGCCATGGCGGAGCATTCGATGTGCCATCCGGGACGGCCGCGGCCAATGGTGGTGTCCCAGGATGTCTCACCGGGCTTGACCGCTTTCCACAGGGCAAAGTCGCGGGCCGAATCCTTTTCATATTCGTCGACCTCAACGCGGGCGCCGTCTTCGATACCGCTGAGGTCTTTCTTGCTAAGTTTTCCGTATTCAGGAAAGGCCGAGAGGCGGAAGTACCAGCTGCCGTCGTCGACTTTATACGCAGCGCCCGCGGCGGAGAGCTTTTGAATAAGATCGACCATGCGCGGAATGTGCTCGGTGGCGCGGGCGATGATTTCGGGCCGGTCGACCCGCAGCGAATCCAGATCTTCAAAGAATGCGTCGACGAATTTGGGCGTGTAGTCGCCGATGGGAATGCCGGCCTGGGCAGCGTTGCGGATGATCTTGTCGTCGACGTCGGTAATATTCATGACGTGCCGCATGCGGACGCCCGTCAACTTGAGAAAGCGGCGCAACACGTCGATCTGCAAGAAAGTGCGGAAGTTGCCGATGTGGCCGTAGTCGTAGACGGTGGGTCCGCAGGCATACATGCGCAACGTCTCGCCATCGGCGGGCACCAGGTCGTCCACTTGTCCCGAGAGAGTATTGAACAGGCGAAGAGTCATGCGTCGGGCAGAGTGCTGCAGTAATTCGGCGGTGATGGCGGGTGGCCTTCCCGATTGTAGCAGTGCACCTTAGGTATCTATTTCGGGCATTTTCCAGCAGATTTTGAACGTTCAATTGGTGTATAGGATAGAGAGACTCCCCACCCCAGTAACCGGGCCCAGATCGCTATGGAAAGTGAAGTTCTGTCACTCCTGTGTGACCCAGACACACGCTACTCATTTGAGGCGGATGAGGATACCCTTCGCAATACGGCGACGGGGCGAGTCTATCCCATTCGCAATGGCATTCCGCTGTTTGTGAGTACGCTGACCGGACCCAACCTGAAATACCAGGCGATGTATGACCGGCTTGCGCCGGGTTATGACCTGGCCGAGTGGCTCTATCACGCGGTGACGCGAAAGCCGAACTACCGATTGGAGTACTTGAGCGAGCTGGAGATAAAGCCAGGGGACCGGGTGCTCGAAGTGTCTGTGGGCACGGGAGCCAACTTGCGGTATCTGCCGCAGGCCATTGACTTCTACGGCATCGATCTTTCCTGGGGCATGTTGCGCAAATGCCAGAAGAACCTGAAAAAGTGGGGGCGCAAGGCACACCTGTTTCAAGGCGAGGCGGGACGTTTGCCCTTCAGCGCAGAGGCGTTCGACTGCGTTTTCCATGTAGGAGGAATCAATTTCTTCACCCATAAGGAGCGCGCCATCAAGGAAATGATCTGGGTGGCGAAACCGGGCACCAGGATTGTGATCGTGGACGAGACGGAGAAATTTGTCCGCGAGGGCTATCAGCGCAACCCCTCAACGAAAGCGTATTTTGAGGCGGGCAGCGAAAAAGTACGCTGCCCCATCGACCTGGTTCCCGCAGAAATGGAAGAAGTGAAAGCGCGCGAGATTGCGAGTGGCAAGCTCTACTGCCTGACGTTTCGCAAACCAAAAAGCACAACCGTCTCGCAGTGAGCGGGGGCAGAGACCGCCGTTAGCGACTTGCCAGTTTGATCAACCAGAAGCCGATGACGCAGGCAACCGCTATGGCTTCGAAGCCAATGGCCATCAAAGCCGCGCGGGCACCCTGCAAGCCAGCCTTGGTTGAGACGTATAAACCCTCATCGCTGCGGATAAACCCCCGGGACTGGCGGAAGGAGGGCTGGGGGAGGGGAATCTCGATCGTCCCGAGGCGTACAGACGACTGAAGGCCCATCACATTTGCTCGGATTTGCGCGTGTGCCGCCATGGTTACGCTCCTTGGGGGCCTGCTGGTTGGATGTACTTAGAGCAACTGGAGTACCACAATAGTTGCAGGCGGCATCTTTAAGAAAATAAGGGATTTCCTAGGGATATTCACAGCTTGATATCACTTAATTGCGGTAATTTTTACCAGTTCGATGCAGATTTGCACGGTGGCGTTGGTCGAAGCGGGAAAAAAGTGCCCTTGATATCACCCCCCGAGGATGAGAGATGGGTCGGCCGAAAGATTCGCGGGAGCGAACTCTTTTGCGGCAAAGCGGGGCCATGCCGCAGCGGCAATCATGGCTGCGTTATCGGTGGAGAGAGCCAAAGTGGGAAAGGCGACGGATAGACCACGCCGAGCGGCTTCTGCCGAAAACCGCTCCCGGAGTTCGCGATTGGCGGCGACCCCGCCCGTGACAAGGATGCGGCCGGCGCCGAGGGACTCGGCTGCGGCAAATGTCTTTTTGAGAAGATCGCCAACCACGGCGTGCTGAAAGCCGGCAATGAGGTCGAGCGTTGCCGGCTCGCAGGCAGCGAGGGCATCGTCGACGGTGGGTTGGGCGGGTGCGTGGGGTCCGGTGAAGAGCGCTTCGCGGCGAGCCTCCGCCTGGGGACGCAGGTTATGGAGTTCGACATAGCGCAGGACCGCCGTTTTGATTCCAGAGAATGAGAAGAGAAAGTGCGGATCGAGTGCGGCAATTGGCGCGGTTTGAGCGGCTTTGGTACGCGGCGCTTTGCCTTGCAGATGCGCTTTGGCCTTGATCTGAGCAAAGGAAAACGGCACGGCGTGTGGATTGCCATGGCGTGCGAGCGCGTCGATCCATGGGCCGCCTGGATAGCCGAGGCCGAGGAGCTTGGCGACCTTGTCATAGGCTTCGCCGGCTGCGTCGTCCACGGTGCGGCCCACGAGCGTGTAAGACCAGTTGCCATTCGCGAGACGGGCTGCATAGAGGTGGGTGTGGCCGCCGGAGACGACTAAGGCCAGAGACTGCTCGTCCAGGGGATTTTCTCCAGCCTCGCGCTGTTGCAGCAGGACGGCGTGGATGTGGCCTTCAAGGTGATTGACGGCGATGAGGGGTAAGCCCTGTGCAAAGGCCAGGGCCTTGGCGTAGGTGATTCCGACGAGGAGCGCTCCGGCGAGTCCAGGACCGGAGGTGACAGCGATGGCATCGATATCGGCCAACGTGACTTCGGCTTCAGCCAGAGCGGCGCGAACGACCGGCACGATGGCGCGAAGATGTTCGCGGCTGGCGAGCTCGGGGACAACTCCGCCGTAGCGTGCGTGTGTGGCAATCTGCGAGGCTACGACGGATGAGAGCGTACGGGCACCGCGTTCGACGACGGCGGCGGCTGTTTCGTCGCAGGAGCTCTCAATGCCGAGGATGAGGCCGCGGGCCATGCGTTTAGTTTATCGGGCCTGTTCCGCGGAGTTTTGGCGGGGCCGCGCGACAATAGAAGCAATTGTTATGTTGTCGGCTTCGACACAATACGCTGCGGCGCTCCGGATCCTCAAGAAATTGCGGGCAAAGGGACATGAGGCGTATCTGGCGGGCGGGTGCGTTCGCGATTTGCTGCTGGGACGGGAGCCTGCGGATTACGACGTAGCAACCAGCGCGACGCCGGATGCCGTACTGCAGATGTTCGAACGGACGTTTGCGGTGGGCGCTCATTTTGGGGTGGTGCTGGTGGCCACCTGCCGTGGGGCAGACGGCGCTGATGCGCCGGAACACGAGGTCCCCGGTGACGAGCGCGTTGTGACCGAGGTTGCGACATTCCGTTCGGATGGCGTGTATTCCGATGGGCGGCATCCGGATGCAGTGCGCTACACGCTGAGCGCCGCAGAGGACGTGCAGCGCAGGGATTTCACGATCAACGGACTGCTTTTAGATCCACTGCGGGCCCTGCTTGGGGGCGAGGCTTCGGACGAGATTTTGGGAAATGCTGAGAGTCTGCGCGCAGCGATCGTTGACCATGTGGGCGGATTGGCGGATCTGGATGCGGGCGTGATCCGCGCCATTGGCCATCCGGAGAAACGATTCGAGGAAGATCAGCTGCGGCTGCTGCGCGCGGTGCGGTTTGCGGCGCGGTTTGGCTTTGCGATCGAGCCGGCAACGCTAAAGGCGATGCGTGGACTGGCGGCCCGCATTCATGCGGTAAGCCGCGAGCGCGTGCGCGATGAGTTGACCAAGATGTTGACGGAAGGCCATGCAAGGCGCGCCTTCGAGCTGCTGGATGAGACCGATCTACTGGTGCAGGTGCTGCCGGAAATTGCGCGCATGAAAGGTGTGGAGCAGCCGCCGCAGTTTCATCCGGAGGGCGATGTGTGGGTGCATACGCTCATGCTGCTGGAGCAATTGGAGCCGGAATGCTCGTCGACTTTGGCATGGGGCACGTTGTTGCACGACGTGGGCAAGCCTTCGACGTTTCGCGTTGCTCCTGATCGGATCCGCTTTGACGGGCACGTGGATGTGGGTGTCGCGATCGGCGCTGAGATCTGCCGGCGCTTTCGATTCTCGAACGAAGAGACGCACCAGATTCTTGCGCTGATTGAGAACCACATGCGTTTTGCGGATGCACCGCACATGCGCGCATCCACGCTGAAGCGCTTCTTCCGGCTGGAACGATTCGAGGAGCACCTGGCGCTGCACCGGATGGATTGCATGGCGGCTCACAGAAATCTGGAGACGTGGAACTTTGTGCGCGAAAGGTTTCTCTCGATGCCCGAAGAGACCGTTCGGCCCCGGCCTCTGCTGCCGGGGCGCGAGCTGATTGCTGCCGGCTATACACCGGGGGCAAAGTTCAAAGAGATGCTGCGCGCGGCAGAAGATGCGCAACTCGAAGGGGCTGTATCCAGCGTGGAGGAAGCGCTGGAGTTGGTGCGACGGCGCTTCGGTCCACCAGCCAAAACAGTGTGATGCAAAGCACTGCCAATTCTGCCCTAGGTTGAGATAAGAAGTGTGTGGTCTCTCTGGCGCTGCGGCAGAGTTGCAGATGGTCTCTGCGCGTTGCCTTGCCGGAGACGGCCCCGCTTGCACTCCCCGGAAAGCGAGAGCCATGCCCTTCTCCATCAGCAAAGAACTTGTCGTCGATTTTCAGTCCTGCTGGTCCGAAATGGATTTGCCGGCACATGTGCGCGAAGTGCTGGCTGCTGCGCCGCTGGTGCAAACACCAGAGAACCGCAAGCAGCTTTTGGATTGGGCGCTGGGCCGGCCGACGGGAACGACGGATTGGCGGCTGGGCAATCGCGAAGATCATGGCGTGTATGAGGCGATCTTCAAAGCCAAAGGATTTGGGCGAATTGTGGAAGCCGTTGTGACAAAAGCGCGCAATGGTTTGGCGATCAATTTTCCTGATCCGGCGATGCGTCGGCGCGATCCGGAGGCGATGGTGATTGGCGACAATCTGCCAACGGACAAGCCCCGCTACGCGGAGCGGTTCGGCAGCAGCTTCGACGCGACGCGGCAGGAGACGCTGGACTGGCTGAAGACACAGGAGCTGGTGGCGATGCCGTTTTATGCGGGCACCGATGAGCTGGGCTATGGCTCGCTGCTGATTGTGCCGCGACAAGCTGCATTCTTTGCAGCGGCACTGGCCGATTTGCAGGGAATGATTCCCCGGAGCCAGGTGCCGGCCGATTTCAAGATCACGGGCGGCGTGTTGTTTGTTGCGCCACCGTTTCGACACACGCATTTTGGCGGATGTCAGGTAGTGGTGCACGACCGATCAAAGTCGCACCAGGAAGTCTTCGCGTA
Source organism: Occallatibacter sp. (assembly GCA_035487015.1). Classification (GTDB taxonomy): domain Bacteria; phylum Acidobacteriota; class Terriglobia; order Terriglobales; family Acidobacteriaceae; genus Telmatobacter. The sequence continues at coordinate 133,087 of DATHMP010000053.1, read as the reverse complement.
CAACCTGTACCCCGGTCCGAGCGCAAAAAAGGGCGTGTATTCGATGCTCCTTGATATTGGCGAGCGGGAAGGGTGGACGACCAATCACTGCGCTGCTGTTGCCGTGGTGACGCCGTACGAGAATCAATTGATCCTGATGCATGAAGGCGCGAGCGGCGGCGGCAAGAGCGAGATGACCGAGCATATCCACCGAATGGAGGATGGCCGTCTGCTGCTGGGCGAAAATGTTGTCACGCACGAACAGCGCACGCTGAATCTGCCGGAGGCCTGCCATTTGCGGCCGATCGCAGATGATATGGCCTGCGCGCATCCGAAATATCAGGGTACAAGCTGGCGCCTGACCGTGGCCGATGCGGAGAATGCCTGGTTTGTGCGTGTGGACCACATCCATGCCTACGGGACGGCGCCCAATCTCGAGCGGCTATGCATTGATCCGCCCGAGCCTCTGCTGTTTCTGAATCACTACATTGTGCCGGGCGGAACCTGCCTGACATGGGAACACGTGGAGGACTCACCCGGAAAGCTGTGCCCGAACCCGCGCGTCATTTTGCCGCGACGGATGATTGAGGATATTGCCGGCGGACCGAAGCCGGTGGACGTGCGAAGCTTTGGCGTGCGCTGCCCTGCGACGCATCGCGAAAGCCAACTGTATGGCATTCTCGGCATGATGCATGTGTTGAGCCCGGCGCTGGCGTGGCTGTGGCGACTGGTAGCGCCGCGAGGCTATGCGAACCCGAGCATTCAGGCTTCGAAGAGCAAGGAAATGGCATCGGAAGGCGTGGGGTCGTATTGGGCTTTCGCGACGGGCCGTCGTGTGGACCAGGCCAATCTGCTGCTGCACCAGATTATTGCGACGCCTGAAACTCGGTATGTACTGCTGCCCAACCAGCACATTGGCGCATGGAAAGTGGGCTACATGGCCGAGTGGATCGCGCGCGAATATCTGGCGCGGCGTGGCAGCGCGAAGTTTGGCCGCGAGCAAGTGGATGAAGCGCCCTTTGCGCTGCTTGGCTATATTCCCAAGCAGTTGCGCATTGAGGGGTCCATGATTCCGCGGGTCTTTCTTCGCGTGGAAGAGCAGATTCAAGGCGGCAGGGAGGTCTACGAAGAAGGCGCGCGGCAATGGCGCGACTTTTTTGCGCGAGAGTTGAAGCCCTTTCAGCTGTCTGAGCTCGATCCGCTCGGTCACCGCATCATTGAGGCGTGCCTGGATGGTGCGCACCAGGAAGACTACAGGCGCTTGATTCCGCACCCGATGTTCCGCGACGACGAGGGGTAGGCATCCGGCATCATCGACAGGCCATCCAAGTTTCTACGGGCAGTTGGGCTCAAGGATGCGTGGAGCGGATTGCCGTCCGAGCCGGCTTTGCCCGCTCTTCCTGGAGGAAACGCCATGTCGCGATGCGCTGCTATTTCGCACTTTGTTTCGAAATTCGTCATTGCGCCGATAGTGGTGATCATGTTCTCGATGCAGGCACATGCGCAGGGAGCCGATGCGTGCGCGTTGCTATCGCGGACACAGATCGCAAAGGCCACCGGCTTGCACGTAACGAAGGGCAAGCAAGGTCCGCCGATGGCCGGGGCTATTGGGAACTGCTGGTGGGAAACAAGTGACGGCACCAAGATCGTGGTCACGTTGGCCGATACTTCGCACATGCAGGTGACGATGCAGTCGCAGACGCAGTCCGGTGCAGCGGCAATCGATGGACTGGGAACAAGCGCGGTGGGCACTGCAGGCAACTCGGAAACCGACGGCGGCTACAACCTAAGCGTTCTCGACAAGCAAGGCGGTGTGGCCGTGAGTATTACGGGCAAGGCAGGCACAGGCGAGCGTACGGTAGCCCTCGCTAAGGTGATCGAAACGCATCGCGCGACGCCGTAACTAGTTGCTTGAGGCACGCATGGCGGAGAGCCGAAGTACCTAAGGCGCTCTGTGCCGCTATCCTGAACGGGACCCCATGCCCGGCACTCCGCGACAGTTCGATGTGATTGTGCTGGGCGCGGGTGCGGCTGGGCTGATGTGCGCTGCGGGGACAGGCCAGCGCGGGCGGCGCGTGGCCTTACTGGAACACAACGCGCAGCCGGGGCGAAAAATCCTGATCTCGGGCGGCGGCCGCTGCAACTTCACCAACATTCATTGCGCGCCCGACCGGTTTCTGTCGGAGAACCCGCACTTCGCGAAGTCGGCATTGGCGCTCTACGAGCCGCAGCATTTCATCGAGTTGGTCAATCGTTCCCACATTCCGTGGCATGAGAAAACACTCGGCCAATTGTTCTGCGACAGCTCAGCGCATGCGATCTTGAACATGCTGCTGGCAGAGTGCGAACGAGCCGAAAGAGCGGGTGGGAGCGTGGACCTTGTCTTCAATGCGAAGAGGACTGCGGTGGAGCGCGAAGGCAGCAGGTTTCGTGTATCCACGTCCGTCGGGGAATTCGTTTCTGACGCGCTGGTGGTGGCAACGGGAGGATTGTCGATTCCGAAGCTGGGCGCAACGGGGCTGGGCTATGACCTTGCGCGGCAGTTTGGCTTGCGGATCGTTACACCGCGGCCAGCGCTGGTGCCGCTGGTTCTGGGTGGAGCGGAAGCGGCATGGACAGCGCTTGCGGGGGTGTCGACGGAAGTGATTGCAGGGGCGAGACGCGGAACATTCCGCGAAAAATTGCTGGTGACGCATCGCGGTTTGAGCGGACCGGCGGTGCTGCAGGCGTCGAGTTATTGGAAAAGTGGCGAGCCGCTGGTGGTGGATTTCGCGCCGGATGCGGAACTGCTGCGAGGTCTTTTTGCGATCGGCGCGCGGCGCGATGGTGCGGCGTTGCGACAAGTGCTGCGCGCCGCGCTTCCACAGCGGCTTGCGTCGCATCTGGCGGATGCAGCAGAGCCAAAGAGCTGGACCAATGCGGCGTTGGAGGCATGCGAGCGCAGCCTGCACAGTTGGGAGTTCAAGCCGGTAGGAACCGAAGGATTTGAAAAAGCTGAGGTGACCGCCGGCGGCGTGGACACTCGCGATTTGCAGGCCCGCACGATGGAAGCACGCGTAGTGCCGGGGCTGTTTTTCATCGGGGAAGCGGTGGATGTGACAGGGCATTTGGGCGGATTCAATTTCCAGTGGGCGTGGGCCTCGGCGGTGGCTGCGGGGCGCGCCCTATAGGCCCGGGGGAGATGGGCTAGCCTGCGGGCACGATGGGCTTGGCGGGCGGCGTAAGCACAAATCCCTGGCGCACCAGCGCAAAGCCTTGTTGCGGCAGCTCGGCCTGGAGCAGCTGACTCTGGGGACCGGCAAACAGATCTGTTTGCGTGCCGGCGATGGTGGCCACCATGTGATGGACGGTGACCGGCTTGCCGTCGAGCGTGCCCTGCTCATCGGGATAAGTTGCCAAGGTCACGGGCTCCACGGAGCCAGCCTGCTTGGGGATGATGGCCCAGAGTTCGCGATTGTCATGAGCGACGGCGATGGCCAGCAGGGTCTCGAGCGCACCGGGATCGAAGTCGGGAAGAAAAACAGCGCCGGGGTGACCGTCGAGCCGCGAGGTATTGCTGCGGCCATTGGCCGAGATGTTCATGAGCAACTGAGCGGCGTCGGGCTTGGCAGTCACGTTCACGGCTGAGTTGTTGACGGTGGCGCTGAGCTGCACGTGCTCGAGTTCGTTGGCCGAAGAAAGCTCCTCGGTCTTGGAAAGGGCGTAGTCAAGACCCTGCATGGCTACGCGCACCACGGATGTGGAACTGTAGCCGTCCGCAGTGGACGAGAAATGGCAGCTTGCTGTGCCAACCTGCTTGCCGCGCTGGCTGACGATGAAGCTGGCGTCCTGGGCCGAAGCGGCCGCAGGCAGGAAGGCAATAAACCCCGCGAGGGGGATAAGAAAAGGGTTACGCACGCAATTCTCCTTCGCGCTGTAACTATAGACGCGCAACGGACAGCGAGAGTTGTGGAAGGAGCGGGCACAGGCAGGCCGGCCCCTGCCGCGCTATGCTTTCTCTTTGAGGTTGAATGCCATGACCGAGAGCGCGACGCGCCCGCAACTCGCCTATTTGACGACAATTCTGAATGAACTGAAGGCCAAGGGCACGCATTTCAAGCTGCGCGTGCTGGACGATCAGCAGGCGCCGGTATGCCACTACGACGGGCGCGAGGTGATCAACCTGGCGAGCAATAACTACCTGGGACTGGCAAACCATCCCAAGCTGGTGGAGGCGGCATTGAAGGCGACGCGGGAGCTGGGCGTGGGCTCGGGAGCGGTGCGAACAATTGCCGGAACGATGCGCATCCACATGGAACTGGAAGAAAAGATTGCGCGCTTCAAAAATGTCGAGGCTTGCGTCGTGTTCCAAAGCGGGTTTGCCGCGAACGCGGGCACGGTGAGCGCAATTCTTGGCAAAGAAGACTTTATCCTCAGCGACGAGTTGAACCACGCAAGCATTATTGATGGGGCGCGGTTGTCGCGCGCGAAGATCAAGGTCTTTCGGCATAAGGATGTTGCGCATTGCGAGGAGCTGCTGAAAGAAATTGCCAACGAGCCGGGACACAAGCTGGTGATCACAGATGGCGTGTTCTCGATGGACGGCGATATTGGGCCGGTGGACAAACTGGCTGCAGTGGCGGAAAAGTACGGCGCCATCATGATGGTGGACGACGCGCACGCGTCGGGCGTGCTGGGACGCAATGGACGCGGATCGATTGATCACTTTGGCGCGCATGGCCGCGTGGATGTGCAGGTGGGGACGCTATCGAAGGCCATCGGCGCACTGGGCGGTTATGTGTGCGGATCAAAGGACCTGATCGACTATCTTTACCATCGCGCGCGTCCGTTTCTGTTCTCCACATCGCACCCACCGTCGGTTGCGGCCACGTGTATTGCGGCGTTCGACATCCTGGAGCAGGAGCCGGAACGCATTGATCGGCTGTGGGAGAACACGCGGTACTTTCAAGACGGGCTGCGGCGAACCGGCTTCAACATTGGCGGAGTGACTACGCCGGCAACCGAGACGCCGATTACGCCGGTGATTGTGGGCGAAGGCCGGACGGCGATGGACTTCAGCCGGGCCCTCTTTGACGAAGGCGTGATGGGGACAGGGATCGCCTTCCCGACGGTGCCAGAAGGGAAAGCGCGCATTCGGCTGATCCTGACCAGCGAGCACACAAAGGCGCAACTCGACCGCGTGCTGGAGACGTTGGAGCGTGTGGCGAAGAAGATGGGGATACTGCAGTAGCCGGTCGCTTTTGGGTCGGGCAAATAGAATTGGAGCACTCGCCGCAATGGAAACCAATCTTACTTTTGACAGCACCCGCACCGCGGTTCTTGCCATGGATTGTCAGGCCGGCGTTGTGTCCATGTATGTCCAGCCACCCGACGAGTTTTTGAGCCGTGCTTCCAGTGTGTTGGCTGCTGCTCGAACCGCCGGCATGACAGTGATTCACATTCAAGTGGGATTTCGTCCTGGCCTACCGGAGGTGAGCAGCCGGAACAAACTCTTTGGCGCGCTCAAGTCCAATCCGCAACATCAAAAGCTTTTTCAAGGCGCCGCCGGAGCCATTCACCCGGCACTCGGTCCCGAGCCGGAGGATATCGTCATCACGAAACATCGCGTGAGCGCATTTACCGGCACAGACCTGGATATGGTGTTGCGGTCAAAGGAGATTGAAACTCTCGTCCTGTTCGGCATTGCGACCGGTGGAGTGGTGCTCTCTACATTGCTGCATGCTTTCGATTCCGATTACAAAATCGTTGTCATTGGGGACTGCTGCGCGGATCGCGATGTTGCATTTCATAGTGTTTTGACCAACGGACTTTTTGCCCATCGCGGAGATGTCTTGAACGCTGCGGAGTTTGTGAAGGCATTGCCAACCACGCAAGCTCTGACTGGGCACCCGGGACAATTATGATTGCTCATCTGCGCGGCAAGCTGATCTTCAAGCAACCGGGCCAGGCCATCGTGGAAGCGGCCGGGGTGGGATACGACGTGGCGATCAGCGTACCCACGTTTACGGCGCTGCCGTCGGTAGGCGCTGAAGCGTCGCTCTTCATACACACCCAGGTGAGCGAAGACCAGATCGCGCTTTTTGGCTTTCTGGAACATGAAGAGAAACGGCTGTTTGAGCGGCTCATTACTGTGAGCGGTGTCGGCCCAAAGCTCGCCATCAAAATGCTGAGCGGACTGTCAGCGGAGCGAACCGTGCAGGCGATTCGTGGGCAAGATCACGCGCAGTTGACGCGGATTCCCGGCGTAGGCAAGAAACTGGCCGAGCGGCTCGTGGTCGAATTGAAGGACAAGCTGGATGACTTTGCCATTGCGCCGGCGCCGACCACGGTGCAGGGCGCTGCGGTGGACGATGTGCTGTCGGCGCTGGTGAATCTCGGCTATCAGCGGCCCGCGGCAGAGAAGGCGATTGAGCAGGCCGTAGCGAAAGACGAAGCCCTGGCCGGGGACTTCGATGGGCTGTTCCGTGGCGCGCTGAAAGTGATTCGGTAAGACCGCGCTACACTCTTCTAGTCATGGTCACGAAGAAGAAAGCGTCCGTCCCCGCTCAGGCTCCAGCAAATCCGTACTTCTCTTCCGCAGCTTTCACGTTTCTGCGCAATCTGGCGAAGCACAATGACCGCGAGTGGTTTCAGCCGCGCAAGCCGGAGTTTGAAGCGCTGCTGCGGGAGCCGATGCTCGCGGTGGTGCGCAAGATTACCGATGCCATGCTGGACTTTGCGCCGAACCATGTGCGCCCCGCGGAGAAGAGTCTATTCCGTATTTATCGCGACACGCGTTTCAGCAATGACAAACGTCCATACAAAACGCATGTAGCTGCGTGGTGGACTCACACGGGACTCGGCAAGACCTCGGGCGCGGGATTCTACTTTCACATCAGCGCGAAAGAAGTGATTGTGGCAGCGGGCTCCTATATGCCGGAGAAGGACCAACTATCTGCGATTCGTCACTGGCTTCTCGTTCACCATGCCGAGTTCCACAAGCTGCTGCGCAGGCCAGCCCTGCGGAGGGTTTTCAGCGAATTTGACGGCAACCCGCTCACGCGGCCGCCGAAAGGATTCCCTGCCGAGCACCCGGGAATGGATCTGATTCGTTGCCGCCAATGGGGATTGGCAGCCACTCTGCCCGCAAAAGCGGCGCTGGACAAGAACCTGGCCGCATCCATTATTCGCTATTTCCGGCTGGCAGCACCGGTGGTGGATGCGTTGAACACACCCATCGCCGCAGCGGATGCGCCGAAGAAAAAAGTGCTATTCGGCCTGCATTGAGCGATGCGGGAAACCGCAATTGACGCGGGTTTTCATCTGTACCGCTGTCCGATTTCGGCCAAAAACCAAGAAAATCAGGACAAAATCGGCGAAAAGAGCCTCAAACCCTAAGAAAACTGTGGAAAACCGACGTTTTTCCATTGACTTTGCCCTGTCCCAGGCCGCATTGTTTTGAACGACAGGGTTCTGTAGGAACCCGCATGAACAGAGGGGTTTCGTGCATAGGTTGCCCCGGTCGCACTCCCCCATGCGGTAACGCTTCGTGGCTTTTTTGTTTGCACACTGAAGCCGAGCGGCGGACACCCCGGCAACTCAACGGCAGCCCCGAGGGCATGCCCTGAAGGAGAACATCACATGGCAACTGGACTCACAAAGACTGCGCTCACACGGCATCTGGCCGAGAAGCTCGAACTCACCAACAAGCAATCCGCTGCGTTTCTTGACCTGCTGGCTGAGACGGCCATCAAGGAAACCAAGAAGAACGGCGTCTTCATTATTCCTGGTATCGGCCGCCTGGTGAAGGCAGAGCGCAAGGCTCGCATGGGCCGCAACCCCCAGACCGGCGAGGCCATCAAGATCAAGGCCAAGACGGTTGTTAAGTTCCGCGTGGCCAAGTCGGCCAAGGACGTTATTGCTCCTCCCAAGAAGTAGTTTTGCTGAACGGTTTGACCAGAGGGGAGAGGCCATGCGCTTCTCCCTTTTCTGTTTCAGGGCGTGCAGCCGCAAATTCATCAACCGTCGCGCCCACGTTCTCATCGAATCATGCATGGCAAGTTCAGCAAGCTCTCTTTCCCCGCTGGCTACGGACTTTGGGGTCCGCGGGTCTGTCCTCGCATATCTAAAGCTTGAAGGTCTCGCGGTGGCAGGGCTGGCGGCGGTGCTCTATGCGCATTTGGGCGCAAGCTGGTGGTTGTTCGTTGCGGTGTGGCTCGTTCCAGATCTGTCGATGCTTGGTTACCTGGCGGGATCCTGCTGGGGAGCGCGCATCTACAACGTGGTGCACTCGTATGTGCTGCCGATCGCGCTGGGGTTGACAGCTCTGCTATTGCACGCTCAGGCGCTGCTTCCGTTGGCGCTGATCTGGGCGAATCACATTGGCGTGGACAGGATGCTGGGATATGGCCTGAAGTACTCCAATGGATTTGGCTGGACGCACCTTGGCAAGCTCGGGAAGAAGAACGTGTCTACGGCTGCGGAGTAGATTGCTGCTGGGGCAGGAAGGCCCGTAGGAGCAGCGACAGACCAAACGCGACGACGATGCCCTTGAGCATAAGCCAGTGGTTGTAGCTCCACGACAGGCAGGCCAGAGTAACGAATACGCCGATGGGCGTGATCTCCGATAATGCCGCGAGTCCCCAGTGTGGTTTGGCGTCACTGCGGGGAACATTGGTGCGCAGGCGCGGAACGAGTCGCGGCACTGCGCGGAGATAGGCGCGATAGGAATCGCCCAGTTGCGTAAGGAGGAACGGCTCTTCTCCGAAGATCAACCGCAACTGGAAAATTGTGACCAGCACCATGGTGAGCAGCGCGCCCGTAGGCGGCATGATGAAAGCCATGGCAGCGACCATGAACCACGTGCCCAGATAGAGGGGGTTGCGCACGTAGCGATACGGCCCAGCGGCCATGACAGCGCCTGCCTGCATCTGCGGGTGCAGCATGGTGGCGCTGCCCAGATATGCCGTGCCCCAGACGCGCAGAAACGCCCCCAGCGCTGCGATCAGCGATCCCACGACGATGACGATGGGAGTGGCAACGGTGAAACTGGCGATGCCGGTGCGGCTGAGTTCAAGGGCGAGCCACTCGAGCAGCGAGATGCGTCGACCGACGCCCCATTGTTCGATCCAGGGAGACCAGAAGCCAAGGACAATGATGACGACGTTGATAGCCAACCGTAGGCGAAATTCAAGCGCACTCGCGCCCATTCGGTCCTCCCCGCTCGTGGGAGTGTAACACCCGCTGCGAGCCTGCGAGTTAGTCGCAGCGCAGGGCGTTCATGGGATTCGTCTTCATGGCAGAGCGCGCGGGAATGAGCGCAGCTGCAAGCGCCACCACAGAGAGCAGGACCGTAACTGCCACGAAGCTGGCGGGATCGTGCGGACTGACGGAAAAAAGCAAGCTCCTGAGGAGTTGCGCAGCAGCGAAGGCCGAGGCCAAACCCAACACCCCGCCGATCAGGATAAGGCGCACGCCTTCGCCGGCGATGAGGCGCAGGATGTCAGACCGGGAAGCGCCCAGCGCCATGCGCACGCCGATCTCCTGAGTACGCTGGACAGCGATGAAAGCAATGACGCCGTAGAGTCCGATGATCGCCATGGCCAGTCCGCACAGAGCAAAGAAACTGAGAAGGGCGGTTTCGAAACGCGGACGATCGGCAAGCTGGGCGACTGTGGTGCTAAGAGGCGTAATCTCAACGGGCGCCATCGGATCAATTTGTGCAATTCTGCCGCGGATCCACGGGGCGACTGTTGAAGGTGGCAACTGCGTGTCAATGAGGATCACGGCACGCCAGGTCCAGTCGCTCGCGTGATTGGTCCGGAGCTTGTAAAGTTCGGGGGAATCATCCCCTGTGAGCCCTGCGTTCTTTACGTCTCCAGCAACGCCGACAACGGTATAAACCGTCTTGCCCAAAGAAAAATACGGCAGGTAGTCGCCAAATTGAATGTGCTTGCCGACCGGGTCTTCTCCGGGAAACAAACGCAGGGCAAGCTGGCGGCTCAGAATCAAGGGCGAATCGGTCAAGCTTCGTTGTGCCTCAGTAAAGTTGCGGCCTTCGACAATCGGGATTTGCAGCAGCTTAAAGTAACTCGGGGTCACCGTGCGGACAACGACGCTGTTGCCGGCACCGGAAGTATCGTGCGGCTTGCCTACGGGGAAAATGTCGCCAGATCGCATGCGGTCGTGCCAGCTATCCGCATCCGGCGGAACTGAGTCGCTGATTGAAATCCCTTCGATTCCAGGCACCTGTCGCAACGCCGCTTCAGTGCGCAGATAAAAATCCATGAATGTCTGGGGCGTTGGATAGCGCTGTGCGGTGACAGAGATCCGGAGGCTGAGAACGTTGTGCGTCGACATTCCAAGATTCTGCGCCTCCAGATTGCGAAAACTCCTGACCAGAAGACTGGCACCTACGAGTAAAACAATGCTTGCGGCAATTTGCGCAGTGACCAGCGCGCGCCGCAAACGGACGTGCGCACGCGAGAGGGTTACGCGCGTCACCAGCGATTCGGCGCGGGGCTTTTCGACCGCCTGCATGGCGCCGCAGATGACCGCACACAGCAAGGCGAGCAGCACGACAAATCCTAAAATGCGCGCATCGATCCGTGCATCCTCCAGAAAGGGAATGCCGGTGGGAGCGAGCGCGACAAAGGTCCGCAGAAGTACTTGCGCGAGCAGGCAGCCGCACAATGCCCCCGCGCATGCAAACAGAACCGCTTCCGCCAGGTTTTGCCTGATCAGGCGCGCGCGGCTCGCACCCAGCGCGGACCGCACTGCCATCTCGCGCATCCGCCGGGCGGCTCGAGCCGCAAACAGGCTTCCCACATTCGCGCACGCGATTAGGAGAACGGCAAATACCGCGCCCAGGAGAATCCGCGCTGCAGCGTACGCATCCTGCATCTGCCGGTCGCGCACCGAGCGCACCATGAGATGAAAGTCGTTTCGAAACTGCGCCGGGATCCAGAGTTGAGTGTGTTTGAAGAGCGGCACCATCTGAGCTTCGGCTTCGGCCACGCTGACTCCGGGCTTCAGCCGAGCGAAGGCCCACAAGGGAAGTCCCAAGCCTGCATTGATGCTGTTCTGCCCGGCTCGGTCGACCTGGGCGGGCATCAATAGATCGACAGACTGGAGGCGAGGCATCTCAAAATTGCGTGGTAGCACACCCACAATGCGAACCGAATGTTCATCGATTTGCAGAGTCTTGCCAACGATTTGAGGATCGCGGTTGAAGCGGCTGAGCCAAAGGCCATCGGAAAGTATGGCTACTGCGGGGCCCTTCGGTTCATCTTCTTCCGGCAGAAAAGTGCGGCCGGTCTGCAGCGGAACTCCCAACACGGAAAGAAAATTTCCCGCGACCGATCCACAATGGAGATGAACGGGGTTGTTCTCTGTAAGGTTGCATTCGTCCACGCCGCGCTCAAACGTCACAGACTCAAACGGTCTCTGGTTATCGCGCCATTCGTAAAAGAATGCTCCCAGCGTAAACTCTTGCTTCTCCAGCGGCTGAGACAAACCAAACGACACGAGCCTGTCTGCGTGAGCATAGGGCAGGCTTCGAAAGAGAATGCGGTCGACCACACTGAAGACGGCTGTAGTTGCGCCAATGCCGAGGGCCAGCGTTGCAATCACGGTGAACGCAAAGAGGGGATTGCGACGAATTCCGCGCAGGGCATAGCGGACATCGCGAAGCGTGTTCTCAAGCCACGGCAAAGTGTTGCGCTCGCGGAGCGCCTGGCGAACTTGTTCTACGCCACCAAGGCGAACGTGAGCACGGCGGCGCGCTTCTTGCGGAGAGAGGCCGGAACGAATGCCCTCTTCAGTATGCATTTCGATGTGGCTTTCCAGCTCGGCAGCTGCTTCGTCGTGCGTACGAGTTGCGCGGAATACGCGCAACCACCATGCTCGCAGTTTGCGCATGACCCTGACCTCCTATTCGCCGCGAAGAGCCACCATGGGATCGACCGCAGCAGCGCGTCGCGCGGGGAACCACGCGGCCGCGAGCGCGACCACAAGCATGAGCAACGGAACAGCGCAATAGGTGACGGGGTCGATTGCGCTGACTTCAAAGAGGAAGCTGCGCAGCAGACGGCTGAGTGCCAGCGCGCCAGCGATGCCGACGAGACAACCTCCGCCCGCGAGCAGCAGGCTCTGGCGAACGACGGACAGCTCAATCTGCCACCGCTGCGCACCCAGAGCCAAACGCAGACCTATTTCGCCGGTGCGCCAGCTAACGATATAGGCAATAAGACTGTAGACACCCACGGCGCCGATGATGACAGCGAGGCTGCCAAAACCGAGCAGTAGCATCGCCAATGCGCGTGGAGCTGCAACCGACGATGCGACCACTTCGTCGAGCCCTCGCACGTGAGTTACGGGAACGGCCGAATCAATCCCCGCAACGGCGCGGCGCAGACCGGCGGCTGTTTCTGAGGGGGTGGTGTGCGATCGGAGCAGAACGTAGAGTACGGGTTGCTCGCGCTCCGGCGTGACAGGCAGGTACACCTCGTCGGTAAAGTCGCTGGCGAGGCTGCTGCCATGCGTGTTGCGCACCACGCCGACGATGACGGAGGCTTTCGATGCATCCCAGACGGCCGGTGCGGGCGCGTCGTTCACGTCGAGGAGATGTTTGCCGATGGGATCCTGGTTGGGCCAGAGGCGCTGCGCCATGCGTTCATTGACGACAACGGCGCGACTTGCGCCGGAATCATCTTCCGCCGAGAGCAGGCGGCCGCGCACTAGGTGCAGGCCGAGGACATCGAAATATCCAGGAGAGACAACGCGGCCTGTGGCGAGTTTTGCGCCCTGACGCGCGTCGCGCGGGTGATTTTCAGCGTCGTAGATGTAGTTGTCGTCGAGACCGCTCAGCGGAAGGGCATTGGCGAGAGCAACGTTCTCCACGCCGGCAATTCCCTGGGCACTCTGAAGAAGCGACTGAAAGAAAGCCTGGCAGCGGCCCTTTTCGCGACAGGCGCCCGCGTCCAAAGCGATCTCCGCAGTGACGGTGCCACCGGAGCGGAAGCCGGGATCGACGCGCGTGAGGTCGTAGAGGCTGTGAAGCATGAGGCCCGCAGCGATGATCACCATGACGGAGAGCCCGATCTGCGCCATCACGAGTGCCATGGAGACCGCAAAGCTCGCGCCCTTGTTGGTGATGCCGCGACTCCCTGAGCGCAGCGTGCTGAGCAGGTTCATCGACGCCATCTTGATGGAAGGAATAAGACCGAAGAGCAAGCCCGCGAGAACCGATGCTGCGAGGGTGAACAGAATGTCGCCGGCATGCAGCGAGATATCTTCGATGCGCGGGGTGTCGGCGGGCAGCAGGCGGACGAAGATGCGCAGGCTGGCAGCGGCAGCAGCCAGGCCAACCACGCCTGCGGTCATGCCGAGGACCACGCTTTCTGAAAGCAACTGCTGAATGAGCCTGCGGCCGGATGCGCCAAGAGCGCCGCGAATGGCGAGCTCGCGTTCGCGCGCAGTGGCACGGGCCAACATGAGATTGGCAACGTTGGCGCAGGCAATGAGCAGGATGAGTCCGACTGCGCCGAAGAGGAGCAGGAGCCGCGGACGCATGGTGCCGGTTTCGGCTTCAAGAAGCGAAACCACGGTCATGTCAGAAGCCCAGATGTCGGGCATGCGAAACGGGAAAGTAGGAAGCAGCACACCGTGGAGGCGACGCAACTCATCCTGCGCCTGTACAGGCGTGATGCCGTCTGCCAGGCGGCCAAAGGCGTGCAAATCAAATTCGGCCCAAGGATCAAGCACGACATCGCGGCGATACGAAACGGGGATGACGAATTGTGTATCGGCGTAGGGAAAGTGTACGCCCGCGGGCATGACGCCGAGGATGCGGCGCGAGATACCGTCGATGCGGATGGTGCGGCCAATCGCGCTCTGCTCGGCACCATAGCGTTGACGCCAGTATCCGTAGCTGAGAACAACATCCTTGTCCTGACCGGCAATTGCATCGTCGGGTGTAAAGAAGTCGCCGAGCTCAGGATGAATGCCCAGGGTATTGAAGGCATTCACAGTGACTTTTGCGCCGAAGACACGATCGGGCGAACCTGCGTCGGACACATTCGATTCGACATCTTCCCCGTAAGCGGCGAGGGAAGAGAATGCTTTGGAGTTTTCGCCGAGGGCGCGGACCCAACCTTTGGGGAATGCCGGCGAAGTTGTGCCGGTGATGCGCATGAGCCGGCTCTGTTGGGCGAAAGGAAGCGGACGCAGCAGGATTGAATCGACCAGCGTGTAGATGACGGCGTTGGCGCCAATGCCGAGCGCGAGCGTGAGGACGGCAGTGATGGTGAAGCCGGGAGCCTTACGCATCTGGCGGAGTGCGAAGCGAACGTCGTGGCCGAAGGCTTCGAGTAGCGGAAGCGAGCTCTGGTCGCGCCATGCCTGGCGGGTCTGTTCTGCGCCGCCAAGCCGAAGAAGCGCCTGGCGGTGAGCCTCTTCGGGAGTCAGGCCGGAGCGGATGCCCGCCTCCGTATCAAACGCAAGGTGGCTGACGATCTCGGCGTCGAATTCATCTGCGGCTCGGGCTATTCCGAAGACGTTCAGCAGCCGGATCCACAGGGATCTGAATTTTCTCATCGCATTCTCCTATTCCGTGCGAAGCGCCTGCATTGGGTCGACGGATGCCGCTCGACGGGCGGGCACGTACGCGGCAATCGCGGCTACGACGCACAAAGCAAGCGCAGCAAAGCAGTAGATGACTGGGTCACTTGCGTTCGACTCCAGCAACTTCGCCGTGCTGCCCATGGCGGAGTTCGTGAACGAAGCTCGGGCGACGAGCTGGGCGAACCCCAATGCCAGTGCTGTTCCCACGCCGATTCCGACAACGGCAAGCAGGAGCCCTTGACGGACCACCATGCGGAGCACGTCTGCCGGGCGCGCGCCGAGGGCCATGCGCACACCGATCTCCTGCGTACGCTGCGAGACCGAGTAGGCCATTACGCTGTAAAGCCCGATGGCTGCAAGCAACAAGGCAATACTGCCGAGCACGCTCATGAGACTTGCCGCGACCTTCTGCGGAAACAGCGACGCACCAATGAATTCGTTCATTGGCGCCGCATCGAAGACAGTCACATTGGGGTCGATGTGGCGGGTCTGGGAACGCAAGGTGGACAGGATGAAGTCGGGATCGCCCTGTGTGCGGACGTAAAACGCAAGATTCATATCTTCGCGAAAGATCTGCCGGAACGGAACGTAGAAATAGGGCGGCGTCGATTCTCCCAGGTAGTGATACTTGGAATCTTTGGCGACGCCGACGACGCGGAACCAGCTGCCCCACCCGTGAATCTTCTTTCCGATGGGATTGCGGCCGGCAAAGAAGCGGCGGACGAAGGTTTGATTGACGATGATGACGGGGGGAGCGTCTTCATTGTCCTGCTCGGTGAAGTTGCGGCCATCGACAATGGGAATGCGCATGAGCGGGAGGTATCCCGGCGAAACCACATTGCGAAAGATGTTCATGTTCTGATTCGGCTGCGGCGTGTAGCCCTCAATCTTCAGCTCTTCCCACCAGCTTGGCTCAAAGCCGAGGGGCACGCCATCTGAGTAAGCGACGCCGGTAACTCCCGGCGCAGCCTGCATGCGATCCGCGAGGCGGCGACAGAATTCCCGGCGCTGGGCAAGGTTATAGCCGTTTGTGGAGAGATAGAACTGATTCACGAGAACATGATTGGGATCAAATCCTGGATCGACGTGCAGGGTTTGCTGAAAGCTTCGCGCGAAAAGGCCGGCCCCGATGAGAGTGACAAGCGCCAAAGCCACTTCAGAAGCGACGAGTGCCGAGCGCAGCCGCTGACGCTGTTGACCCACGACTCCGCTGCGTCCGCCTGTATTGAGCCGGCCAGTCCTATTTAGGCGTCCCACCTGCAATGCTGGAAAAAGGCCGGCGGCGAGCGCTGCAAAGACACATAGACCGGCCGTAAACGCCATCACGGCCAAATTTGGACGGGTATCGACGGCGACGAGTTGGGCCATGGGGCTGGGCGGCATAAGGAGTTTCAATGCGTGGCTCATCCAGGGAGTTACGGCGAGGCCAAGCGGGGCGCCAAACAAGGCCAGGAGCAAGCACTCGGAGAGCACTTGCCGCACGATGCGCGCACGGCTTGCGCCAAGTGCCATGCGTGCCGAGAATTCCCTTTCGCGCGTGATGGCCCGGGCGAGTACGAGGTTGGCCACATTGGCGCAGACAATGAGCAACACGAGGATGCAAACGCCCATGAGCACGCGCAACGGTCCGACGAGCAGGCCCTGCGGACCATGCGGCGACTTCCACAGCGGCATGAGCGTGGCGCTCATACCAAGGCTGACATCTGCGTTGGCGACGGCCATGCGGTCAGCGAGCGTTTTGAGCTCGGCTCGGGCCTGATCCGCGGTAACGCCGGATTTGAGACGCGCGATTCCCAGCATGTTGCGGTCGTGCCGATCCCGCAGCATCCACGGCTGCACGCCATTCAGCACAGCCTGCTCCATGTAGGGCACCCAAAGGTTGAAAGAGGTTGCCGGAATTGAGCTGTGAAACTCGGGTGCGGCTACGCCAACAATGGTCAGCTCGTGCTGGTTGATCTGGATGGTCTTTCCGATGATGGAGGGATTTGCGCCATAATGCGACCGCCAATATTGATCGCTGATGACGGCGACAGGATAGGCTCCGGGAACGTCGCCGAATTCGGTGGGCAAAAAGGTTCGTCCGAGTTCCGCTTTCACGCCGAGAACAGAAAAGAAGTTGCCTGAGACCAACTCGCCCCAGACACGTTCCGCGTGATCCTCCCGGCCAACACTGAAGGCGGCGATGTGCGCGACGGCAATGCCGTCGAACAGCTTGAGGCGATCGCGGAAATCAATGAAGTCCGGGTAGGAGTTCGGCACCCATTCGCCATTGGATGTGACGGTCTCGATGGTGACGAGCCGATCTGGATTGACGACACCACCGAGTGGGTGCAGCAAGACCGAATCGATCCATGTAAAGGCAGTTGCGGTCGCTCCGATGCCGATGGCCAAGGTTAGGACAACAATGACGGAAAAGCCGGAATTTCGCGCCATGGAGCGCAGCCCGAAACGCAAATCGCGCAACAGATCTTCGAGCCCCAGAAGGGTTCTGCGTTCTCGCCATGCCTGGCGGGTCTGTTCTACGCCGCCAAGACGGAGTAGTGCCTGGCGGCGAGCCTCTTCGGGAGACAGGCCGGTGCCGATGCCCGCCTCCGTGGCGAAGGCGAGGTGACTGGAGATTTCTGCATCAATCTCATGGGCGCGCGCGCCACCAAAGAGGTTCAGCAAACGAACGCATAGAGATCTGAATTTTCTCATCGCATTCTCCTATTCCGCACGGAGCGCCTGCATGGGGTTGACTGAAGCCGCTCGGCGGGCCGGAATCCAGCAGGCTACGAGCGCAATGACGATCAGCAGTGGCGGCACGACTGCAAAGGTGACTGCATCGTGGGGTTGAATTCCATAGAGGAAGCTGGTAGCGAGCTTTGCCAGCGTCCACGCGGCAGGCCAGCCAAGCGCGACAGCTATGCATGAGAGCACGAGGCCTTGACGCAGGATGAGCCGTTCGACCGCGCCGGACTGCGCACCCATGGCCATGCGGATTCCAATTTCGCGGGTCCGACGGCTGACTGCGTAGCTCATGACGCCATAGAGTCCCACGGTGGCCAGCACCAGACCGATGCAGCCAAACGTCCCGAAGAGCGTGGCCGCAAGGCGGGGCAGGAAGAAGGCAGATCGAATGTGCTCGTCCATGGTTTCCTCGTTGAAGATGGCGATGGACGGATCGAGTGCTGCAACCTGCTTGCGGACCGCCTGGCTCAGGAGGCGGGGGTTGCCGGCGGCGCGCACCATGAGCGTGTAGCCCATCATCGATGGATCGCTGGCGACGGTTTGCGCGAGAGAGCGGAAGAGCGCGGGACGCGTTTCTTCTCCGAGGGTACGAGCTTTTACGTTCCCGACGACCGCGATGATTTCGTACGAAGTTCCACCGTCCACGACGTGCTGACCGATGGCATCCTTGCCAGGAAAGAAACGCTCGGCAAACGACTGGCTGACCACCGCGGTCTTTGGACCGGTTGGCGTTTCACCTCCGAAATCGCGGCCCGCGATGCGGGGAATGCCCATGGTGTCGAAGTACTCGGGAGTGGCCATGAAGAGATCGACAGACGGGTTGCCGTCTCCGGAATCCGGCGCCCCTTCAACGTGGAATCCGTCACTGCGGCCGCCCCCGCTGAGCGGCACAATATCGGTAACAACGGCGGATTGTACCCCGGGCAATGCGGCGACGTGCTGTTGCAGCTGCGAGAGAAACGAGACGGTGCGTTCCGGCGTATAGGCGTTGACGCGAGGGTCCACCGACACGAGCAGGAGATTTTGTCTGCCAAAGCCGATGTCGATGTTGGCTGCGCTTTGCAGGCTGCGCAGGAACAGACCGGTGACGCAAACCAGCACGAGTGACATGGCGATCTGCGTAACTACGAGGACATTGCGCAGCGTGAAGCGGCGACCCTTGCGCGCGAGAGCGTCTTCTCCCTTGAGCGCGTTGGAAAGCAGGGGGCGGGACGCAGCCCACGCGGGAGCGAGGCCCAGGAAGATGCCGCAGATGAAACTCAGCGCGAACGAATAGACGAACACGCGACCGTCGAGTGCAACGTGAATATCGAGAGGCACCGGAGCGGGCAGGTCGAAAGCGGAGAGACCGCGTGTAGCGAATAGAGATAGAAGAATGCCGACAGCTCCCCCTCCAAAACCGAGAAGCACGCTCTCCATGAGCATTTGGCGGCGCAACCGGCCGCGCGTGGCTCCGAGTGCGAGGCGAACGGCCATTTCCCGCTGACGGGATGCTGCTTGCGCGAACAGGAGATTGGCAACGTTGGCGCCGGCAATTGCGAGGACCAGCAAGACCACGACGGAGAGCGCGGCAAGAAAAATCAGCACACTGTTTCTGTCGCGAGGCGGCAATGAGCCTGCCTGCTCAAACACAAAGCCGCCACCCTTGTCAGTCGCCGGGTAGTCCCGTGCAAAACGCTGGGCAAGCGTCTTCAGTTCAGCCGTGGTTTGTGTGCGCGTAACTCCGGGGTTGAGACGCCCGACCACCGCGAGCCAATGGAAGTCGCGCGCGTTCTGTTGGGAAACGTCGGGAGCAAGCTCTGCCACAAGCCCAAGGGGCACCCAGAATTGAGTGTCGAGAATCTGGTCGACACTGTGAAACGCAGCGGGGGCCACGCCGACAACGGTGAAGCTTCGGCCGGAGAGATTGATGACCTTGCCGGCGATTGCCTCATCCGCACTGAAGCGGCGACGCCAGAGACGTTCTCCGAGCACGACGGAGTGCGCATGATCTTCGCCCTCGACAAAGCCGCGGCCGACAACCATGGGAAGTTCGAGAACGCTAAAAAAGTTCGGGGTGACCGCCTGGCCCCATACGCGCTCTGGCTGCCCATTGCCGCCGATGGATGCGGGCAGCAGCTCATAGTAGGCCGCGACACCCGAGAAAGATTTGGCCTGGTTGCGGACATCGAGATACGTCGGCAGTGAAGAATTGTTGCAGCAACGGTCACCATCGTGGGTGGTGTGGAGGGCGAGAAGTGTTGTGGGATCGCCGACCGGAGCCGGCCGCAGGACGAAGCGGCTCACCATCGAGAAGATCGTGGCGTTCGCGCCGATGCCAAGTCCAATCGAGAGGATGGCAATGGCAGTAACGCTTGGAGACTTGGTGAGACGGATGACGCTGTAGCGAAGATCGCGGAAAAAGTGTTCGAGGCGCGGCAGCGTATTGCGTTCGCGCCACGCCTGACGTGTCTGTTCCGCGCCGCCCAGCTGGATCAGGGCCTGGCGACGGGATTCTTCGCGCGAAAGTCCGGAACGCACGCCGTCGTCTGTGTGCAGAGCGATGTGCGACTCGAGTTCTGCTGAGATTTCGCGATTGGTGCTGCCGGGACGCAACAAGCCAGCAATCCGTGACGTCATCCCGCGAAGTTTTGCACTGAGAGGATTCATGCGGCCTCCGCTAGACTTCGCCGGTGGGTGCCAGGAAGCGCGCCAAGATTTCGGTGGTTTGCTCCCATTCGGCGGCTGCCTTGTTGACCTGGCGTTCGCCCGCCCTGGTGAGCTCATAGAACTTGGCTTTGCGGTTGTTGTCTGAGACGCCCCACTTGGACCGAATGTAGCCTTCCTGCTCCAACTTGAGCAGAGCAGGATACAAGGTGCCGTAGTTGAGCTCCAGCAGATCGCCGCTGGTTTGCTCAATGCGCCGCGCCAACCCGTAACCGTGCTGCGGACCCATCAGTTGCAGTGTTTTCAATACCATGAGGGCCAGCGTGCCCTGCCAGACATCGGTCTTTTCGCCCATGCGCGTTCTCCTATGGCAAAACCATAGAAGAGAGCGTACACCTCTCCCTATGGGTTGGCAATAGGGATGTGACGAACGAAAGATCGGATGTTTGTCGTGGTCCAGGCTCTACTTTGCCGGATCGACGAGTGCGCCGTAGACAATGCTGCGGCTTTCGTATTCAAGATTAGGACTGGCCGGCCCGAGCATGCGCTGAATCATGCCGATAAAGACGACGTCGTTGGTGGGGTCAATCCAGAACCAAGTTCCCGCGGCGCCATCCCAGAAGTATTCGCCCTTGCCGTCGGGCAGGTTGGCCTCTGGCGGATCGAAAATCACGGCGCCGTTGTAGCCATAGCCAAAGCCGGGCCGCATGACCTGGGATCCGATGCCGAATTTACCTGTGAGCAATTCCGCAGGCACATGATTCGACGTCATGAGCTTGACGGTCGACGGAGACAGGATGCGCTTGCCATCGAGTTCGCCGCCATTGAGCAGCATGGTGGCGAAGCGATAGTAGTCCTCGGCCGTTGAGACCATGCCGCCGCCGCCCGATGGCATCACGGGCTGCACATCGTAGTCACCGCTGCGTCGGCTGGCGCTGGAGTCTGCCAGCAGAGCACCGTCAGGTCCTGTGCGATACAGCGTGGTGAAGCGGTTGCGCTTGCCGGAGGGAACAAAGAATCCGGCATCGCGCATGCCCAGTGGCGAGTAGATGTTGTCGTGCATGAAGTCGGGAAGCGACTTGCCGGAGAGCTTCTCGACAATATATCCCTCGATGTCCATCGACATGCTGTAGGTCCAGCCCTGGCCGGGCTGATAGAGAAGCGGCAGCTTCGAAATCTTGTCGATGAAGTCCTGGAGATTGCTGGAGCCGAGCAGGTTGGCATCGCGATACATTTTGTCGACCGGGGTGTCGCCAAAGAAACCGTAGGTAAATCCTGCGGTGTGACTCATCAACTCACGCATGGTGGGCGGATGATCGGGTTCCACCAGGATCATTTTGCCATCGGCGCCGACGCCGTTATAGACCTTGAGATGAGCGAACTCCGGAATGTACTTGGAGATGGGATCGGAAGGTAGCCACTTGCCCTGCTCGAAAAGAATCATCATCGCCACGCCAGTGACAGGCTTGGTCATGGAGAAGTCGCGGAAGATGACGTCCTTTGTCATGGGCGCGCCGCTGGCCAGGTCGCGGTAGCCATACGTGCGATAGTCGATGACCTTTCCGTGACGGGCGAGGATGGTAACTACGCCGGCGATCTGCTTCTGATCGACCACCTGTTGCATGAGCACGTGGAGGCGCTCCAATCGCTCGGACGAGAAGCCGACGGTTTCCGGCTTTACGATCGTCATGTCGAGAGGATGATGCGGCGTTGCTTGTTGAGCGAAGCAGCCAGGCGCGGCGCAGTACAACAACGCGGTCGCCGCGAGGGAATGCGCGACAACGTCCAATCGAGAGAAGTTCATCGTGTTATCTCCGCCGGCGCCCACGATTTTTGGGAAAGAATCTTGCCCAAAGTGCAGAATGACGCCGAAAGGCCGCCCCCTTTATAGCAGAGCGGCCAGCAGCGATGATGCGTGGAACTAGTAGATCAGCTTGAGAGAGAACTGAATTTGTCGCGAATTGCCGGCGGTCTTGCTGATTTCGCCGAAGCCGGATCCAGTAAGAATGTTAGACGGCAGACCCATCGTGACGATATTGAAGAGGTTGAAGAATTCTGAGCGAAATTGCAGGTCCATCTTCTCCGCGCCCGATTTGCGGCGGCCGAAGGGCGTGTCCTTGATCAGCGCAAAGTCGAAGTTGTAGAAGGCTGGTCCGCGAAACGTATTGCGGCCCAATGTGCCGAACACTCCCTGGTTGGGGCCGGAACCGCCGGCGACGTGAATCGGAATATTGAAGAAGTCCGTGGCGTTGTTTGCCCCTTCGCCGAAATAGTCTTCGCGCACCTTGCGCGCGGTGGACAGATCAGGCTTGGCAATCTGGTCGGGTCGGTCGACTCCATTCGAGCCATAGCCGGTTTGTTGGATGCCGGAATACACGGTGAAAGGCAAGCCTGAACTGATGCTGGAGATGCTCAGCAATTCCCAGCCGTACGTGACTTCCCGGCTCACAGGCTTAAGGAAGTCGGCCTTGTCCAGATGCAAATCCTGCGCGAGACTCAGGCCAAAGCCGTGCGTCACATCGAAGTTTGATGGCCCTTTTTCGGCGTGGGTATCAAATGGATTCTGCGAAAACCCGGAAGACACCGCACCGGTGGATCCGGTACCGCCAAGCACCTGGCTCGTCGTGTCGAGCGACTTGCTCCATGTATAGCTCGCCTGAACACCCGGCCCCCAGGCTCCCAACGTGCCCGAGAGCGAAGTTTGCAGCGCGTTATACGACGAATGGGCATCGGCGAAGATCACGTTTTCAACGCCGAATCCGCCGGTGACGTTGCCGGAGCTGTCAAAGGTTGTGTGGGGCGCGAAGCCCGGACCGGCGCCCGGATAAGCATTGGGAAATCCATAACGCGGCAAGCGTTCGCTGGCAGTTCCCACATAGCTGGCGTCGGCCGTCAGGTTGCCGAATTTACGCTCGAGCCCTGTAGTCCAAGTGAACAGCGTTGCGTTGCCGAAGGACCGGTCGATGCCACTCAGATTGAGGGGCGTGACCACGCCGCTGTCTGTGAGCTGAGCCAGGTCTTTCTCGTATCGATCCACATCCATCACTGTGTTGGGGGCAACGGTGTCGGTGCGCCCTGACGCAAAGATGTTGACTCCCTGGGGCGTGTACGTGGTGGGCAACTGCGAGGGCGTAATGGAGTATCCGTAATTCAGTGGAGCGGCTGCGGAAGCGACACGGCGCGGATAAATGACAAACGGTGTTGAACCGGTAAGAAAGTTATCCTGCCAGATATTGGGCGGAATCGTGGTGACCGCTCCGCCGGCATGAGCCGTGATCTTGTTTGTAACCTGCCAGGAAGCCTGTACGCGCGGCGCGAACGCGGCTTTGTTGGTCTTGTAGCCGGGCTGTGGATTGATGACGTATTCCTGGATGTCGTTGGTCGTGAGGAAGCCCCCCGTGCGTCGCGCGCGCTCGGTGATGGGCGTGTACAGTTCCCAGCGCACACCGTAGTCGAGAGTGAAACGCGGGGTGATCTTCCAGGTGTCCTGCACGAATGCGTTCACGTCGTTTCGATTGATGGCGGCGGGACCAATATGCTCGCCACCCGATATAAAGCTGGGCGCAATCGCCACGGTGTAAGCAAACGAGCTGCCCGAAAGAAATCCTGAAAGCGTGTCAGGCAGCGGATCACCCACGGCGATGTTGTGCGTTCCGCTCGCAGAAGGAATTGCTTCGATGGCGTAGGCCGTGCCACCGCCAAAGTCATACTCGCCGTTGGGGCTGATGCCGAAGTAGGTTGTGTCGCGATTGAGGCGGCCTTCCACTCCAGCTTTCAAAGCATGGTTCCCTGCGGTGTACGAAACAGTCTGGCTGCCGTGAAAGAGATTGCCGTAGGCCTGCATGACGGAGCCGGCCGCGCTGTTGAATGCTTCGTAGAGACCATCTTCAAATTTGACGGCAGGATCGGTGTAGTCCGTAGTCGGAAAGCCCGGAGTGGTGCGAGTGATGCTGAAGACTGACTCGAAGGTGAGGCGCGGCGATTGCGTGCGAACATACCGGCCCACGACATTGCGCTGGCGATCGATATATTGCACGCCAAATGCAGGATCGACAGCCGTCTGATCCGGATTGGTGGTCGGGCCGGTGAGATTGTCCATCGAGAAGCGGGCAAAGAACTGATCTTTCGACGAGATCTTGTGGTCGAAACGCAAGGAGAATTGATCGGCGTTCGTCACGACTTTCGAGGCGGTTGCGTAGGTGCGAGCGCCAAAGGCGCCTGCCGCATAGTTGGGCATGGGATACCGCGCAAGAATTGCCGCGATCGAGGGGTCCACGGGAACATTCAGCGTATCGGTCGATCCGTCGGGATAGGTGACGGGGTCTACGCCGGAGCGTTCCGCTTCTGTGGGCACAGGCATCACCTGCGTGGTGCCCAGCACCTGGCGAAAGCCCTGGTACTCGGCAAAATAAAAGGTGCGGGCGCGGCCGTCGTAAAGATGCGGAATATAGACGGGGCCGCCGTTGGTAAAGCCGAATTCATTGCGCCGGAAAGGCGGAATGCGGCCTGGATACGCGGGAGTGGCGTGATCGAAGTAGTTGCGCGCGTCGAATGCCGAGTTGCGCACGAACTCGAAGATGGAACCGTGGAACCCGCTGGCTCCTGACCGGGTGTGGATGTTGGTAAAGCCCGCCGCGCCGCGGCCAATTTCCGCCGGCATCCAGCCGGAACTTGAATCGATGCCTTCCACCGCGTCCACGTTGAAGTTGGAGAAGGTGGAACCGCCCATCTCCGGGTCGCTGATGTCGGCGTCGTCCATGGCGAATGTTGCTTCCACGCCGCGCTGCCCATTAATGGCAAACTGTGCCGTGAAGTTTGTGGCTCCATTGGTGTCTGTCATGGTGCCCGCGGCCAGCAACAGCAGCGAACTGAAGTCGCGCTTATTCAGGGGCAGTTCACTCACGGCCTGGCTCGAGAGCTGCTCGCCGCCCGTCGCGGCCTGCGCCTTCTCAACGAGTGCGGCAACACTGATTTCGCCGCGGCCCGAGAGCGTAATCACGACGGGGGGTGCGGCTGGAGCGATGTCGATGGGTTGTGCATAGACGGCAGTGCTGCCGTTGGCTTCGACGGTGAGCCGATACTGCCCTGCAGGCAGGTTCGAAAGCTGGAACTTGCCATCGGAACCGGTCATCGCCGCAGAGGCCGAGGCACCGCTAAGAGAGATCTTGGCCCCGGAGATCGGAGCTGCCGCCGTCGTTTGCAGTACGCCTTGCCATCTTGCCTGCTGAGCGCGGGATGCAACCCCCGCCAACAGCACAATTGCAAAAAGCCAAAGCACCCTGGCCGCATTTTGAGAAACAAGGCAGCCCTTCGAACGCATCGAACCCACTGAACTCTTCACTTGAATAAGGCCTTTAAGTCTTCCGTACGAACTCTTCTGGATTTGGTTCGTTTGTCGGCAGAAACGTTGAGCAACTGTACACAGAATTATACCGGTCAATGAGTTGCTAAAACCTTTTTGTAGACGGTTTTCGCACTTTGTTGCGAAACGGATTTCTGGATTGAAACGCCCGCTTGCAACACTGCGCTACGCTAGTCGAAGAAGAACTCCATGGAATCGCAGGACAAAATCGTTTTGCTGCGCCGCATCCGGCTTTGGATTGTCGTCTTCATTGTCGGTTTGGTGTTGAGCGGGATCACTGCGTTTCCGCTGGTGCATGAAACGGCTTGGTTGAATGAGATCTTTGCTGTACCGCCGTCGCCCGCCTCGGGCGAGCCTGCGCTGCACACGTGGCTGCGCAAAGTCCACGACGCACTCGCAGTTACAGGGCGAGACTACCCGTTCCTTGCCTACGGAACGGACTGGCTGGCTTTCGGGCACCTCGTGATCGCCATGGCGTTTCTCGGGCCCCTTCGCGATCCGATCCGCAATCGCTGGGTTTTGCAGTTTGGCTTGGTCGCATGTGCCGGCGTCGTTCCGCTCGCCTTGATCGCCGGACACGTGCGCGGCATTCCGCTCTATTGGCGGCTCATCGATTGCAGCTTCGGGCTCTTCGGCGCTCTGCCGTTGCTTCTCTGCCTGCACGACGTCAAGCGGCTCGAAGAGTCCTGAACGAGTTTGCGTCGCGCATCCCTACAATAGAGACACGCATGACGGAACCTGACGCAAAAGTGGCCACGGTTGACACCATCGCGGCAATCTCCACGCCTCCCGGCCGCGGAGGCATCGGGATTGTTCGCCTGAGTGGGCCGCAGGCAACGGAATTTGCAGAACAGCTGGTGGACATGCGGCAGCCTTTGGAGCATGGCCGCGCGCGCCTCGCAGTCGTGCGTGACGCCGACCAGGCCAACGTGATCGATGAGGCGGTGGTCACGTTCTTCGCAAGCCCCAATTCGTACACCGCCGAAGATCTCGTGGAGATTGCCGCGCATGGATCGCCTGTTGTGCTCGATCTGCTGCTGCGCCGCGCGATCGACTGCGGAGCGCGACTCGCAGAGCCGGGAGAATTCACGCAACGCGCCTTTCTGGCCGGCAAGATCGATTTGACACAGGCCGAGGCGGTACGCGACCTGATTGAAGCACAAACCCTGACACAAGCCCGACAGGCTGCCAGCCAGATGGGCGGCGCCATCAGCCGTCGTGTGCAGCCCATCAAGCTGGCGCTCGTCGAACTCATCGCGCTGCTTGAGGCGGGCGTCGATTTTGCCGAAGATGACGTGGATGTCGCGGCGGCAACGGAAATTGCGCGGCGCATCGGCGAGCTTGAACCTCCCCTGGCCACTCTCGAAGCATCGTTCGCGCGCGGACGCATTGTGCACGACGGATTGACGCTGGCCATTGTGGGCCGACCCAACGCAGGCAAGAGCTCGCTCTTCAATCGCCTGGTCGAGCGCGACCGCGCCATCGTGACCGCGACGCCCGGCACCACCCGCGACCTGATCACAGAGCGCATCTCGCTCAACGGCATTCCGGTGGAGCTGGTAGATACCGCCGGACTCCGCGATGCTCACGAAGAGATTGAACAGCTGGGGATTGCTCGCAGCCGCGAAGCGCTGGCCGATGCCGCCATGGTGCTGGTAGTGCTGGACGCCACGCAGCTGCTGAACAGCGACGAGGGTTCGGTGCTGGCTGCGGTCGAGAATCGCCCGGCAGTGATCGCGATCAACAAATGCGACCTGGCAACGCAGGATGTGAATGCAAGGCTGGCCGGGGAGTTGCCTTCTGCTTTCAGCGCGCTGCTCACATCGGCGCTCACTGGCGAGGGCATTGAAGCCTTGCGCGAGCGCATTGTTTCGCTGGCCACGGGCGGAGCAGCGCCGGAACCCGGTTTGCTCACCAACCTGCGCCAGCAGCAGGCCATTGCAACCGCACGCTCAGGGTTGGCCGATGCAGCGCAAGCCAATGCAAATTCCATTCCCCATGAGATGATCCTGCTCGATCTCTATCGCGCGCTATGGGCTCTCGACTCTCTCACCGGCCAGACCACTTCCGACGACATCCTGAACCTGATCTTTTCCACCTTCTGCATCGGCAAGTAGGTATAGCCTGACTGACGCGGAACGGGAAGCCAGGTCCGGGACTCCATTCACTTGGCATTTTCTCCGATAACGACTCGATCGCAGGCCGCATAGATCCGCGCCGCTGGGTACCTGTCACGCTAGTGAGATAGCGGGATACTAAAGATGCTCACGCTGATGGGCGGAACTTTTGTCTCCGCTGCTGGCTCGCTCGCCGTTGATTCCTCTATCGCCAATTCTGCCGGCTTGCCGGCGTGGTTTGCGGCGTCCAATCCATAGCCCTTCAGCCGAAGGATTTTGGCCGGGCCTGCGGCGTGCGCGCCCGTCACTTCCAAATCCAGCGTCTGCTGCGATTCTGTTGCATTGACTACCGCGACATGCAGCAGCTTCCGATCGGACGAGAGCGCGGCGTACACATCGAGTGGATATGTGGGGCTGCCGGAGTTCTGTTTCGGTTGGTCGCCGCCGACCGGGTACTTTGGCTCGGGCTGCGGCGCATTACCGCCCACCGCTACCGGCAGGGTGCCGGGAAATGTGTTGCTGTACATCTTGAAGACGAGTCCCAGCCCGTTCAAAGTGGAAGCTGTCTGGTTGAAATCGAGCGTGGAGGTGCCCATCGTGTGCGCGGCCATGGTGATGGAGTCTGTGTGGCGCAGCATCTCATTGAAGACCGTTCCATAGGCAAGCGCCTGCTTCAGGGATGGGCTGCGGCCGAAGTCTCCGCCAAAATAGGCCCACTCGTCGATTGAAAGAAAAATCTTCTTCGCGGAAATAGCGGGATATCGCTGCATGTATCCCTGCCATTCCTCCGCCTTGACGCGCACAATGTTGGCCGGGTAACGCGCGAACTCCTGGAGGGTCTGGGGGACCTTTACGTTGGCCTGATCCGAGTTGGCATCCGGCGGCAGGGTCTTGGCCTTCTCCAGATCGAAGTGCACGCCGGGCGAGGCGTACCAATGTTCGGCCATGCCGTCGAAGTTGCCCATGCAACTCTTCAAAAAGCTCCCGGTCCAGTCGGCATCGGTGGAGTAGAGCGGGCCGAGATTGCCAATATGCTTCGCACGCTCGGGACCCGGGACGTTGCCGTCTTCGAGCATTTCACCTGAGGCGATCAGCACAATCGACGGGTCCGCCTTGCGCATGGCTTTGGCGAAGTCGTTGTGTTTTTGCATGAAGTACTTCGTGTCAGTGCGGCCAATCTGCCACGGACCCCAGGGCTCGTTGCCGATGTTCCAGAACTTCACGCGATAGGGGTCCGGGTGTCCGTTCTTTGCCCTTAGAGCACCCATGCGCGTACCCGCTGATCCGTTCATGTACTCAACCTGCTCGGCCGCCGAGTGCGCATCGCCCAGACCCGCATTCACGCTGATATACGGCTCTACGCCGATCAGCTTGCAGAATTCGGCAAACTCATCCATGCCCAGGTCGTTGGTTTGCATCTGGTTCCACGCATAGTCCCACTCTGCCGGGCGCTTGTCGCGATCGCCAATGGCGTTGTACCAGGTGTAGTTCGAGGTATAGTTGCCGCCGAAGCGCCAGAATCCAGATTTGATCTCTTTGAGCAGGGCGATGGTGTCGGATCGAAAGCCGTGAATGTTGTCGGCGGGCATTAGCGAGATGGCTCCTAGAAAGAAACTCCCGGAGCCGGTGCCGGTGATCTCAATCGCGCCGTCCGATGCATCGGCCTGCGCGACAAAGCTGAGTGGAATCGTCTTGTAAGTCTCAGCCAGCGGTGCAAGTTGGATTGTCTGGCGCTCGCTGGCGCCCGGACCCCACACGAGTGAAACCGCCACGTGCGTTCCGGACGATGCCTTCACGACAAGGCGGCCGGCATATCGCTTTCCCTTGACCAGGGCGATGCCGCCCTGCCGGATGCCGTGAGGCGCCTTCGCATCGAGCGCGATGCGTGGGCTTTGTTCGCCGACGAAGGGCTTCTCCTTGTCCATGGCGACAACGTCATCGCCGCCCACGGGCCGCCACTTGCGCAACTGCATTCCCGGAAAACCGCGCCGTTCCTGAGTTTCGGGGTCCTTTGAGACGATCGGGAAATAGAACTTGCGGTCGTCTATCATCTCCGCCCAGAGCGGACCGTACATGGTCTTGCCGATGTGCTCGATGAACATTCCGAAGATGTAGTTCGAGACGGGAGTTGCGGTCTGGCCGGAGTCGATGCTGGCGACAATCGTCTGTGCCGCGGCCGGGTTAGCGCAAAGGCTCAAGGCTAACGCCAATCCCACGCTCAGGGTTGCAGTCTGGATCATCTTCCGAAGTTTTTTCATAGAGGCCCCCTGGGGCGGTTCTGTTATGAACTCTCGATGGCGTTGCCGATGACAACTAACTGAGCAGAATCCTGCGCGCTTCGCCTTCTGGATCATCGGCCATGCGGCATTCGTTATCGAAGATCATGGTCGGGTTGTGCTCAGGATCAGTGGGTTGCCATTGAAGGTCGGGCTGACTCGGGTTTCCCGTGCGCGCAAAATTAGCCCACGCATTGGCCATCTTGCGGGCCAGGACTTGCGCCTCCGGCGTGTTGCCTGTTCCCTGTTCGCAACGCTTGGTGTTGTCAAAGCAGAATTGCAAGTCGGCTGTGTGCCACGCACCCGGAATCCCGTCGAGCATCGGCGTCTGCCAGGTGAAGTAGTACGTGTAAGCGGGGGCGGCCTTGAGTTCCTGCTTGAGCCTGGCCATCTTCACCACGTTGTTGCGCACCAGAAGGCTGTTCAGGCCCGAGACACCACTGCACATATAGGAGAGAGTCCTGATGGCCTTTTTCGGATGGGACTTTTTCAGAATGGCGATGAGCGCCGAAGCTTTTTGCTCCCCGTATGCCTTGGTCAAATTCGCGCGCCACTCGTCCTCGGTGGGTCGCGACGACATCTGGTTGCCCTCCTCACTCACGGAGCCGATCAGCATGGGCACGTTCTTTGAGATCTCGGGGGCGGCGTCGAAGAAGCTTCGCAAGTTGATGTTGCTGCCATCGACGCATGGCGACCAGCCAACCCTTGGCGGACCGGGGGCAAAAGGTCCGAAAGGTCCGCGCATGGGGGGATTGATCTTTGCAACGGCCGCATTGCCCGCGGCGATGAGTTTTGGCCATTCCATCTTTTGCAGCGAGCCAAGATCGTTCGGCGCCAGACCCAGGTCCTTCATCATGGTTCGCGAAACTTCTTGCTGCTGTTCTCTGGATGGAATGTTACCGCCGCCGCCCGACTGAGCCGAGGCGCGATGGAAGAGGCCCGCCGCGGCAGGCATGCCCATCAACGTGGTGACCTTCGATCCGCCACCGGACTGGCCGTAGATCATCACCCGATCCGGATCTCCGCCGAAGTTGGCAATATTCTCCCGCACCCACTTCAACGCAGCAATAAGATCGGTCATCCCCACGTTGGCTGAGTCCTCGTAGGCCGCGCCTCCAATCTCGGCGAGATCGAGGAAGCCAAGGATATTGAGCCGGTGATTCACAGAGACCTGCACGACATCGTGATGCCGCGCCATCTGCGCACCCTCGTGAGCGGCCAGTTCGTACGAGGAGCCAAAGCTGTATCCGCCGCCGTGGATGTAAAACATCACCGCGCGCTTTCCCGTCAGGCTCGGCGTCCAGATGTTGAGTTTCAGCATCTCTTCGCTTTGCCAGCCATCGTCCCACTCCTGCAGGAAGGTTTGTTCGGCGGCTGTCCAGGGATGAAGGGTCTGGGGACAGTTGGCACCATACGCCAGGGCCGGATACTCGTCTTTCCAAGGCGTGGGGGGCTTTGCCGGCAGCCAGCGATTTTCTCCGGCCGTGGTTTGCCCATAAGGGATTCCCTTGAAGGTGAAGACGCCGCCATCCAGAAAGCCGCGGACCTTGCCATACTGCGTATTGGCGATTGCGCTGCGCGGCGTGGTGCAGTTTCCCGGTGCCTGGTGCGCCGGCGTCATCACGTCATCCGATGCATTCGCCTCACGGGCCGAAGTCAATCCGAGCCCGGCCGCGACGGAAAGCAGCATCGCCTCACGGCGGTTGAAATTGATTGAACCTGGTCCTTGCGGCATTGTTTGCTCCTCCGTAATGATCCCGCAGGCTTCCCAAATTGGCCCAGCCGAAACCGCCAATCATAGTAAATCGCTTTTCTTAAGTTTGTCGAACACTAAAGGAAGCAGCTGCAGCGCGCGCCGAAAATTTCAGGGGACTTCCACCCGCCTTCCTTTCCATCGCAGGACTCGATCTACTGATGGAGGAAGAGTTGGAGTGTTCTGCCATTTCTGATGCCAGCGCCTCCGTAGTGTTGTGAAGAGCTCGCGTGCGAGCCGGCTCGGCCTTAACCAAAATGAAGCTCGGCACAAACTGAGTGATCGGTTTCAATTGCCGATCGCGCCATCGAGATCCACAAAGGCGAGATCTGAGCAAGCAACCGGACTGCCGGGGGACTTACAGTCGAAATACGATTTCCCGCAGCATGGATGCAGTTGCCCGAGAGCGCGAGACTCGACGAAGGTCTGAAACTCGCTTGAAGACTCGCGGCGCACTGATTCTGAAATCCAGCCAATGCCTGATTCTGTGTTCTCCCGACTGACTGTTATTCTGTTGCGTAACTTATGGTGGGGTTTCACATGACGCGCAGGATTCGCTGGATTGCACACGCCCTTTTTGCTCTGTCGTGCCTTGCGGTTCACGGACAGTCGACGCCCGATCTGGCCGCATTGAAGGGGCTCTCTCCTGTCACCCTCTTGTTGAACACAGACGCCGGCAAGGCAGCTCTCGCGGCGAATTACACGGTGACCGGGGGAATTCAGACGGGAACTTTTACTCAGGCGACGCTGCTGCCGTTCTCTGAGCAACAGCATCAGGCTTTGCGCGATGCATTTATAACGGGCAGCAACCTTGCCCAGCTTGCAGACGGATTGGGAACGACCCTTGGGTCTGCCTATGTGGCGCGTTTTCATTCCATCGATCAAAAGAAGATATCGGAAATGCCGCATTCGATCGGCGATTTGATCAGCTATGCGAATGCAGTTTCCGGCACTCATTCAAACGCAGGCAAATACCTCTTTGCGAATGAAACGACAGATGGGAAGACGCCGGCTTCTCCCGATGCGGCAGCCATTCTGCAGAAGATGGGCGGAGTCGACGACGTTTTTGGCAAGGCCTACCGCCTCCCGGCCGGGACGCCCGGAGCCGATGCATTTGGCAACTCGCGCCCTTATCAGACGGAACCGAGTGTCGCGCCGATCGAAGGGCCTGACTATTTGAACCGGCCTTCGAGCAACTACGTGTATAACCACGGGCCCGTGATGGACCTGACCAACAGCCCTTCCTATCCCAGTGGCCACACGACCTACGGTTACACAGGAGCAATTTTGCTCGCCGTGCTGGTTCCCGAGCGTTATGCGCAAATGGTCGCTCGGGGCGCAGAGTACGGAAACGATCGAGTGATTGTGGGTGCGCACTATGTGATGGATGTTCTGGGCGGACGAACGCTTGCGCTCTACGATATGGCGCATCTGCTCGCAAACGATCCGGCGTATTTGGGGTTGTCGGCGCGTGGAGCTCCGTCAGTGAAGGATTTTCAAAGTGCAGTCAAGAGTGCCCGCCAGGAATTGATAGCCGCGTTGCAGAGCGGGTGCGGCAACACCATAGACGCTTGTGCGAAGGAAGATACGGGGCGGTTCAACAATGCGGAGAGCGACGAAGCCTTCTACGATGCAACGCAGACCTACAGCCTGCCCGTGGTCTATCCAGCGAATTCCGGAATGATTGAAGACGTGCAGAAACTTGCGCCGGAGGCCGGGTACCTACTGACGCAGGCGTTTCCCTCTTTGAGCCTGGAGCAAGCGGACAAGATTCTCACTGAGACAGAAGGCCCGGGAGGCGGTTTTCTGGATGATGGCTCAGGGTTCGGAGTGTATTCACGGTTGAATCTCTATGCCGCTGCCCGGCGAGCCGAGCAGATTGCGGCTGGCAAGTAGTGCGTGCGAGCGGGAGATCGGTCGCGCAAAATTTTGCCCATTGATTGGTGCGGGGGATCTCTGCACCCGAGCCTCGCGCGGCGAATCGAAATATTCAATCGTGCGGCTGTAGCTGGTCGGGCCATTGCACGACTGAGAATCGACCGTCTTCCATGCGTGTCATCTCTGGCGCATAAAGTCCAAGATACTGGCGGCGCCACCAAAGACTGGTACGCTGCTTTTCTTCGATCGAGGTAAACCAATATTGCCAAAGCACGGCGCGCAGGTAATGGGGAGGCGACTGAGGAAACGGATTGTCCTTGAAAAGCGCTAACACGTCGCCGTCGCTTTCGAGCAGTCGTTCTTCTGTCAGCGGAACGATCTCGTTTTCGTGCCAGTCGCCCAGCGACGCAAACCAAAGGTTCCAGTCGAAACGCGGTTGATAGGGTGCGTAAATGCGCGGGGCTTCTTGAAGAGCCTGCGGCTTGTTCCTGAAGGAATAAGCCACCCAATTCTCTCCATCCTGGGAGCCTTGGAACTCGATTTCGTAGCGGCCTCGTGTCATCACAGCGAAAAGGCCGTACTGATTCGCGATGCGCAACGGATCGAGCAAGGTAATCGGTGCTGTAGGCAAAGGCAAACTGCGAAAGACGAGGCGGATCATCTCAGTCGTCGTCGCGTAGGCGATCCACAGAAACATAAACGCGCCGGAGGCGAGCCCGATGGTCCGCAACGACCCCGCAAGACGCACGCGCAAAAGATGGAGAGATGTTTCCTCGGCACTGGGCTGTGATGAATGGCGTCGTGCTTCGGCCAGGTTAGAAGTCAGGATCGAGAGCGGAGCTTCCTGTTCCGGCTCGGGCACACAACTCGGACTGGCAGTGGGCATTAATGGCCTGAGCCGCAGGGGAACAAAGCGTCGCAAAGTCAGGTCATCCAGAAGCAAGAACCCGAGTGCCAGGACCAGGTAGTTCAGAAACGTATAGTTCGCGGTGACAATCACGCCAATTTCCCACGGCGTAACGATGAGAAAGCAAATGAGGCGCACGCGACGCGGAAAAAACAGGAGCAAAACAACGACAAGTTCCATCACCAGAGTTCCAGCTGCGGTGGCCACGTGAAACCAATGAGGCAAATGCTGTGCGTACCAGCCTATCCACGTAGGCAGCGGACCATTCTGGTAGTACTCGTCCATCGCCGTCAAGTGTCGCCACTCCTCGTCGCCACTGAGGAGTTTCACCATGCCCGACTCGAAATAAATGCGGAACCACTCCCACTGCAGCAGAAACAGGCTTGCGCGAGTTGGAGGATGACTCGCGCCCCAACCCGGCATAAGGCCGGGTGGAGCGAAAAGGAGAGCTAGAAATCCAGCCTCCAACAGCATTCCATCCGACTGATAGCTCGAGAATTCGCCGGATGCGGTAACGAAAGAAAGAAAGCAGACGAAGCAGACGAAAAAGCTGAAGCGTGGCCAGAGATTCATGAATGCGGCAACCGAAGCGAGCAATCCAAGCCAGGTAATCGCCATCAGCATGTGCGCGCTCGATGAGAACCAGAACAGCGAGGGCGCATACCAGTAGCGGGTGGATGGCATTGCACGCGCAACTGCCGCAAGATAGTCTGCTGCCGGCAAAATGCCCTGGGGGCCGATAAGGCCTTTGATTTGGAAAAGCAGGGAATAGAAAGCTGAAAAATAGATGGCTGCGAGCGCGCGCAGAAAAACCCAGCGTGGAATCAATCGGTTCGTGGCGCCGGCTCGGCTGTCGAACAGCCATCGGATCGCGTTGGCTGGAGATCGCTCCATGTGTGAATCAGACTAGACCTTGATTTGGGTGCGCGTTGCTGCTGAAATCTGTCGATTGAGGGGAAAAGGCCCAAGAAATTACGAGGCCAGTGCAGTCATCGCGCGCACCATTTTGTCCAGATCAGAGATTGAGGTATACACATGGGGAGTGACGCGGACACAGCTGATGTTCTCCCAGACGATTCCGACCGTGTGGATCTTGAATTGATTGAAGAGCGCAGTTTCCAGCTCGGCCGGCGTCATTCCGTCAACGCTCACTCCGCAGATTGCACAGGAATACTTTGCATTCAATGAGGTGTGCAGCTTCACTTTCGGTAGTCCTTGAACCTTCGACGCCCAATAATTTTTGAGATACCGGATTCGTTCTTCCTTCCGCTTGCTTCCGATACCTTCGTGGAAGTTGATGGCTTCGCCAATACCTTGTTCGATCGGAAAGCTGCGGGTACCCAGTGTTTCAAATTTGCGAATATCGCTGCTGCGTGGCTTGTCGTTGCATGTCAATGGCCAGATCTTTTCGATCTTTTCCTGCTTCACCCACATCATGCCGGTGCCGATGGGCGCGGAGAGAAACTTATGCAGGCTTGTTCCGAAATAGTCGCACTGCAAGTCCGGAATCTTGAAGTCCATCAAGCCAAAAGAGTGAGCCCCGTCTGCAATCACCTCGATGCCGTGGGCGTGCGCCATGGCGCTGATCCTGGCCACCGGCATCGTCTGCCCGACCCAGTTGATCATGTGCGTCACGTGCAGCAACTTCGTGCGCGGAGTAATCGCAGCCTCGTAGGCTTTGACAATCTGCTCGTCGTCCTCAATCGGAAAATCGAAGCTGATTTGTTTGTAGACAATCCCATCGCGGGTTTCCCTTTGCCGGTAGGCCTGGATCATGTTTGGGTAGTCTTGCCTGGATCCGATGACTTCGTCGCCTGCCTTAAGATCGAGCCCGTAGATAATGGTGTTGAGCGCTTCAGTGGAGTTGCGATTAATGGCGATTTCTCCGGGCTGAGCCCCGGCCAGCTGAGCCAGCTTCTCACGCAGTGGCTCGCGCCCCTGATCGAGAATTCGCCACATGTAATACGAGGGGCCTTCGTTCGATAGCTGGTTATAGCGCTCCACCGCCTGTTGCACCACGATGGGCGCGGGCGAAACCCCACCGTTATTCAAGTTGATGAGATTGGGATTCACCGAATACGCGCGCTGGATCACACTCCAGTAGTCTTCGTCTTGCGCGGCCAGTTCGGGGCTTAAATTTGCAACTTTCGCGGAAGCGCTTGACCATTCGGCAGCATGGGCCTGATGAAACAGGCTGTTCGCCGAGAACGCGCCCACCAAAGTTGCCATTTGCTTCAGGAATGTGCGCCGGTTATTCGAATGCATAGTGAGGAATGTAGGCGCTCGGCACATGGGTCGACAACTGGAAAGTTGTGAGCGTCCTTCGCCGGAAGCGCGAGCTCTCAGAGCGAACTAATGGCGGACGCTCAGAGGTTCGTTCGCACGCTTTTGCTCATACATTGTGGAGTCCGCACGAACCAGAAGATCTTCGATATCTTCCGGCTTTTCTGGATCGTAAACCATTTGTCCCACGCTGAAGCGAACTTCGTAGCCGCGCTCGGCCACATCACCGTGGGTACGCAGCCACTCCTTCAATCGCGACAACGCCACGTGCGCTTGATCGCGGCTTGTCCCGCTCAGGAGCGCCACAAACTCATCCCCGCCCAGACGCCCGACAACGTCGCTGTCGCGGAATACCGCCAAGAGGCCCTGTGCGAACATCTTGAGGGCATGGTCGCCCTCGGCGTGCCCGTGCGTATCGTTAATTTCCTTGAAGCCATTCAGGTCAAAAAACAGCAATGTTGCGGGCGACTTGATTCGTTTGCACAAGTTGAGCGAATGCCGCGCCAAGGTTTCAAAGCCTCTGCGGTTCGAGAGCATCGTCAAATGATCGGTGGTTGCCAACTGCACTGCAGAAAGCTCTTGCTCCACCATCTCAGCCAAGTCCCGCAGAAGTTGCCGTTCTTCTTCATCGAAGTCGCGCGGCTTGTCGTCGATTACGCAAAGTGTTCCCAGATTCTCATTCCCAACCTTCAGAGGGCATCCAGCGTAGAACCGAATGTTTGGTTTGCCAACGACGAGGGGATTATCCAGAAATCGTTCATCCTGGCCTGCATCAGGCACCAGCATGATGTCGTCGCCAAGAATGGCGTGGGCGCAAAAGGAGACATCTCGGGAAGTTTCTCGATCGGCGACCCCGAAACTTGATTTGAACCACTGCCGGTCGGTGTCCACCAGTGTTACCTGCGCAATCGGCACCGAGAAGAGACGCTTTGCCATGCGCGTGAGCCGGTCGAAGCGCTCTTCTGGCTCCGTATCCAGAATGTTCAGCAGACGCAGGGCAGCGATGCGCGAGTACTCGTTTGCAGGGATGGGGGCGCTCTGCATGGTCGTGACCTCGTTCTTCTATGCTTATCTTAAAGGGAATTGTGTCGATCTGCTTCGAAATGCAGGCGAATCGATTACATTCGTTTGGCCATGCGAGAATTTCATCCCCACCTCAATTCCCGCTTGTGAGGTTGCGCAGGACTTCCACTTCGCGCTGGCGATAGGGCGTGCCATCTGGATGGAATACATCGTGCTGCCAAACCGCCGGCTGATCACTCACATAGGGCCGCTGCCAGGAGTCCCACGGAATCCAAGTCTGGCTCTTTCCGGCAACCAGACCCCAATTGATGGCTCCCACGTGCTCCCTCTTGGCGATCGGCAGAATCGTATCGAAGGTACTGCCGATATTGCGTGCCATGTATTCGGTGCAGATTATTGGCCGGTGGAACTGTTCCAGCATTTTTACGTGCTGTTCAAACTCCTCGGGCCACCCGTAGTTGTGGAAACTGATCACATCAGATTCTTCAATCTGCACCCTGCCCACGGGCGTCATTGTCTCGAGGGAGCTCCAATCGCCGTGCCAGACACCGCTGGTGAGGGGCTGCGAAGGATGCACCGAGCGCGCCCAGGTGAAGACCTGGGGCAGCAATTTGAGAATGATTTCGTTTTTGTTTCGAGGATCGCCTTTTGCATAAGAGCTGTCGTTGCCGTTATCAGGCTCGTTCCACAGATCCCACGCGAGAATGCGCGGGTCTTTTGCGTATTCGCCAACAACACCCTTCACATACTGTTCGAGCTGCGGATACTTCGATGAGTCGGCAAGAATTGCAGAGCCTGGTGCTTGCACCCAGCCGGAATTGTGAACGCCAGGAATTGGAGGATGTTGCGGCCCCAGCTTCGGGAATGGGTCCCAGCATG
The DNA here is from genome assembly GCA_035487015.1 of Occallatibacter sp. Classification (GTDB taxonomy): domain Bacteria; phylum Acidobacteriota; class Terriglobia; order Terriglobales; family Acidobacteriaceae; genus Telmatobacter. Next base: position 94,653 of record DATHMP010000053.1, on the reverse strand, counting down.
AATCGAACAGAACAAAAACCGGGCGGATATGATGGCGCGCAGCGATGACAAGAAATTCGTCGATGCGCTTCTTGAAGCCTTGCGGGTCCTGATCCCAAAGCAGGTTGTGCAGAAACACGCGCATCGTGTTCATGCCGATGCTTTCGGCCCATCCCAATTCGCGGTCAATGGTAGGAGCATCAAAACTGTCGGCCTGCCACATCTCCAGCTCATTGATGGCGGTGGACGGAAGAAAATCGGCGCCAACAGGCCAGGGCTGTTTTTCATACCAGGCATTGGCTTGCGTGTCGCTCCATCTCTGCTGGGCACGGAGGCTCGGCGTGAGGGCCAGGAAAAGCGCCATTGCCGGGACTAAAGGGACCAAATTGCGCACCCACACGCTGAACCCTAATATTGAGAGTGACTTCATTGCGGCTCCTCGAACATGAAGGGCCATTCTAATTGCTCTGCGACAGTTGCGCCGCCCTGGTTCGCTCGGCGGCCGCGTCTTCCCCACGGCCTTGCCTCTCGTAGGCGATGGCAAGCTGGGCATGCGGATCGGCAAATGTGGGATCGGCTGCAATGGATTCCTGATAGCGGGCGATGGCGTCGGCGATCTGGCCACGCAACATCAACTGATTCCCAGCGTTCATTGCAAAGCTGGCTCGCTGCCGGCTGACAGCGCCGCGTGCCAGTTCGGCGGCATCTTTGCGCAGCGTTGCCGCTTCCTGTCTGAATGCCCCCATTTGCGATCGGAATGTTTGGGCTTTGCCCGCGTCCCCTGAACCTTCGGCGGCGTCGGCCTGCGTGGCCAACTCTGCTGCCTCTTCGGCCAGGACACCCGCCAGGGTAACCCGCGGACCCGGCTGTCCTGGAAGCAGGGGGATTGCCTTGCGCAGTGCATCCGCGGCCTCGGAGAGGCGCGCATCCTGCTTCAGCGTGCTGCCCAGGATCGCCCAGGCATCCCCGTTCTCAGGCCGCAGCGCGACTGCCTTCCTCAATTGCGTCACTGCTTCGTCCAGCTTACCCACCTGCATCAGCAAGATTCCCAAGGTATACGGCGGGTCTTGCAAGGTCGGATCCATCTCGCCAGCACGCTGAAGTTCGAAGATCGCCTCGTCGATACGGTCTTTGAATTTATACGCCAAGCCAAGGTCGTAGTGGAGCTGCGGATCGCTGGGCTCGAGCGTCAGCGCTTTCTGAAAGTCTCGAATCGCTTCGTCGAATGCGGAGAGCTGCACATGGGCCACGCCCATATCTTTGTAGATCACTGCGTTGTGTGGATCGAGGGTTTGCGCGTGCTGGAGATCGTCGAGGCCCTCCTTCGCTTTGCCCGTGAGAGTGAGCGCCAGGCCAAGATTTGTGAACGCACCAGCGTTGCGCGGCTCGCGCGCTACGACCTGCTCAAACAGTGGAATTGCTTCCTGCTGCCGTCCCATCCGCTGCAATGCCATGGCGAGGTCCAGCTGAGCGCCAGCAATCTGCGGATCGACCTGGAGTGCTGCCTCGAACTGCGGAATTGCATCTTCGTCCCGTCCCGCTGCTGCGAGTGTTCGGCCGTACTCGAGCTTCGCTTCTGCGACGGGCGGTGTAGTATCGGCTACAGGCCGGAGAGCCGCCAGCGCACTATCGATATCGTTTTGATTTCGAAGAAGAATGCCCAGGTGAATTCGAGCGCGAAGAAAGGATCCGTCTAACTGAAGTGCATGCTCAAAATGACTGCGCGCTTTTTCCCACTGCTGCTCTTGAGCGTAGACGGAACCAATGGCATCTTCCAAGTCGGCTCGCTCGCCTGCGTCCGCTTCTTCTGCTGAGAATTCTTGCAGGGCCTCATCCCGACGACCCACGGCCGCCAGCGCCTGGGCGTAGGCATCGTAGAGCGATGGATCTGGTTTAGGCTGGCCCGGTTGCTGCGCCCATTGAAGAGCGGCGGCAAAATGCGGAAGCGCCTTTTGGATTTCTCCGGCAGCCGCGTAAGCAAGCGCCAGATTGGATTCGTTGCTTGAGCTTTTCGGTTGCAGCTTGAGGGCAGTCTCGAGTTCGTGCGTCGCATCGAGCGCTTTGCCGAGTTGCAACAGGACTGTTCCCAGAGCTTCGTGCGCTTCCGCAATCTGAGGCGCCAGTTTCACCGCTTCCGCAAATTGCGCGTGGGCCGTTTCCAGGTCGCCGGACTGTTGCGCGGCAAACCCGGCCCGAAATGCAGCATCTGCCTTACGTAGCGCGGGTGTTTCCTGAGGACTCTGCGGATTTGCAGGCCAGCCTCCCAAAGCAAGGAGTGCGGCAAGCGTGAGGATCGCAGAGCGAGGATTGGAGAATTCATTCATGGATTACTTGGCGGGCGGGTTCTGTGGATCCGGATCCTGAAGGTCGACCGCCAACTTGAATTCCCGCATTGCGGCCGCCTGCTGTCCCACTGCTTTATAGGCCTGGCCGAGAAGATTGTGGGTGATAAAGTTCGATGGATCCATTTTCGCGGCATGATCCAGGTAGTGGAGCGCCTGAATCGGATCGTTCATTTTGAGAAATGTCTCTCCCAGAAGGATGTAGGGGCCTGTGGCTGTCGGTTCGAGCAACACAGCTCGATCCAATGCGGCTTGTGCCTGCGCGTAGTCTCCCTTGCGAAGGTATGCATCTCCAAGTCGATCATAGGTATCGGGATTGAGCGGATCCGTTTTCTGTTCGGCTTCCAGTTCTCGAATTGCCCCTGCGGAATCGCCGTGCGCCAAGGCGACCTCACCCAACAACTCGTGCGCCAGCGGAAGATTTGGCTGGAGCTCCAATGCTTTGGTCGCCTCGCGGCCTGCGGGTTCTCGAAATTCGCGGCGCAGAAACATACGCGCCGCCAGCAAATGAGCTTCGGCTGAGTCTGGCGCAAAGCCAAACTGCGCAGCAAAGGCACGACGCGAGTCGTCGTAGCGCTGAACATCGGCATAACAGAGCGCGAGAACATAATTCGGATCGACATTCGTGCTCTCGACGGACGCATGCGCCTTTTCCAGGAATGGAATGGCTTCTTGCACGCGGCCCATGCGAAAGAGGCTCACGCCATGCATTTCGATAGATTCCCGATCCGACGGATCCTGATCGGCAGCTTTGCTGAACGCACCGATCGCTCCGTCAAAAGACTGCTTCTGGTAGAGGATGATGCCTCGCAGCCGCTCCACGCCGGAAGGCTCAGGCGTCTGGGTGGCGAGTTGATCAAGTTGTGCCATCGCCTGGTCTAGCCGGCCTTTCGCGGCCAATTCGGCCGCAGATTCGAAACTGGACGCAGGGATGGAGTTGTCCGTGGCAGGGGGTGGGGGCGGAGTTTGGCTTGCAACACGCAGGGACCCAAGGAGGAGGACGAAAATTAAGGCACGTACCATATGGTTTCTACACAAGAAAGTGTACCTCGCACTGGAAGTCCGCGTAGCGCGCGCTGAGCGTTCCCCGCTGCATTCATGCAAGCAAAAAAGTTGAGGGGAGCCTAGGCTCCCCTCAAGGTTTGTTGCGGCTCCTCTGCGAAAATTAGAAGTCGACGCGCAGAGAGAACTCAAGTTGGCGAGGTCCGAAGTCCTGGCTTTGACCATAACCCTGACCGCCGCTGGTGATGGTGCCGCCGTTTTCGACGTTTCCGTTCGGGTTGCCGGCATTGATGTGGTTGAAGACGTTAAACGCATCCATACGAAACTTGGCAGCGACATTTTCCCAAATAGAGAACGATTTGCTGATTGCCATGTCCGTATTCCAGAATCCGGGTCCGCGTGCCGTGTTCTGGCCCGCATTGCCGAAGGTGTCGAGTCCCGGGTTTACGAAGACGCCGGTTCCGAGACCTGGAGCAGTGAAGAATGTGCGGTGGATCGTTCCGTTATCAACTCCACTGGTCTGGTTTTGTACTACGCCCGAGAGCGCCGTGTGAAGGTGCGAACCCTTGATGATGCTCGGGTCACAGGGGCCGTTGGGCACGTTCTGGCCGCACTCGTTGTAAGTCCAAGTGAAAGGCAGACCACCGGAGATGTTGACCACGCCACTCAACTGGTAGCCGCCAATCAGCAGATCTTCCGCATGATTTGCGCCAGCAGCAAACTGTTTGCCTTTGCCGAAGGGTAGATCGTAGCTGCCATACCATGTCGCCTGCTGATTGCGCACGTTGCTATCGCGGGCATGTGCAATTTCGTGGCTCCAGGTGTAGTAGTCCGACTGTTCGTCGAAGGCGCTTGCCCACTGGTAGTTTGCCCCGTATGCCAAACCGTGCCACATGGACTGGTTGATGGTGATCTGCAATGCGTCGAACTCGGTGTTTTGGTCGTCTCCGTTGTATTGGACGCCGTTCGTCCAGCCGCACATTCCCGACTTGATGTAGGTGCTGTCGCCGACTGCCGCCTGGAGTCCCGCTAACGAAATGTAGTTGGCATCGCGGCAGGAAGGCAGCGTTCCGCCGTAGTACCGAGTCAAGTACTTGTTTGTACCCGTAGCGTTGGCTGCACTGACTCCGCTCGTAACGCTGGGATCGTAATGAAGTGTCTGGCCTGTGACGCTATATTGCCCAGGCAGAAACGCGGCTGCTTCATTGGGGTTGGTGCTGTTGCCGTCACCGTCAGCCAATGTATGCGTTCCCTTGTTTCCAACATAGGCTGCTGTGATGCTGAGTGTCGGTGTGATCGCTCGCTCCACAGCCAGGTTCCACGCATCCACCGTGGTGAGGTGCAAGGGGTTGGGGCGAGCCTTGGAGTCCACCGAGTAGCCTGGGTTTGGAAGCAGCCCGGTTGAAGGCACCGTCGGGAAGACGTAGGGTGTTGGCCCTTCGTTGAGAGTGAAGGCCGGAGTGGTCTCGTTCGGCGCTTCGATGGTCTGGTTTGCCAGAACAGGAAGGTTCTGGGTCACGGTGTGTCCGAACACCGAACCGAAGACGCCCGTATCAAAGCTGCGTCCATAGCCCGTGCGAATGACCGTCTTGGGATCGACCTGGTAGGTGATGCCCACGCGCGGCGAAAACTGCTTGAGCGCCTTGGTCGTCCAGCCCATGTCCGAAGGAACTCCGCCTACTCCGGCGACGTGCAGATAGCCGTCGGTGAGGTTCATGAGCGCGCCCTGTCCTGGTCCGTTGACTGTTTCTGGGAAATACATATCCCAGCGAACGCCTACGTTCACGGTTAACGCCTTGCTTGCGCGCCAAGAATCCTGGACATATGCGAAGGTGCGCTTCTGGAATTCTTTTGCGTTGGTTGAAACGGAAACGTAGCGGTTGAAGGCTGCACCGTTCGAACCGGTTTGGGCGTTGTATTGGGAAACTTCGCCCAACATGAATGTGGCAAAACCAAGTCCACCTTCGCCCGCACCGTTTGAAGTGGGACCGCTATAGAAGTTCAAGAGACCAGCGCGATCGTTGTCGGAAGGAACACGGAGATTGCGTCCGTAGCGAAGATCGAGACCGGCCTTAAACGTGTGGTTGCCCACGACGCGGGTCCAGTTGTTGACGATTTGGAACTGGTCTTCACGCTCGGTCAGCGGGCAGTTGCAGCGGTTCACGTTCAAACCGTCGCCGTAGACCGGCTGATTTTGCGTGCCACCGGCGCCGCCATTCACATTTTGAATGAAGAAGCCCGGCGAGCCGGAGGTAAAGGAAGTTCCCAAATTGATGCCTGGAATTCCGAGCGTGTTGGCAAATTCCGTTCCGGCGTCATGCTTTGAATCGATGACGTCGTAGCGGTAATAGCCCAGACGGAAGTCTGTGAGAAGCTTCGGGCTGATAGCGATATCCATGCCTGTCGCCAGGCTGTCGTTCGCTCCTTTGGAGTTGCCGCCGTAGTTTCCGATGCCGAATCCGGGACCGCCCGCTGCACCGAACATGACCGCGCCTGACAAAACATCAGTAAACCGCGAGAAGCGCTCAAAGACATGCGCCTTTTCGTTCAGCGTATAGTCTGCACGCTCTGTCCACTGATTGCTGTTGAACAAGCCTGTGCCCGATTCGTTGAAGTTGCTGTCGAGGTTCGTGATGCCCTTGGTATAGGGTTCAAGAATCGTCAAGAGGGCAAGGGATGGCGCCGCGGCTGCGGTTGAAACTTCACTCCGGGGAATGATGTTGTTCGGATATGCAGCGCCCGTGCCGCCCGGCGTGTTGTCGTAGATTTTCACACCAGGCGAATTGTTAATGCCTGTGAGGTACTGGCTGAAATCACAACCATTGCCGCCTTGGGAATCGGGTTCATTGCCGAGGCAACTTTCCGTTGCGAGACTGGTGGGCAGCGTGTCGGTCGCCGAGGTGCCAACCTTTTGTCGCTGACCTTCGTAATTGAAGAAGAAGAAGGCGCGGTCGCGCTTGATTGGGCCACCGATTGATCCACCCATGCGATTCTTGAGACCGGCAGGAATGGTTCCCGGCGCCTGGCTATATGGGTTGCGGGCCAGATTGGCGTTGCCGGTGCGGAAGTCGTAGAGGCCTCCGTGGAAGTTGTTTGTGCCCGAACGCGTCTGCGCTGTCATTACCGCGGAAACGGCTTTGCCAAGTTCTGCGTCGTAGTTCTGCGTGGTGATTTTCGTCTCAGTTACCGCGTCCATTGCGGGGTTGATAACGATGATACCTAGAATTGGATCCTGGTTATCAGTTCCGTCGAGCTCATAGGCGACGCCGCCGAAGGCCTGACCATCGATCTGAATCTGTTTTGAACCCTGCGGATTTTCATCGGCCGCGTGCGACCAACCCAGAAGCTGTGCCCCGGGAAGGAGAAGCTGCAGGTTGGCAAAGTTCTGATCGCCGACCGGCAGGCTTGAAATCTGCTGCTGATCGAAGACAGTGGCCACGTCGGCGCGATCCGTTTTGAGCTCCGGCTGCGTGTCGGCATTCACTTCGACGGTTGTGTTTTCAGCGCCGACTTCGAGAGTGGGATCGATGCGGGGGGCAGTATCAGCCTCGACCGAGATTCCCTTGGCTTCAAAAACCTTGAAGCCCTTGGCTGCAACTTTCAGGTCGTAGATGTCGGGAATCAAGTGCGGGACGTTGTAGTCGCCCGACGCATTCGACGTAGCCGTGACAACGGTGCCTTTGGCTTCGTCCTTCACCGTAATTGTGGCATTGGGAACGGCTGCCCCTGTGGAATCGGTCACAGTGCCGAATAGCGATCCGTAGACCGATTGTGCACTGGCTGCCGAGATGAGGAACAAGTTTGCGCAGGCGCATATCGCCAGCACAAGTGCTGTACGCAACATTCTGTTCATGCGGTCTCCTGAAAAGAAATACCGTGGTTCTTCTGTCAACTCGTATGTCTCTGCCGGCTGGCAGGGGTGATGCGGCTAGTCGGCTTGCAAGGCTCCCCTGCCGCGTTGGCAGGATCGCTGAAGGTTTCGGCGTAGCTGTTCCCAAGTTCAAATAGAGGGAACTAAAAGGGCAAACTCCGAAGCAAGTCGAAACAATATCCAATGCGGAAGCCGCCTGTCAACGACCAACGGCGAAAAAATCATGCTGGGGAGCAAGAAAAGGACATAACATTTGATGAAAGCCTTTACATTGTGAGGAACCTCACATTTCTGGGGGGACGTCGAACCCCAAGTTGATCGCTAACTAGAAAAATTAAAGCGATTTACTCAGCGAATCTTGCTGTTTCCTGAGAGGAGCGCTGCCATTTTGTCGAAGCCCAAAAAGGGACGATGCATTGGAGCAAAATCTGTCAAAACAGATACAATGTTATAACTATGCCATAACAATAATTTCTCCCATTTCTTCTAGCTCTATTCGACACATCTTCCATTTCACGTATTTGATAAAGGCTGAGAGCCAAGCGCAGGATGGATCGAGATCTCAACCAAATGGTTGACTTTTCAGAGAGCTGCAACAGAATGTCGCTTCGATTTTTGTCGAAACCCGCAATCGGTTTGGAGCGCTGAAAATGGGCTTGGAATTCTTGGCTCAAAGTAAGGTTCCCGACTGTTTCCTCAAGAACGAAGTCAGACAGGATTCAGTTTGAGTATGACAATTTCCCGTGTGTTTTCCTGAAAATTCCACCTTCTGGAAATCTGCCGCTTCCCGCGCAATCAGCGTTCACTTCGGTTTGCACGCTGAATTGTTGGCGCGAATCTTGGTTTGGAACATCCGTGCCCGCTCGTCATCCGGTTGAAACAGCACAATGCGGTCAAGTACTGCGAGAGCGGCATCCCGCTCGCCCTCGCCACAGTCCACAATGGCAAGGTTCATGCCCGCCTGCAACTGAGTGGGATCATGCTCGAAAACTTGGCGCCAGAGGCCTTGTGCCTCGGAGTAATCTTTCCGCTGGGCATCGATGAGCGCGAGGTCGCCGGCGGCCAGCGAGTCAAAAGAATCGGCTTCCAGCGCCTGTTTATACTCGGCCGCTGAAGCCTCAATCTGGCCTGAGGTCTGTTCCAGAAATCCCAACTGCGCATGGAGCGCGTGATCACGGCTTGCACCATTCGCCTCTTTTTCAGCTGCGCGAAGCAACTCCAACGCGCGCGGACCGGCCGCGGAATCGCCGCGCAAGGCCATTTGCGCATAGGCAAGGCCAAAATCGCGATCGCTCGCGGCGACACCGCCGACAGGGATGAGCTCACCCCTAGAAGCCAGCGGCAAACGATCTTGCATGACGCGCCGCCGGATCCAGTGATCGGTTACTTGTTCGTGCGCAATGTCGTTGGAGGGCGGACGGGCCATGTGGCAGGCGGTACAGTCCTGATTTTCGGGATGGTGGCCCTCGGCAAAGCCGGGTCGGCCGTGGCACTCGAGGCACCGCGACCGGTAAAAACCAACTCGCTCCGCGGGTGCGGGGGAGCCATGGGGATCATGGCAGGTTGTGCAAGTCAAGCGATCCCCGGATTTCTGCTTGCAGGCGCTCTTGAGAAGCGCTTCCCACTGGCTCGTCGCTCTTCCTCCAGAACCGTTTTCGCTCCGGTAGACGAAAAAGACAATAAAGTCGAACAGGTTGTCGCCAGGCGCGAAGGCTTCAATCGGTTTACTTCCATGCTCCACGGCGGCCTGACCCTCGAGGTGGCAATTCAGGCAAATGGAATCGCGGCGCACGGATTCCAGCGTCTTGAGATCCAACAAGTGCGCGTTTCCGCCTGAGACCAGATGTGCGCGGGCATCGCCGTGGCACGCGGTGCAGGTAATCCCGCCTTCGGCGAATGGCTCACCGGCATAATGGTTCCGCGCATCGGGGAGGTTCGATGCGGGTCCCGAGGCGTGGCAACGCAAGCAGCCGGGGTCGACCGGCAGAGTCAGGGGCATGGTACGCGAGTCGAGATAGTTAGGCGTCATGTCCCAGATGTGCTTTTTCGCGTACCAATTGATGGGAGCTTCGAACCAGTAGCCTTGCTGCTCAAACAGGTAAGTCCTGCCCCGCTTCCCCGAACCCAGGAAATAGCGAAGCTCCTGTTTCCCTTCTAACGGGCGCGAGGAATCGTTCCGCAGGTAGCTTAGCCAAACTTTCCCCTGCTCTTCTTCGACGCGATAGTCGATACCTGAGGCAGAGTGCCTGAAGTCGGCGGGTATGAAACCTTTGTCAGCTAGTCCACTGGCAAGGGCCATGGGGGTGGAACGATATCGCTCGTAGATTGCACGGTGACAGGTGGCGCAGGCGGCATTCGGGTCTGCGGAGCCTTCCAATGGCCGGGCAGACACAACTTTCCCTATCGGGTAGATGAGCAACCCGGTAAGTACACACACCACTGCGAGGCCCCCGTACGGAAAGCGGGTCAGACTCAGCGCTCCGCCAGCAATCGCTGCCGTTCTCTGCCGTACTCTGTGCTCTCAGACGAATCGGCTCTCGAGAAGGTTGATGCTGGTTACGCAAGTTTTTTGCGGGGAAAGCCCAATTGAATTGAGCGCATCAAAGAGATTGTCTTCAATTTTTGGCGATGCTCACATCCCATAGAATGAATGTCTTGGCAGAATTCATAGCGGAGAAAAACTGCCAATTCCAAAGATTTTCGCGGGCGATCCCTTGACGGTTTTTGGGGTTTATTGCGCGATTCGGATTTGAGAAATGCGATCGAACGTCACCCAGTGGGGTGATAACTTTTTGGCCCCTAAGCCTCGCTATATCACCAAGAAGTATCATTGCCGATATCGCAGGTTCGACTTATCTTCAAATCGTGACAGAGCACCAACTGTCACCGCACACGGAGTTCCGACGGTAAACGAACATGATCTTCACGATGCTACAAATCGCGCTCCTCGCTTCAGTAGCCCTCTACTTTGGCTATTTGCGGGCAGGTCTTCGGCGTAGAAATCGGCAATCGTGGGAGTCATTGATTGGACGTTTGCGTCCTGACTGGAGCGCGCGTGAGTTGAGCGATCATTTCCTCTGGAAGGAAGGTCTCAACGCAACGCCCGATGAAATCTGGGATCGTCTTCCCGGGGTGCGCGGACTCTGGGCCATGTATCAGAATGCCGGGGTGATGCTGGAGATGGCCGATTACGCTGCGCGCAACTGCGCAAGCATCGATCAGTCATTGATTGAGACGCTTCGCTCGGATGCTTCGCAAATTCGGATCTGCGCAGTCACAACCATGATCCAATACGGATTGAACCAGACAAGCGAAGTCGTCCGCATCAATGCCTTCCACGCCGCTTCAATGTATACAGGCATGGCTGCGCGGATGACTCAGCTTCTGCAGGACAACGCTGCGATCGCATTGCCAGACTTTGTTGCGGCAATGTAGCTTGGCGCTTTTTCCCAACTCCTCTCAATTCATTCTCTTCACTTTCAAGTGACTGGACAGCTCGACATGTGTCGCGGTATGTCTGAATCAGCCGGAGCTTCGTTCAAGCTCGGTCCGCTCCATGGGCGAAGTTCTTCACCTACTCACGGACTTAGTCGACACACCCATTGGTGTTCTTCGCATTGTTGCGGACAACGAAGGGAAGCTGCGCATCGCGCTCTTTACCGAGAATGACGAGCCTGTGCGCCGTCAACTGCGACGCGACTATGGGAAGATCGAGTTCGAGCTGACGCCTGCTCGTAATCCGCACGGGATTTCAGATACTCTTGGGCGCTACTTCGCCGGCGATCTCGGCGCAATTGATTCGATCGAGGTCCAAACAGGTGGGACAGTCTTCCAGCGAAAGGTCTGGCAGGCATTGCGCGGCATTTCTTGCGGGACCACTACATCCTACGGACGACTTGCGCAGCAGATCGGGCATCCAACTGCCGTACGTGCGGTTGGCCTCGCAAACGGAGCCAACCCAATCGCCGTGATCGTTCCATGTCATCGCGTGATTGGCGCAAACGGCTCGCTCACCGGCTACGGCGGTGGGATCGAGAGAAAACGCTGGCTTCTCGACCATGAACGTCAGCTACGGTTGTGAGATTCCAAGAAATTCTCCAGGCGCCAAGGCATCAACAAGCCACTCAGTGTCTAGTCTTCGCTGCGATCAACGCCTCGTTCTTTAGCAGTTTTCCGCCCTCTTCCACCACATAGAGCCGGTTCACATCCAGGTCCTTCAAGGTGTCGACGCCGCCGGAGGGCCAACGAATCTCGACCAGGTCGACTTTCCTGGCTTCGCCGAGGCCGAAGTGAATGCGAAGATCGTTTGCTGAAAAATAGCCGTTGCAACTGCGTACATCTTCAATCTGAGCCAAGGGTGTGCCTGGCTTGGCCGTGAGAACGGGGCTGCCTGTCTCCGCCACCACTTTGATGCGCGCGCCAATGCCGGTTCGATTGCTCTTCGTTCCGACGAGACGGATCTTCACCCAATTCCGATTCAGCGTAGTGTCGCACCGCAAGAGCTGTGGAACTGCATTGACGCAATTCACCACTGCATCCAAATCGCCATCGTTATCGTAGTCACCGATTGCAAAGCCGCGCGCCTTCACGTCCGCAGTAATTCCGGCGCCGCCGATCAGGCTCACATCTTCAAATTGGCCGTTGCGCAGGTTGCGATAGAGATATTTGCGCTCGGCATAGGATGCATCCACCTGGGTTCCGTCGACTTCGGGGTAAACATGACCGTTTGCGACAAGGATGTCGAGCCAGCCGTCATTGTCGATGTCGATAAAGCTGACTCCCCAGCCAAGAAGCCGGGTGTTTATGCCGAGGCCTGCTTGATACGTACGATCGTCGAACGAACCGTCGCCAAGGTTCAAATATAAGGAATCTGTGTCGCCGGCGAAGTTTGTCTTCACAAGATCGAGCATGCCATCGCGGTTGTAATCGCCGATGGAAACGCCCATGCCGGCCTGCGGCTTACCATCTGGAGAGTAGGCTACGCCTGCTTCGATTGCCTGATCTTTGAATGTGCCATCCTTCTGATTCACATAGTAGGTAGCAGAAGTCGAATCGTTGGCCACGTAAATGTTGGGCCAGCCGGTGTTGTCCAGGTCAGCTACGCCGCAGCTCAGTGCGTATGTACCGAGAGTGCCCCACATCCCTGCTTTCTGGCTGACATCGGTAAAGGTGCCATCTCCATTGTTGTGGTAGAGCAGGTTCTTTCCGCCATCGAGTCCCGGAGGCCCACATGCAACCACAATGCCTTTGTAAGTACAGTTCGCATCTTCGGGAAGCGGTGTGGTCTTCAAATCGAGGTCGATGTAATTGCCGACAAACAAATCGAGACGACCATCCTTGTCGTAGTCGAGAAACGAGCAGCCCGAATTCCATCGCTGGCGGTCTTGCAGAAGGCCGGCTTCTTTCGTGACTTCGGTGAAATTACCGTTTCCGTTGTTGCGGAACAGCGCATTCTGCCCGTAATAACTGACAAAGAGATCGTTCCAACCATCGTTGTTGTAGTCACCGACGCAACAGGCCTGGCCCCATCCGCTTCGAGCCAACCCCGACTTGAGCGTGACGTCGGTAAAGGTGCCGTCTCGATTGTTCTTAAAGAGGTGGCACACCGGTTCTTTTCCTTTCGGAAATCCCTCCAGACGCCAGCCGTTGATGAGAAATATATCGACCCAGTCATCCTGGTCATAGTCGAAGAATGCCGCACCGCAGCCAGTCGTCTCGAGCAGATACTTGTTGCGATGCTCGCCGCCGAAGATCGTTTCAATGTTGAGTCCGGCATCTTTGGCGACGTCGATGAACTGGACACCGAGCGGTGTGCCGGCGACGGGCGATGGAGCCCCCTTAGGCGCGGGGCGTGCCGTGGCCTCAAAGGATTGGCGCGCGCTGCCTTTGGGCTTTTGTGCGGGAGTTCCGGATTCTTGCCCGTGAAATCTGGCGATGCCGAGGATATCTTCAAGCGCAAGTACGAGCGCGGTTCGGGAAAGCGACTTCAAAAATCGGCGGCGATTGACAAGCAAGGAGAGATCTCCGATGAGCGCACCTTTTGGCGGGCATCTGCGCTGTAAAGCCCGAGTATAGCGGCTCGCTGGTTGGTACCGCAGGGCCTGGGAGCACGCTGAGATTGAGGGGTAGGTGAGCGTGAGCGTCACTGCGAATCCCGTGCAAGAAATCGACTTGCGTCGGTCGCGAACAACAACCAAGTTCTAGTCGTTGCGTTGCGAATGGCCGAACGGTCAACACGCGAGGATTCAACTGCTTGCCCTCTACCACTTCGGTCATCTCCAAAGGAGTAAAAGCAGCTCGAATGCCCCCAAAGGTGTGATTGCCGCCGATATCAATTCCCAACTAAACTCAGCGGAAATAGCAGTCATAGATTCCCCCAAGCCCCGGTTCCGAAAGAGGATAGATATGGTCGAAACGAAGACCCTGGACTACTATGAATTTCTCCAAATCAGCCCCAACGCCGATGCCGATACAATCCATCGCGTTTATCGCTTTCTCGCTGCCCGCTTTCATCCGGACAACCCTGACTCGGGCGATGACGAGAAGTTCCGGCTGCTGAAGGCAGCGTATGACGTCCTGTCGGAACCGGAAAGCCGGGCAAAGTACGATCTTGACCGCGAGATGACAGTTCCAGAAAAGCCTCCTCTTTCTGTGTCAGTGGATTTCATGGACAGCCTCGCCGGTGAGCTCAACCGTCGCCTTGCTGTTCTTGCAGTTCTCTACTGGAAGCGTCGAACCAACCCTTACGCTCCCGAGGTGGGTCTTGCTGAAATTGAAAAGCGGATGGGCTTTCCACGAGACTATCTCGACTTCACTACCTGGTACCTGAGCAAGAAGGGTTACATTACACGCGCCGATAACTCGGACTTTACCCTGACCGCTCAGGGCGTCGATTTTGTCGAAACGCAGCGGATGAACATTCCGGTTCTCAACAAAATGTTGACCAACGGGACTGAGATTTCCGAAGCACCGCCAACTCCAGCTCCGGTTCAAGCCAATCCGACGGACACAGCGGAAGCAATTCGGGCACTTGAAAATCCGGGGTCCAACCTGATCGTTCTCCCCGACATGACCGTTATCGTCGATCGACGGTCTGGTTCGCGGGATCGCCGCGTCAACGGAGTGGATCGTCGCGGAACGCGCGACGACCGCCGCTCAGGAACCTAAGGACGCTTCGGCGGGCAAAGTGGAGTCAACTCCTGTTCGCCGACGAACGCTCTCACATACGCGGGGAGGCAGTTTTGGGGAACCGCGGATCGCGACGAATCGCTTCGTCGTCGGCGAGCAGATCCTTCAGACTGAATGCGGACTTAGCAATTCCTTCTTTGTTGTGTGTTGCGCTCTGCGTGGCAATGTGCATCCATTCATGCAAAATGACACGCGTGACAGCCTCTCCCATCACCGTGTTTCGGCGATTCCGGTCCATCCCCAGAGCAAGTGGCCCAAGTACCTGGGCGACCTGATTGCACTCGACATGGATGTAGGGTGCAATCACTCCGCGTTCGCGTAGAACCCATCCGAGTGCGCCCATTGTTATGATCGGTTCTCGCGGCCGCAGCGTGCAGTCACCTTCGAGGTAGACGGCGATCGGGTCGTCAACCTCCATTCCCGGAACGACATCGGTGCCGCGAATCAGGTTGAATCGTTCAGGTAGCGGCGATTCCCTGCCAGACATATCCGCAACGCCCCGGCGCAAAGCTGCAAAAAGCGAATCCCACTGATCGTCGTGCAAGGGGTAGCGTGAAAAGACAATCAGCGTCGTGCGCGGGGCTATGCCCGGTTCTGGCCTTGTCGGGGATTGGGCGACCAGCAGCAACGGTGCGACTGCAAGCAACGCGAAGATCACAAACTTTGGCGGCCCGAGAGGCCGGCGGGAATACTCGACTCTCATGCTGTGAGTCTGCGATCGGAGCTTGCATCTGTCCAATAGATTGATATGATGGATTCCATCTGGCAGGGCGATTGTATGTCGCGGGATGAAAATCCGAGAGAGCCAATGTGAAATCGGCGTTCCGTCGAACATTTCGAGTGCCCATGCTGCTGTCATGCGGTCGATGATCGACGGCTCGAATTCAATCCCGCTATCCGTTTCTTGCCTGTAATCGCGAGGTCAATAACCATCTCATGGAAGTCCGACAGCTCCACATATTTCGCACCCTCGCTGAAGAGTTGAACTTCACGCGCACCGCAGAAAAGGTCAACACGGTGCAATCGAATGTGACTGCACAGATCAAGGCGCTGGAAGAAGAACTCGGTGTGCCGCTTTTCGATCGCCTTGGCCGCCGCGTGACATTAACGGATGCCGGCAGGCGGTTTCAGCCGTTCGCTGAGCAAGCGCTCGCGGCCATGGAACAGGGACAGCGCGCACTGCGCAATGGATCTGAACCGAGCGGTCCTCTGCGCATCAGCGCGCCGGAAAGCATTCTCACTTATCGGTTGCCTCAGGTACTGCGCGTCTTTCGTCGCCGATTTCCGTCGGTTGAGCTTGCCTTTCTTCCTCACGTCGGCGACAGCTACGTGCTCGAGCTTGAGACAGGCAAGGTGGATTTAGTCATTAACATGTGCGATGCTCCGCCGAATCCGTCTTATCGCACCATGCGTTTGCGCACCGAGAGAATTTTCCTCTTTGGGGACTCGAGCCATCCTCTCGTGAACCGTCGTACGGTCAAGCCATCCGATCTTGCCGGGCAAACTCTTCTGCTGACAGAGGTAGGTTGCGGCTATCGCTCCAAACTCGATCGCGCCCTGGCGCTCGCCAGCGTTAGGCCAGGCAACATCACTGAATTTTCGAGTGTGGAAGCCATGAAGGAATGTGTGCGAGTGGGAATGGGACTCGCGTTGCTACCCGCAATCGTGATCGCGCGCGAACTACGCCAACGGCAGTTCAAAGCAGCGCATTGGGCTGGACCTTCGCTTGACATTACGACTCGCGTGCTGTGGCACAAAGACAAGTGGATTTCTCCGGCGATGGCCGCATTTCTCGAGTTGCTTCGCGCGCAGACGGAGGAATCACCTGCAGAGAACCTTCCGGCAGACTGGTGCACGGTCTGACGGATAAGTAGTGGCTGGAGCATCGGGGTACAACATTCGCTGGGCCGGAATGGAACCTTCTCATCCCGGTGCGCTTATTTTGGGCCGGTCGGAACCAAACCCAACTTCACCAGGCTTTCTCCCGTAGCAACAATCGATTCTTCTGCTGAGCGCGGCTTCCAACCGAGCACGCGTTGCGCTTTTGCGCTAGTTGCGTTTTTGTCTTTCCCGAGCTCGGGCAAAATCTGTTTCACACTTGCGTCCTTAAATCGCGCCAACCGGACGAGCCAATCTGGAAGTTCCCGCGTAGGGACATGCCGCGCCGCTTCTCCCAAGTGCGCTTTCAAAAAGCGGGCGATTTCGAGGAGCGAAAGGAAATCGCCCGCAACTGCCAGGAACCTCTCGCCCTTCGCTGCGGGATGGGTCATTGCGCGTAAATGCAAATCCGCGACGTCGCGGACGTCCACCGCACCAAATTTGAGGCGAGGCACTCCAGGCATGGAGCCGTCCAGCATCTTCTGCACGATCAAGATCGAGGTCGCATAATCCCGTCCCAGCACCGGACCAAATACGCCCACCGGATTTACGGTCGCCAATTCGAGCGCTCCGCCTTCGCGTGCGATAAACTCCCACGCCGCGCGCTCGGCCAGCGTTTTCGACTTGGAGTACGGCATCACATCGGGAGCGGCTACATTCGTCCAGCTCGTTTCATCGAAAGGCGCTGCCTGTACCGGATGTCCGTAGCCAACCGCCGCAAACGAAGACGTCAATACGACGCGTTGGACTCCGGCGTCGCGCGCAGCCCGCAACACGCGCAGCGCTCCTTCGCGCGCTGGGATTATCAGCTCGTCTTCATGTTTGGGAAGATTCGGTGGAAACGGTGAAGCCACATGCAGGACGAATTCGCAGCCGGCGACAGCTTCGGGCCAGCCGCCGTCGTTCTCGAGATTGGCTGCAAAAAACTGAACATGGTCTCCAGGCTCGAGGCCACCTTGTTTTAACAAGGTGCGAACATCGGTTTCGCGCTTGAGATCGCGGACCGTTGTTTTGACCTGGTGCCCGGCTGCCAGAAGCTGCAAAATGACATGACTCGCAATGAATCCCGAGCCACCTGTGACAAGGACTGTACTCATCGATTTCTCCTGCGCAACCAGTTTGGGCCTTGGAAACAAAGGTGCGAGAACGATGTCCTGAGACGTACGTGGTTATCGCATCCTGCTTGATCCGCCGCGATCGTGAGATGCAGCGGCATTCCCTGATTCTATAAACTGCAGGTCAGACAGGACATTCTGGTCTTCCGTTGCTTCACTGACTTGAGCCAATCCGGTTCGCAAACGAAAAATAGTTCCATCGAGTGTCCAAAACCTCAGAGCCGGTTCGTCATCCCAATGCCGGCCCAAAATCAAGACCGGCAATCCACATCATGGAGGTTTCACATGCAATACATGCTCACCCTTTATGCCGACGAGTCCGCCTTCGCCAAATTGACCCCTGACCAACAGCAACAGGGCTATGCCGCGTACATGGCTTATACCGAAGCTTTGAAGGCCGCAAAGGCCTACGTCGGCTCCGGCAGACTTCGTCCGGTCGCTACCGCATCGACCGTTCGGCTGGTCGATGGCAAGCCCCAGGTGCTCGATGGACCCTTTGCTGATACAAAAGAGCAGCTAGGCGGCTACTTTCTCATCGACGTCGCCGATCTCGATGCGGCGCTCGCCTGGGCAGGGCGTTGCCCTGGAGCGGGGCATGGGGTCATCGAAGTGCGTCCCATGTGGATCATGTAGAGCGCACCGATCGCGATTCTGTGATGGAGCTGAATGCGATGACTACTCAGACAGCGGCGCACATTGCGCCGCGGACGCTTCTCACCGGGCTCGGCTTCGGAGAATCTCCGCGCTGGCATGCGGGACGTTTGTGGTTTGCCAACTGGGGCACGGGACAGATCGTAGCTTCCGATGCAAAAGGGCGGAGCAGCGTAGAAGTGGTCGTGCCTACCACGCTTCCCTATTGCTTCGACTGGCTTCCCAATGGCCGCATGTTGATCGTGTCGGGGCAGGAAGGTTTGCTGTTGCGATTGGAACCGGATGGTTCGGTTGCTACACACGCCGACTTAGGTCCGATTGCTTCGGGTCCGTGGAACGAAATTGTTGTGGATGGTCGCGGGAACACATACGTCAACGGTGGCGCACTGGTCCATATCGGACCCGATGGTTCGGCGCGGAAGGTAGCCGAAGATTTCGCATTTCCGAACGGCATGGGGGTGACACCTGACAACCGGACACTGATTATGGCCGAGTCGCATGGACGCCGACTTACTGCATTCGACATTGCAGCGGACGGAGGTCTGGTCCATCGGCGTGAGTGGGCGAATCTTGGTGAAGGCAGTCCAGACGGCATCTGTATCGACGTCGAGGGCGCCGTCTGGTATGCCGATGTACCGAACAAGCGATGTGTGCGCGTTCGCGAGGGCGGAGTCATCCTCGAGACGGTCGAAGTTGATCGTGGCTGTTTTGCCTGCATGCTCGGTGGCAACGATCGCAGGACGCTCTTCGTCGTTGCCGCCGAATGGCTGGGGTTCCCTAGAATGCAGGAAGCGTTGGCAGCGCGATCGGGTGTGCTCCTTGCCGCAGATATCACAGTACCGGGTGCCGGGTGGCCATGACGGAATTTGATCGCATCTCGTGATGAACCCTGGAGATTCCGCCCAGCGCGCGCACGCCACAGCCGATGCCGTTGCGCGAAGAAGCTACGGCAAGCTTGTGGCTTATCTTGCCGCGCGTACGCACGATGTGGAGGCCGCGGAAGATGCGCTATCTGACGCCTTTGCGGCAGCTCTCGCGACCTGGCCCGCGAGGGGCTGCCCTGCGAATCCCGAGGCATGGCTCCTCATTGCAGCGCGACGAAAGCTTATCGACAACTTTCGTACGCAGCATACAAATCCGGTTGCAACCGAAGAGTTGGACCGCATGATCGCGGCACATCCTTCTGAAACTCTCATTCCAGATGAACGGCTTGCCATGATGTTTGCCTGCGCCCACCCAGCTATCGACGCCTCGGTACGCGCTCCGCTCATTCTGCAGGTTGTTCTCGGCCTCGACGCGAAAGCGATTGCTGCGGCGTTTCTTACCTCGCCGGTGGCCATGGGGAAACGTCTGGTTCGCGCCAAAACCAAGATTCGCGAAGCCGGCGTGCCTTTCCGCGTACCCGAGCGCAGCGAACTTCCATCACGGCTCGACACCGTGCTTGATGCGATCTATGCCGCCTACTCAGAAGGGTGGACCGATCCGGCAGCGACCAGCGCGGCCTTGCGAGATCTTGCCGAAGAGGGATTGTTTCTGGCTCGCCTGCTTGTGGAACTCATGCCGGATGAGCCAGAGGCTCTCGGATTACTGGCCTTGTTGCTCCATACGGAAGCGCGCCGGCAGGCGCGTCGATCCAAAGCTTCCGAAACCGATGAGACCGACGTCTTTGTTCCATTGAATCGACAAGATCCGGCACTCTGGAACGCCGCATTGATTGGGGAAGCAGAAGCATTTCTCAAAAGAGCGGCTGCTTCGGGATCGCCGGGACGCTTTCAATTGCAGGCGGCGCTGCAATCGGCACATGTCTATCGGATCAGAACTGGCCGAAATAATTGGGCAGATGTCGTTGCGCTCTACGACATGCTTCTTGCCGCGACCGGCTCACCGGTCGTCGCGCTTAACCGGGCCGTGGCAATCGGCGAGTTGGAGGGACCTGCCGCTGCGCTGTGTGAACTCGACCAGAAGTCGGACCTTGGGACGCGCCTGATTGAATATCAGCCCTATTGGGCGGCGCTCGCGGACTTGCTGGCCCGGACCGGAGCCTATTCGGAGGCCCAGCATGCGTATTCGGTTGCGATCGGTCTCGAGCGCGATACGGCGGTCCGCCGCTTCCTCGAGCAAAGGTTGGCTTTCTTGCTAAAGTGAAATTCGAGCCAAGCGATCAGGTGTGGCTCCCAAGGACTCCCCCAATGGCCAAACTACGCGTTCAATGCTTTGGAATGTCCCTCGACGGGTTCGGAGCAGGCATCCGTCAGTCCCTTGAGAATCCGTTAGGCGAACGAGGGCCCTCAATTTTTCAGTGGTTCTTCGGCACGCGTACTTTTCATGCCATGCACGGTGGGGAAGGTGGCTCGACGGGAGTCGACAACGAATTCGCGGAGCGAGGTTTCGAGAACATTGGCGCCTGGATCCTCGGGCGCAATATGTTTGGTCCGGTCCGTGGGCCTTGGCCCGATGAGTCCTGGCGGGGCTGGTGGGGTGATGAACCGCCGTACCACACGCCGGCCTTCGTCCTCACGCATCATCCGCGCAAGCCATTGGAAATGCAAGGTGGTACGACTTTTCATTTCGTGACAGAAGGGATCGAGTTCGCCCTCGCGCGCGCGGTTGAAGCGGCAAAGGGAAAGGACGTTCGTCTCGGGGGCGGCGTTCAAACAATTCGCCAGTTCCTCCGGGCAGGCCTAATCAACGAACTTCACCTTGCCTACGCACCCACATTGCTCGGCGCCGGCGAATCGCTGCTCGAGGGGATCAACCTTCCAGCGCTTGGATACCAGGTCACCGCTCATACGGCAACCGAAGCAGCCTGGCACGTCACCATCGTCCGGCATGATCTCTGACGCCGACAACGCGAACTTTAGAGCGGGCTTCAAGTGCGATGGCTCGTCCCGCCGTGCGGACTTGTTTTAGTTCATGTCTCGCACAAAATCGCCCGCGCGGTTTAGCATGGTCGGGTGAAAAATGCGCCGATTCTGACCGGCGTCAGTAGAATGCCGCCTTTTGGAACGCATGCCTGCCGCAACTTCATTGCGCTTTGGAACAAGGAGATCAGATGGTCACACGACGAGAATTTCTTGACACGCTTGCCGTGGGGGGAACAGCCCTCGCGATGAGTGCTTCCGCGCGCAGCTATGGCCAAATCATGGGCTCCAACGAGCGCCTCAATTTCGCAGTGATCGGCCTCAATAGCAGGGCGTATGCGCATCTCTCGGGGCTGAAGGCCAGCAAGACAGCCGCCAGCATCGGGTATGTCTGCGATGTCGAAACCAAGATCATGGCGAAGTTCGCCGCAGCGACCGAGAAGGCCATGGGTGTTGCGCCGAAGACCGATCAAGACTTTCGCAAGATTCTAGAGTTGAAAGAGATCGACGCGATCACGATCGCGACTCCGGATCATTGGCATGCACCGATGGCGATTCTCGGTCTGAAGGCCGGCAAGCATGTGTATGTCGAAAAGCCTTGCAGCCACAATCCCGGAGAGGGCGCATTGCTGGTCGAGGCGCAGCAGAAATACGGCAAGCTTGTCCAGATGGGCACTCAGCAGCGGTCGTCGAAACATACCATCGACATTGTGGAGAAGATTCACAATGGGCTGATCGGGCGGGCGTACTACGCCAAGTGCTGGTACAACAACACGCGCAAGTCGATCGGGTTCGGGAAACCAGCGCCTGTTCCTGCCACGCTTGATTGGGATCTTTGGCAAGGCCCTGCGCCGCGCCGCGAATACAAGGACAACGTTCAGCCTTACAACTGGCACTGGTTCCGTGATTGGGGAACGGGCGAAGCCCTCAACAATGGTACCCACGAGGTGGATGTGTGTCGCTGGGCGCTTGGGGTCGCTTATCCGAACCGCCTGACTGCGGCCGGAGGTCGCTATGCGTTTAAGGATGAATGGCAGTTCTACGACTCTATTAACACCAGCTACGAATATGACGACAAGATGATTGCGTGGGAAAGTACGAGCGCCAACGGCATGCGCTATTTCAACCGCGGCCGTGGCTCCATCATCGAGGGCACTACGGGAACCGTGCTTGTGGATCGGGATGGATTTGAGGTGTTCGATCTCGGAGGCAAGAAAGTCGATGAGTTCAAGGTTGGCGGGCAGACGACCACGGCCGATCTGGTTGGAGCCGATTCGATGACCGACGACCACTTCGCCAATTTCATTGCAGGCATTCGCACTGGAGTCAAGCTGAATGCTCCCGTATCGGTTGGGAACGTCGCTGTAACCATGCTGCAACTCTCGAATATCGCCTGGTTCGTGAATCGCGAACTGAATCTCGATGCAACCGACGGCAAGATCAAGAACGATGCCGAAGCCATGAAGTACTGGGATCGCCCATACGAAAAGGGATGGGAGCCGCGCATATGAGCGAAAGGATTTCTCGCCGTAATTTTGTCCGCACGACGGCTTTGGCCGCGGCGGCCGGCCCTTGTTTTGCCGCGACAGTCGAAGCGACCCGAACCTTTCCTGCTACTGACCTCGGCAGACCATCGCCCATCAAGCTGGGGCTGGCAAGTTATACCTTCCGCAATTTCAACCGCACCCAGATCATTACTTGGATGAAGCAGCTCAACATCAGCGGACTCAACGCAAAAGATGTGAAGGATCATCTCCCCATGGATCCCGCAGCCGAAACGCAGGCTCTGGCCGACTATGAAGCGTCCGGTATCCATCTTCACGCTGCCGGCACCGTTTACTTCCCCAAAGACGAAGACGAGGACGTCCGCTCCAAGTTTGAATACTGCAAGCGAGCCGGCATCAAAGTCATCGTTGCCGGCGATCCGACGCCCGCTACGCTGCCGCGCATCGAGAAATTCGTGAAGGAATACGACATCAAGATTGCGATTCACAACCATGGCCCGGAAGACAAACTCTGGCCTGGGCCGTTGGATGTTTACAGGGACATTCGCAGTCTGGACCCGCGCATCGGCTGCTGCATTGACGTTGGACATGCCGCACGCGCAGGCACTGACGTGCCCAAAGCCATCCGCACCATCGGTCCGCGTGTGTTTGACATCCACATGAAGGACCTGACCGACTTCTCGAGTAGAGAAAGCCAGGTTTCCGTGGGGCAGGGAATTATGCCGATCCACGACATTTTTCTTGCCTTGATCGCGATCCGATATGCCGGTTGGGTTGACCTGGAATACGAGGTTCACGGGGACGACCCGATGCCGGGTGTGACCGAAAGCTTTGCATACATGCGAGGTGTTCTTGCGGGTATGGGCTACAATTCTCACACCAACTGAAGCAAAGACTCTGGCTGCCCACATGGGGTTTTTTGCATACCGCCTGGCCGCAACAGGTGGAAAGGCAGTTGCAGTTCGCTTCGCGGAAGCTTGGTCGAGGTTCCTTTAAAGCAAATGAGATGAGCCTTTTGGTGGATGCTTCAGGGCGGAGGCAGGAGTATAGTTGTGCCTATTTGAGGGCCCTGTTGTAGAAGTTGCAATGCTTTTGATAAATCAGTTCCGATGCGCGACCTGCGCAGAGTTGGACACACGGGATGAAAGACCTCGCCGCGAAATGGCCGGCCACATCCGCCGAATATCTTGCGGACTTCGCATGTGCATACAACGAAGAAATCGATCGGCTGCTTCTGCGTCTCGCCAAACAGAGCACCCAAGAAAAGCCGCGAGCGTTGGTCGACTCGCTCTTCGCGCAGCTTAGTGAAGAACCAGAGAACTTTGAACTCCTGGGGCGCTGGAGTCCTGAAGAAACCAACGACTTGAAGGCAGGACAGGCTGATCACCTGCGCTGGCTCCTCGCTGCCGGAATCACTCCGACGGAACATTTCGAGAAAGCGCTGCGATTGCGGCTGCTTCACGAAATGGTTGGGATCCCGTTAGAACTGCTGCTAAAAGCCAATCATTTCCATCGCCGCCAGGTCGATGCGATGCTGACCGGGGCCACCTTTTCTCAAAAGCAGCGCGGACAGCTCAGATTGGCACTTTATCAGCGGCTACAACTGGACCTGGACGCACAGATCACGAGCCATGCTCGTTCGGATCAAGAGAATGTGGCGTTGCTTGCCAGCCTCGATGAGGCAATTCAGCGAGCAAGCAATCTTTCTGACATCTTGCGATTCACACTCGACGTCCTTGGAGCCTTTGACGGTATCCTCGCCTGCCTTTTCTCGCGCCCCGATGCGCGAGGGGTCATGCAGATTGAAGCGGAGGGCGGTAGCGAAGGCTCGGCTTATGCGCAGGCATTGCGTTCACAGCGGGTTCCCTTGTTCGAAACGCAATCTGCGGGAGAAGCTGGGCAGGGTCCGGCAGGGGAAGCCTGGCGCTCGGGACAAATCCGGATCAACAACTCGTTTCAGGTTGAAGGTGCGCTCCATCCTTGGAGAGACGAGGCTCTTCGCCGCGGTTTCCGATCCTCCGCAGCCGTCCCATTGCTCGACGAGTCCGGTCAGGCATTTGCCATCTTAAACCTCTACAGTGGGTGGCCCGGTTTCTTCAGCTCACCTCCGCGCGCAACGATTTTGCGGCACATTCAACTGGCAATGAGCCATGCGATTTTGCATTGCGGGCAAACCTCTGTGATTTCCGCGGATATGGGCCGGGCCTACCGACAATACCTGGAGGACGGGGCTGTGGAGATGCTTTATCAGCCCGTGATCGATTTGCGGACCGGCAAGCTGGAGAGTGTCGAAGCATTGGCGCGGCTGCGAACGCCAGACGGCAAGCTCATTTCTCCCGCGGATTTTTTGCCCGCTTTTGGCAATGCGGGGCTG
Organism: Occallatibacter sp.; assembly: GCA_035487015.1. Lineage (GTDB taxonomy): Bacteria > Acidobacteriota > Terriglobia > Terriglobales > Acidobacteriaceae > Telmatobacter. Next base: position 69,887 of record DATHMP010000053.1, on the reverse strand, counting down.
TTGCGCCTATTTCAAGTTGGCCTGGATCAGGTGTGCAAGGATTTGCGGGCCTGGCGTGAACAGGCTGGCGACTTTGACCTTTCAGTTTCACTTAATTTACCTGCGGACGGACTTACGCACGACTCGTACCGTGATTGCGTTTTTGAAACCTTGACCCGCTGGGAGCTGGCCCCTACGATCTTGACTCTCGAGATGCTCGAAACCAAGGAGTCGCTCGACGTTGGCAGGCGCGACGCACGGATTGCCGAGTTTCAGGGCGCGGGGATCCGGATTGCGCAGGATGATCTTGGCTCCGGGCATAGCTCGCTTCTTCGCATGGACCGTGTTCCCGCGGATCGCGTGAAGATAGACCAGGGGCTGGTGCGCGGTGCACTGAAGCGGCCTGTCCGTGCGCTCGAATTTATCCATCATCTGACGCTGCTTTCGCAGGGATTCGGCGCGCCGGTAACAGTGGAGGGCCTGGAAGATGTCGGCCTCATCGAGGCTGCGGCGATTCTGGGGGCCGATCACGGCCAAGGATATGGGATCGCGCGTCCCATGTCTGCGCAAAGCCTGCTTTCGTGGAAAAATGCCTGGCAAATGCCCATCGATCCGGCGCATCCGCGTACCGCTCTTGGTGCGCTAGCGGGTTACCTTCTCTGGGACTACAAGCTTGGCAATCTGACAGACTGGCCTGAACTGCTGGCGAACTTTATCAAGGAGCCGTGGCTCGTCCATGAATATCTTGAACACTTGGGGCACGCGGACCCGGATTTGTCGATGATGCTGGAGCGTACGCAGATTCTCGCACTGCACGGACACCGCAGTCCAAAGTACAAACAAATGCGCCAGGAACTGATCGAGCGGCTCGGCGAAATCTGGCTGAACGAGAGGAATTGAGACTCGCGTCCCCTCCCTCTCTACTACAATGGTTCCGCCATGAACGTTGAGGCAATGTGCACCGGCTGGGTCGGCCGGGTCATCGACGGCCGGTTCACTCTGCGCGAACTGCTGGACGCATCGGAAACCCGTGCCGTCTTCATCACCGATTTGCCGGGCAGTGTACCGCGCAAGGCCATTCTAAAAATCATTGAAGCAGACGGAGATGACGTCGACAGGCGCCTGGGGGCCTGGGCACTCGCCGCTGCGCTTTCGCATCCACATCTTGTGCGGGTTTATCATTCCGGCCGCTGCACTCTCGATCAGGTGCGCTGCGTCTACGTTGTGACGGAATACGCGGACGAGGTCCTTTCGGAAATCATCCCGGTCAGACCCCTGACTCCTGAGGAAACTCGCGAAATGCTTGTTCCCGTCCTCGATGCCCTCGAATGGCTTCATGGCTCGGGTTTTGTTCACGGACACGTAAGGCCATCGAACATCCTGGTTGTGGGAGAGGATCTCAAGATATCTTCCGATGGCCTCGCGGCGGCTGGGTCGATGCGGCCAGTATCAGCCCCCAGCTCAATCTACGATGCGCCGGAAAGCCGCTCTGCGCCGCTGGCGCCCGCAGCCGATGTTTGGTCGCTCGGAGTGACAGTCGTTGAAGCGTTGACGCAGCATGCACCGGCTTGGGATCGCACCACAAGCGCTGAACCTTTCATTTCCGGGAATGTTTCACAGCCCTTCGCTGATATTGTGCACGCGTGCCTTCGGCCCATTCCGACGTATCGCAGTACGCTCGCGGATGTGAGAAATCGGCTGGAGGGAAAAGTTGAACCTCCTCCTGAACCGAGCTTGCCGCTTCCCATTCACGCGGAAGAGTACGAACAAAAGTCGTCTCTACGTCTCGGCACAAAGCCTTTCATCGCTTTGCTTGTTGTCGTGCTGGCAATCATCGGAGTGTTGTATTTCCGAAGCTCAAGGCCAGCCACACCTCAAGATCAGCCGACCTCCACTGCCTCGTCCGAAACCGCTCCCGCGGGGCAGCCTCCTGCCGACCCGAGCTCGCCAAAGAAAGCACCTGCAACCTCAGCTCCTGCTCCGGATTTGCAGAGTCCGCGCGTACCGGCTGCAACCGTGCCGAGCTCTTCTGCTTCGGGATCGCCTGGTAACGGAGTACAGGGTGCTGTCCTGGAGCGCTCGTTGCCAAAAGTGACGGCTGCCGCGCAATCCACGATTCACGGCTCGGTTCAGCTCATCGTTCGTGTGAGCGTTGATCCGGCCGGTAAGGTGACAGATGCAACGCTGGTACGGCCGGGCCCCAGCAAATACTTTGCCCGCCTGGCTCTCGATTCCTCCCGCTCGTGGAAATTTGCCCCTCCCGAGCCCCAGGGCCAGCCTGTGCCCAGCACCTGGCTGCTCCACTATCGGTTCACAGCCGCCTCACTTGATGCCGTCGCCACTCGGGAAACCCCTTGAGGGGATAGACGACCGCCACCCCATCATTTTTATCCCTCAGAAAGTTAATCGTTTCAGACACTTTCCCTAGACGTTAGGTTGGGAGCGGTCCTTATTGGGTGGTTGGTTTGGAAGGATTAAGAAATACTATTTTAAAAATAGGTATTTTGGCGTAACATCCGCGCTATGGTCAGAGAATCGGAACACCGCGATCTTTTCCCTGGCGCACTCGAGATCATGATTCTCCAGTCGCTCAAGCTGAAGCCCATGCACGGATACGCGCTGGTAAAGCACATCAAGCAAGCCTCGGAAGACATGCTTCAGGTGGAAGAGGGATCTCTCTACCCGGCCCTGCAACGCATGTTGAAGGAAGGCTGGCTCGATGCGGAGAGTGGCATTTCGACGAAGGGCCGCCCCACCCGCATCTACCGTCTCACGGAGGCTGGTCGGAAGCACCTTGAGCAGGAAGTTGTCAGTGTGGAGAAGATGTTCGCCGGCATTACCCGCGTTCTGGCGATAGCGCGAGCCTAGGAGCGACCTCATGAATTGGCTTCCCCAGATTTTTTCTCGCGGCAAGCGTTACGACGATCTCGCTGTCTCAATTCAGGAGCATCTTGAAGAGCGCATGGAAGAACTGATGGCGGATGGCATGGCACGGAAGCAGGCCGAACAGACCGCGCATCGAGAATTTGGAAACATCGCACTCATTGAACAGCGGAGCCGCGAGGTCTGGCATTGGGAGAAAGTTGAAACGCTACTCGCTGACCTGAAACTTGTCTTTCGGCGCTTGCGCAAGTCGCCGGGCTTCGCCGTCACGATTCTGCTCACGCTTGCCATTGGGATTGGCGCGAACACCGCGGTCTTCAGCGTTGTGAATAGCGTATTGCTTAAGCCGCTGCCGTACCCGGATGCGAACGAGTTGACTGCGCTGCGGCTTGATGCGCCAGGCGCTGGTGGCCTGTCCAGCTTTTCGAGTGGCCTTCGGCTATCGACCTCGATGTATATCACCTTTTCAGAGCACAACCACTCTTTCCAGTCGCTCGGCATCTGGATACCGGGTACTGCGAACGTCACGGGGATTGCGCAGCCCGAGCAGGTGCGGCTGGACGGAATCAGCGCCGGCGTGCTTGAAACTCTTGCAGTTCCAGCAGCCGTTGGCCGCTGGTTTTCAGACGCGGATCAGGATCCGCGGGGGCCGAAGTCGGTAATTCTTAACTACGGTTACTGGCAGCGCAGGTTTGGGGGCGACCGCGCAGTGATAGGGCGCAGCATCCAGGTGGATGCGCAGACCCGCACCATTGTCGGTGTCATGCCGCAGGGATTTCGCATGGTCGACAACGACTTCGATCTTTTGCTTCCCCTGGCTATCGATCGACATAAGCAAAAGCTTGCCGGTTTCGGCTTTAACGGGATTGGTCGACTCAAGGCCGGCGTCACGCTTCAACAGGCTGACTCCGATCTCGCACATTTGATCCCGGTGTGGATGGACTCCTGGTCCAATGGCCCCGGCACGAACCCCCACTACTACGAGATCTGGAAGATTTCGCCCAATTTCCTGCCGTTGAAACAGCAGGTCATCGGCAACATTGGCAGCGTGCTTTGGATCGTAATGGCCACGGTCGGATTGGTCATGCTCATTGCTTGCATCAACGTCGCCAATCTGCTCCTGGTGCGCGCCGAATCGCGGCAGCAGGAGTTCTCGATCCGCGCGGCTCTGGGAGCCGGCCGCGTGCGCATCGCCCGTGAATTGCTCCTTGAGAGCGTTGCCCTGGGTTTGATCGGCGGGTTCTTCGCGCTGGGCGTGGCCTACGCGGGACTTCGTCTGCTCGTTGCCATCGGTCCAGCCGATCTGCCGCGCTTGAGCGAAATCTCGATCGATGCGCGCTCACTGTTTTTTGCGCTTCTGGTTTCGGCTGTCTCCGGATTGTTGTTTGGCTCCGTGCCCGCATTGAAATACGCACGCTCCCGCAACGCGCTGACGATGTCGGGGAGCAGCCGCACATCCAGTGCAGGTCGCGCACGCCAGCGTTCACGCGACATTCTCGTGGTCGCCCAGGTGGCAATGGCTCTGGTCCTTCTGGTGAGCGCGCTTCTCATGATCCGCACCTTTGCGGCCTTGCGCAACGTGGATCCGGGCTTCGCCGATGCGACTCAACTTGAAACGCTCAGCATCTGGATTCCCGATCTGCTCGTTCCCGATCCGCCAGCCGTTGCCCGCGCCCAGAAGCAGATTGCCGATAACCTTGCCTCGATACCAGGTGTCGACTCCGTAGCATTTGCAGGTGCGGTTCCCATGGATGGAAATGATCCTGACTGGGACCTGATTACCGTCGAGGGCAAAAAGTACGTCGGAGGCGAGGGTCCTCTGCGCCTCTACAACTACGTCTCGCCCGGATACTTCCATACGATGGGCACACGCATTGTGGCGGGACGCGACTTCACCTGGGACGATCTCAACAATGTCATGCCGGCAATGATCGTTTCGGAGAGCTTCGCCCGCGAATCCTGGGGCTCGGCAGCCGCTGCGATCGGTAAGCGGATCAAGAAATATGACTCTTCGCCCTGGCTGGAGGTTATCGGGGTTGTCGAAGACGTTCACGTTCATGGCCTCGATGAAAAGGCGCCTCCGATTGTGTATTGGCCCGCGATGTTCTACGACCGATTCGGGCGCGAGCCCAGGATGGACGGATTGCGCACAGTGACATTCGTTCTGCACAGCCGCCGAACCGGGGCCCAGGGCTTTCTCGGTCAGATCCAACAGGCTGTCTGGTCAGTCAATCCAGATCTGCCGCTTGCCGGAGTGCAGACCATGCAGCAGTTATATTCGCAATCGATGGCGCGTACTTCGTTCACCCTGGTGATGCTTGCCATCGCCGGTTCCATGGCCCTCGCTCTCGGCATTATCGGCATCTATGGCGTCATCGCATACGCTGTTTCTCAGCGCACACGCGAGATCGGCATTCGTCTTGCGCTTGGTGCGCAGAAAAGCGAATTGAAGTGGATGTTTGTGCGCTCGGCGCTTATGCTCACGGGCATTGGTGTCGTGATCGGCATAAGCGCGGCTGCGCTTCTGATGCAGGGGATCAAGTCCTTGTTGTTCGGCATCAGTCCGCTCGATCCAGTCACCTATTGCGCCGTGCCGCTGGTTCTGGCAACGGCAGCGGCATGTGCCAGCTATCTGCCCGCGCGCCGCGCTGCCGGCGTCGACCCGGTTGAGGCCCTTCGAGCCGACTGAGCCCCCGAGTGGCGTTCATTTGGCTTCGCCGGCAAGCGATTCGAGCAATGAGTCGAAATCGGCGAGGTCACTGTATTCGATGATGACTCGGCCGCGGCCCTTCACATCCTCGATGCGCACCTTAAGTCCAAGAGCCCGTTGAAGTTTCTCTTCAACCTCTCGCACGTTGGGATCCACGATGGGTTCAGGCTTGGGCTCTTTGCTCCTCTTTTCGGGATTGATCAATCCTTGCACATAGGTTTCTGTTTGGCGAACAGATAGCGAAAGTCCCTGAATTCGCTGGGCGGCCTTCTCCATCTCCTCCGCATGCTCAAGGCTCATGAGCACCTTCGCATGACCGAAACTGAGCGCCCCCGCTTCGACGCGGGCCTGGACACCGGGGGGCAGTTTGAGCAGCCGAAGGAAGTTCGAGATCGACGCGCGGTCTTTGCCAGTGCGCGCGGCCATCTGTTCCTGGGTCATGTGGAATTCGCGTGCAAGCCGCTCGAAGGCCCGGGCCTGTTCCATGGGGTTCAGGTCGGCGCGCTGCAGGTTTTCGACAATGGTGATTTCCATTGCCTGCTCGTCAGAGACCTGACGCAAGATCGCGGGGATGGTCTTCTTACCTGCCAGCTCAGATGCCCGCCACCGGCGCTCGCCAGCAATCAACTGGAAACGTCCGCTGGCCAGCGGGCGCACGAGGATCGGCTGCACGACGCCATTCGCCTGGATGGAAGCGGCAAGCTCCTGGAGCGCCTCACTGTCCATCTGGCCACGCGTCTGGAAGGGATTCCGGTCAATTTGCTCGGTGGGGATTTCGCGCGGCTTGCCGCCTTCGCTTTCGGCGGAGGCTGCAGGAGCAGGAGAGGCCACGGCGTGGACGCGGGGCAGCAAGGAATCGAGGCCTTTTCCCAGGGCGCGGCGTTTCGGATCGGTTGCACTAGTGGTCATTGAGTCCATCCTTCAATCCGGAGGGTTATCCGAATCGCTTTTTACTGTTCCAGGCCTAAGGTGCCTGGAATCAGTCTGCGTTTATTCAGCTAACTGTAAGGCCAGAAGCGCACTTCAGCCTTGGGGCGCTTGGCCGCGTTTTCTTTTCTTTCGAGGGTCTTGGGGCTTTCAATGTTATTTCGGGCCAGATATTCGCCGGTTAACTCGAAGTACGCCTCGGTCCCGCGCGAACGGGGATCGTAAAGGGCTACCGGCTTTCCGTGACTCGGAGCCTCGGCGAGGCGCACATTTCGAGGAATCACGGTGCGGAAGAGCCGGTCTCGGAAGTAGTCGCGCAAGGTTTCTGTTACCTGCTGAGCCAGATTGGTGCGGTCGTCATACATGGTCAGGAGGACACCCTCGATAAAAAGGTTCTCGTTGTAGGCCGCGCGAATGCGTTCCAGCGTGGAAATGAGCTCGGAAACGCCCTCGAGCGCGAAGTACTCGGCCTGCATGGGAACGATAAGACTGTTGGCGGCGACGAGGGAGTTAAGTGTCAGCAAATCGAGGGCTGGTGGGCAATCGAGTATGACCAGATCGTATTTCTCTTTGACCTGGGCCAGCGCTTCCCGGAGGCGGTTCTCGCGACCGGGTGCGGCGGCGAGTTCGATGTTCGCGCCGGTCAGATTCTTGGATCCCGGCAGGAGCCACAGCGAAGGAATCTCAGTGGCGAGGATGACTTGCTCGGCGGGGGCCTGACCAACAAGTACGTCATAGATGGAGTGGCGATTGTCGTCGCGCTGGACGCCGAGGCCAGAAGAGGCATTCGCTTGCGGATCGCAGTCGACCAGAAGGATTTTGAGGCCCTCGAGCGCCAGGCAGGCAGCGAGATTGATTGCGGTGGTGGTTTTGCCGACACCACCCTTTTGGTTCACGACGCCGAGAATTTTCCCCATGGCCCTTCAGCTTAAAAGGAGGGGCCGCAGGCGTGCAGGAATCTCGACTGTGGAGAACTCGGACAAGCTGTGGAAAGGTCCCAAAATGGCGGCGCGTCAGGTTTCGTAAGCTTTTGGTTGAAAAGGAATTGCACCCTGCATACAGCAATCGGGAGAAATTGCCGCGGAATGGCCAATCGGTGGAAAACTTGGGCAGTTTTTCTTGTCGATCCAAGGAGATTGGGAGGGAGCATTGTAGGTTGCGAAGTTAGAGGGGTGGGCGTTTCAGAAGCGTGGCCGGGATGGCGTGCGCGATCGTTTCGCGCGGAGGGGCGTGTTCAGAGGGGACCGTGTTGAGGGAACTTGGGGAAGGGGGATGAGGTCCGTTGTTCCACGTGGAACAATTCTGGCGTGCTTTGAGTCGATCGCTAGATGCCGGGGCGGCTGGAAATTTGTTCCACGTGGAACACTCGCGTACCCGCACGGCTTCGGATCAATGGCAAGACCAAGGCCACAGGTTTGACGTCTCTCAGGCCTGGTGCCCCTACTTCGTATCAAAGGACTTTTCGGCGTGCTGACCCAACAGCAGAACGCGTTGCTCGCTTCCAGGGAGATCCAACAACTCGAGCCAGTGAAACTGCGTGCCGGGGGCAGACCGCAATTTCGTAGCGTCGACCGTTGTTGTCATGAGCGCGATCCAGCCGGAAGAATCGACGAGATGTGCTGCTGATTTGACCGCGCGATCCATCTTGTCGACGGCGCGGAGGGTTACGCAGTCGAACCGTCGGTTCATTGTTTCGGCCCGTCCAGAGAGCACGTTGACGTTGAGCTCAAGGCTCCGTATGGCTTCGTGCAGAAAGGCCGCTTTTTTGCCTTGAGATTCGGCGAGGGTGACAGCGATCTCAGGGCGGCAGATCGCGATGGGAATTCCGGGAAAACCTGCACCTGACCCAAAGTCAAGCAGAGTTCGGGTATTGGCCGGCAGTGCACGGGCGCAGGCAATGGATTCGACGAAGTGGCGCGAGAGAATGCTCTTCACGTCGCGCACGGCTGTCAGATTCAGGCGGGCGTTCCAGCGAAGAATTAGCGAAAGATAGACGTTAAACTGTTTATTTTGTTGCATTTGCAGGTTTTCAATGCCTGCTTCATGGAGGAGAAGATTGAGCTCGTCGCCCATTGCAAACTGCGCCTCGTGCATGGCAGTGCTCACTGGGTCGCGACCGACTCTTCGATGCGGCGCGGTTGCCAAGCCTCAGCGGCGTGGATGAAGGCGTGGAAGAGGGCGCGGGAGAGAGGGCTTGACGTATAAGTGCGTTCGGGGTGCCACTGGACCGCGACGGCGAAGTGATCGCGAGAATCGAGTTCGATGGCTTCGACAATCCCGTCAACGGGCGAGACGGCGGAAACGAGGAGATTGTCGCCGACCGTTTGAATGGCCTGATGATGGCTCGAATTTACCTGCTGTGCTGGTTCGCCGGGTCGAACGAGTGCGGCCAGGCGCGATCCGGGCTTGATGTCGATCGGGTGCGCATCCACAATGGCGCGCCCCGGGCTGTGATCGACCGATGTGCCCGTCTGCGAGGGCAGGTCCTGATAGAGAGTACCGTTGCGCCAGACATTGAGGCCCTGCGCGCCGTGGCAGATTCCGAAGATCGGTTTGTGCAGGTTGAATGCATCCTGCAGAAGAAGTTCATCGACCGCGGTCCGCGCCGGATCGGTGGGTCCGCAGTCGGGAATACGTGCGGCACCGTAGCTCTCGGGATCGACATCGTAGCGACTGCCGGGCAACAAGACTCCCTGGACGGTTGCGAGCAGCTTGGCAACGCGATCGGGCCGCTCGTGGAGCGGAACGACGACCGCGGTGGCGCCGGCCGAATGGAGCGCGGCAAGATAGGGCGGCAGCGAGCGCTGATTGTATTCAGTGTCGCTCGAGGTTGGCTCGGGAATCGCGATGCGGACCGACATGAAGAGACCAGCATACATGGACTGGCCGTCCAGGCAGGTCGCGCTGCGCGCCACAGTTTCACAGGTTCACAGATTCATAGCCCGCAGAAGCGGAGTTGGCGGGGTTAGCGGAGTTCGTCAAGGTGGGTCAGCCGTTGATCCGGTGAAATGTTCGCTGGCCAGAATTGCGATCCGGTCAACAGGCATGCCGCCAGTGGAGGGGGGAGGGGGGGCACCTCATTCTGGCCCTTATCCCTAAGATTCCCTGCGGGTTGACGCTGAGAAAGACAGTTCTATACCGGGGTTATGCGCACATTTGCCGCATTGGCTCAAACGGAGATTTGCCGCAAAAGGAAGCGGCACCCGGAGTGGGATCGCCGCATAGCTTTTTCTAAAGCTGATTCAAGTCTACGCGTTGGAGCGGTATTGGAGTGCAAGGGTGAGTGAGGGAATGGAATCGTTGGTCACGGAGTTGGACCGTTTTGGGAATGGCTGGAAGAGGATCTCGCGGGCGAGCGTTTGGGTGGGGTGTTGCAAGGCGAGCCAGCTTTTGTGCTTTCCCCGCATCTCCAAATTCGGAGATACGGGCACCCTTGTTGTCGGCGCCGGGTTGACATACTCGAAATCCGAGCCGCCTGCCGCCAACCATTTTCCGAAGGCCCGCTCATCGCGATAGAGAGCGACGGTCGCGCGCTTATGCAGGGGAAGATGCCTTTTCGATCTGCTTCAACCGCTCGGTGAGCAACTGCTGTTCGCGCAGATTTTGCGTCAAGGTGATGGCGCGCTCGATTTCCTGACGGGCTTCGGGGAACCTGCCCAGCTTGATTAGAAAGTCCCCGCGGACGCTGGGCAGGAGATGGTAGGCGGCCAGTGCGGATTCGCCGGCGGGGCCAAGCCTCGTATCGAGCGCCTCCAGTGCAGCGGCGGGACCCTGCGCCTTGCTGACGGCGACCGCCCGGTTCAGTTCAACGATGGGCGATGGGCTGATTTGCAGGAGGGCGTCGTAGAGGAGAACGACGCGGTCCCAATCGGTCTCTTCGGCTGTGCGCGCGCGCATGTGGCAAGCAGCGATCGCCGCCTGTAACGCGTAGATGCCGGCACCCCCGCCGAGCCGCTGTGCCTGTTCAAGCGCAGTCATTCCCCGCTGGATTTGGGCGTAGTCCCAGAGAGCACGGTTTTGATCGGGCAAGAGAACTGCTTCGCCGTTTCGCCCGCGGCGGGCGGGGGTGCGCGATGCCTGCAACTCCATGAGTGCGAGGAGAGCATGGACTTCTGATTCGCCGGGCAGCAGCTGCGCCAGGATGCGACCGAGGCGCAAGGCGTCGTCGCAGAGAGCGGCCCGCATCCACTCGTCGCCTGCAGTTGCGGTGTAGCCTTCATTGAAGATCAGGTAGATGACGGAGAGGACAGATTCCACCCTGCGGCGCAACTCGTCTCCGCGAGGCGTTTCGAAGGGGACATGCGCTTCAGAGAGAGTCTTTTTGGCACGAAAGATCCGCTGTCCCATGGTCTTTTCCGGAACAAGGCAGGCGCGAGCGATCTCCGCGGTGCTGAGGCCGCCGATCATGCGCAAGGTGAGAGCGATGCGTGCTTCGACCGTGAGCACGGGATGACAGGCGGTGAAGATGAGGCGCAGGATGTCATCATCAATCACCTGATCGAGAGCGTGCTCGAGAGCATCGCCGAGCTGCTGCTGTTGGAATTCGAGTTCGCGGGCGATTTCGTCGTGCTTCTGTATGAGCATGCGACCGCGGCGCAAGGAATCGATGGCGCGCCGTTTGGCCGCAGTCATGAGCCATGCGCCGGGGTTTTCGGGAATGCCCTGCTCGGGCCATTGCTCGAGGGCAATGACGAGAGCGTCCTGGGCGAGTTCCTCTGCGATGCCGATGTCGTGGGTAACGCGGGCGATGCCGGCGATGAGTCGCGTGGACTCGATCTTCCACACGGCCTCGATCGTCTTAGCGACATCGCTCATACCTTGAGATTATCGGGGCAGCTGCTCGAAGCCTTCGGCGGCTTTTTGGACGTCGTCGGGAAAATCGCCCATCTCCTGGATGCGGCGAACTTCGATGATCTCATTGCTCGACATTGGGGCGCGCCGGGCCCATTCGATGGCTTCTGCGCGGGAGTGCACCTGGATGACCCAATAGCCACCGATGACTTCTTTTGCTTCGGGGAATGGTCCGTCGGTGACGGTCGCTTTGCCGTCGGAAAAGGAGATGCGCGCTCCGGTGGATGGGGGGTGCAGACCATCGAGCGCGAGCAATACGCCGGCTCGCTGCAGGCTTTTGTTGTACTCCATCATCCTGGCCACTGCATCCGCGGGGGGAACGGCATCGGGCGCAGCCGATTCGTAGCCTTTGGGAATCACGATCATCATGAAACGCATGGTACGGCTCCTTATGATTGGCTCTTGAAAGGCCCGGCGGCCTTGTAGATGTTGATCACGATGCCTGAGGGCAAAGCCTGCGAACTGGCAAGCTCGAATCGGCGCGCCGGTAGACCCTCGGCAAAGAGGCGCTTGCCTGTGCCGAGCAGGACCGGATAGACGATGAGGAGGATTTCATCGGCGACCTCGTGTTCGAGCAGAGGCGATGTGAGCGTTGAGCTGCCGGAGAGGATCAGGTCAGGCCCATCCTCGGACTTGATGCGGTGAATGTCGGCGACGAGGTCGGGACCGAGAGCCTCAAACGGGCCCCATGCGAGACTCTCGGGGCGGTGAGTTACAACAAATTTCTTTGCGGCGTTCAGGCCGTCCGAGATTGGGCTGCCCGGCACTTTAGGCCAGAAGCCCGACCATATGTCATAGGTACGACGGCCAAGCAGCAGGTCAGATTTTCCGCCATAAATGGCCGCAATCGCTTCCCGCCCAGCAGGTGTTCGATACGGCGCCGTCCAGTCGCTATAGGGGAAATCATCGTCATCGGCGGAATGCTGGATCACGCCGTCCAGCGAGATGTGTTCGGTAATTTTGAGTTTTCTCAATTTGGACTCCCTGCTTCTGGGGGTGGAAGTTTCTATTCCGGCGGCATTGCAAGGAACTCGCGTACCTCGACCGGTGCGCGGCAGGCTGCGATGGCTTTGCGTCGCCGCCAAACTGTGCCAACGCCGCGAACCTGCTGTTCAGTTGCTGTTCGGCGAGGGTACGAAGAAGATTTCGCGAATCTCGACCTTTCCCCGAGTGGCGATCACGCCTTTGCGCGCCCAAGCCACGGCTTCGTCCATGTCAGCACATTCCAAGATCCAAAAACCGCCGATGTGTTCCTTGGTTTCAAGGTATGGGCCGTCGGTAATGAGGACGCCGCCATCCGGCTGCCCTCGTAACGCTTTCGCGGACCCAAGGCCACAGGCAAATTTAATGACGCCGGCAGCATCCATCTCGTCGTTGAGCGCATGAATTGCGAGACCCACAGATTCATCCATCTGGGACGGGTCGAAGTCATCGGGCTGGTAACCAGCAACCAAATATTGCGGCATTGTCTTCTCCTTGCGCGGGTTTCAGGCCGGCTGCTTTCGCGGGCCTTCACTATAACAACGAACGGCTGCATTCGATTTCTACAGAGGTACCGGAGAATTTTTGCTTCAGGCAGATCCCGTAAGTTCGGGGGCACACGACTGGCTCGAGGGAAGGAACCGTATTGGCGAGGCTCTGGTATTTGTCCATGACCGTGCTGATTTTGAACAGCTTGCTTGTCTTTGCATCGCTGAATGGCGTCAAAGAGCGAAGATGGTTTAGCGCGCTGTGGTCACGGAGGGGGTTGCAATGAGGTCTTTGGGGATTGTCCTGCTGGCGTTTCTTTCGATTGCCGGTGTTTCCGCGCAGGATCTTGCGATTACGCATGCCACGGTCTATGCCTCGCCGGAGGCGCAGCCGCTTCGCGATGCCACTGTGCTGATCAAGCATGGATTGATCGCCAAGGTTGGCGAGCATGTAAGCGCACCCAAAGGCATCGAGACAATTTCCTGCGGCGGTTGCTTTGTGGTGGCAGGTTTCTGGAATGCGCATGTGCATTTCATGGAGCCGAAGTGGAATGATGCCGCGCATCAGCCTGCGAAAAAGCTAGCGGACCAAATGAGCGCGATGTTGACGCACTCCGGCTTTACGACGGTCGTGGATACCGGTTCGGATGGAGAGAACACGCTGGCGCTGAGACGGCGGGTGAACAGTGGAGAAGTTGCGGGGCCGCGCATTTTTACGGCGGGCATTCCAATCTTTCCGGCGCATGCATTGCCCTATTACCTGGATGCGCTTCCGCCTGAGCTGAAGGCAAAGATGGCGCAGCCGGAGTCGCCGGCGGAGGCGGCGGCGTTCGTGGACAAGAATCGAGCGGCAGGAACGGACATTGTGAAACTCTTCACGGGATCGATTGTGCGACCCGATCATATTGTTCCGATGGATGTGAACATTGCGCGCGCTGCTGTTGACGAGGCGCACCGTCACGGTCAGCTGGTTTTCTCGCATCCGTCGAATCTGAAAGGAACAGTGGTAGCAATCGATGCGGGAGTGGATGTCCTGGCGCATACGCCCGAGGACACGAATGGCATTGATGAGGCACTGCTGCGGCGCATGGCTGGGCAGCACATGACGATGATTCCAACGCTGAAGCTGTTCTCGCGGGACGACGCAATTGCGAAGATTCGTGGAATTGACTATCGGTATCACCAGCTTGGCGGCAGGATCGTTTACGGCACCGACACGGGATTTCTGACGGATTATGACCAGGGCGAGGAATTTCGTCAGCTGTTTGCGGCTGGGTTCAGCTTTCGCGAGGTTCTGGACATGCTTACGACGGCTCCCGCGGAGCTCTTCCATCTGTCGCAGAGCGAAGGCAAGCTGGTGCCGGGGATGCGCGGGGATTTAACGATTTTGGGCAAAGACCCGGGATCGGGAGAGGCAGAGGCGTTCACGGAGATTCGATCCACGATTCGAGGCGGGAAGGTGATCTGGCGGAAAGATCCATGAGCTGGTGGGAGTTTTCGATCCCGAAGATCTCGTTGCTGCGCTGTCGTGGATTTCAGTCACTGTTTCGAAGAGCAGCGGGCGCAGATCGACACTTAAGTTCTTAGATGTAACGCTATACGGTCTGGTAATGACACCAATGTGGGGTTCTTTTCTCGCCGTTCACAGTGCTACTTTCTGACTGTGGCTGCCAATTGCCAACCCGTAACGATCGTACCGGCGAATGCCGGAGGATCACGCTCTTCCGCCCTTCGGCAAGGTCCGATGGAAGTGGCAAAGGTCCTGGATGTATGCCGAGACCGAATTCAGGAAGCATTCAATGCCGGCCTGAAGCGGGCAGATTCCTTGCGCGATGCCTCAATAAATGGGATTCGGCATTCGTTGGATTCCGTTCCGATGATCTGCCAAACCGCGCTGGCCCGCGTGTTCCGGCGGAGCGAGCTGACGGTTTCCGCGGAAGGGGACAGTAAAACGATCGTGTATTCGGAGAAGTTTTCCAAACGACCGTTCGACAAGATTGGATTCTCTTTTGCCTGGGTTTGCGATTGCGGTCACTTCGCCGCAGATCGGTCGGAGATTCAAACTTCTGAAGACCTGCAACAGCGGGAGTGCCCGGAATGCGGTGCTTCTGAACGTCTTGCGTATGTTCGATTGCTTTGCGAGCCGCGGGTTGGTACAGCCGGGGCTGCGGGCAAATGGGTCTATCCCGAAGTGATCGTCGAGCCGCGTGAGCCGGGAGGCCCGTGCGGGCGCGACTACGATTGGTCGCACTATGATGTTCTCTACTTCCAGGACGATCGCGATCCGGATGTGTCCACCTGTGCACTCGTGAAGCGAGCCTGACGCTTCAGGGTTGCCGGATTCGTGGATCCGATGCACAAGCTGAGAACTGAAACGAAAGCTACCGTCGCGGCTCGTTCCGCATCGCCACCTCCCCCGAAACAAACTCCTGCCGATCAACAAGCTTCAAGTCGACATGCCAGCAAGAGCGTTGCTGCGAGTTGGCCGTCCGCGCTCTGGCAGCCCGCCCCTGCAACTTTCCCCAAAAGGAAATCACCCCGCCGCCCAGGAGAGGTTCAAAGACCCGCCAGAACAACCGGATGCGCAAAACAGCTGGAGCCGATTCGGTTGCGTGGCTTGAACACGAATCGATAGGCACTTTGATCAGAGCAAACTCTGCAATGGGACGGCGTGAACAGCGAGGTGTCGATGCATCTGAGGAGATGTATAGGAATTCCTACATCTAAGGAGACAGGTATGACCGACAATCGTGTTCTGGCAGGGGAGAAAACGGAAGATCAATTTACGGCACTCCTGGAATCGCAGACTTCGAATATTCCTTCGAGCTTTTTTCTTGGAGCGGCACTCGCGTCGATCGCAGGGTCGCTGGCATTCAAGCTTTCCGGCAAGGATCATCACGCTCTGTTCGTTGGTCAATGGGCGGCGCCATTTTTGTTGCTTGGAATCTACAACAAGATGGTGAAGCAGCACGGATCGGACGCAAACAAGCTGAACCATTCGGCCGCCTAAGAATAGATATAGAGAGTCGTTCCATGAGGATTCGACGGCCGGCCAGAGGGAGGGCCGGCTTGCGGCGGGTGCGGACGAGTAGACAAGGGCGGCACTGGCGATCCATGATGCGCTGAAGGCTCATCTGAATGCAGCGAGCGAGAATCCACGCTTGCTTAGGGGAGCGGGATGCGCAATGTGTTCGGCAAACGGAGCTTGGCAACGGACCCGGAAGGCGGAGCGCGCGCGAGCCGGCGGTTTGAACTGATCCGGAACGATGCCATTTTCGGGATGCGGCAATTGCGGAGTCATCCGGGCTTCACACTTGCTGCCGTGTTTGCGCTTGCACTAGGGATTGGGGCGAACACCGCGATTTTCAGCGTGGTGAACGCGGTTCTGCTGAAGCCGCTGACCTATCCCGATGCGAATCGCATGGTGAATTTTCCGCGCACTGTGTCGGGACTTGCCAATCATCTCCACAGCATCCCGGAGTTTCATTTCTTCCAGCGACAGACCAGTGTGTTTCAGGAGGTGGTGGCGCTCGACAACGCGGGTCCGGGGTTCAACCTGACCGGCGGACGGCCGGAGCAGGTTCGCGGGATTCACGTGACGGAGGGCTACTTCAGGGTGTATGGCGCGCCGGTTGCGCTGGGACGAACCTTTACGACGGAGGAGGACAGGCCGCACGGCGGCAAGGTGGTTGTTCTCAATTACGGACTCTGGCAGCGGAGATTCGCGGGCGATCCGGCCATTGTGGGGAAATCCATTTCGCTGGGCAACGAGCCCTACACCGTTGTGGGGGTGATTGGTAAGGATTTTGTGGCCGATGTGCAGGCGGATCTGTGGATGCCGTTTCAGTTTGATCCGGCCAGCACGGACCCGAACATCTTCTTCTATGTAACTGGGCTGCTGCGGCCGGGCGTGACTGTGGCGCAGGCCAATGCCGCATTGTTGGCTGCGGTTCCGGAATACCATCGCGAGTTTCCGGACACGGACTCGCGCGAGCGTTTTACGGTTGAGCCGTTGCGGGACAGCATTATCGGCGACGCGCGGAATTCGCTGATGGTGATGTTGGGAGCGGTAGGGCTGGTGCTGCTGATCGCCTGCGCCAACGTCGCCAATCTTTTGCTGGTGCGGGCGACTGTCCGCAAGCGCGAATTCGCGATTCGTTCAGCACTGGGAGCCGGCCGCATGCGGATTGTGCGCCAACTGCTCACGGAGAGCGTCCTGCTTTCAATGGGCGGCGGCATACTTGGAATGGCTTTGGGATTTGCCGGAGTGCGTGCCTTATTGGCTGTAAGTCCGGCAGGACTGCCGCGCGTTGGAGAAGACGGTTCGGCCATTGGGCTGGATTGGCGCGTGCTGGGCTTTACGCTCGTTGTCTCGCTGCTTACCGGAATTCTGTTCGGAGTTTTCCCGGCGTTCGCAGCTTCTCGCTCGGATTTGATTTCGGCACTGAAAGAAAGCGGCAACCGTTCCGGGAGCGGATTTCGCCAGGGAGTTGCGCGTTCGCTGCTGGCCGTCAGCGAGATTTCGCTGGCCCTGGTGCTGCTGATCGGCGCTTCGCTGTTGATCCACACCTTTATTGCACTGCACGAAGTGGGTCCGGGCTTCGATTCTCACAATGTTCTGACCATGGAGATGTCGCTGAATGGCCCACGCTACCAGAAAACGGCCGGCATTGCTCAGCTATTGAAAGATGGGCGCAACCGCCTCCATGCGCTGCCGGGAGTGGAGACTGCAGCCGCCGGCTTCTGGCTGCCTATCGATATCGAAGACGGAACAGGGCTTCAGATTGTCGGGCATCCGGTAGAAAAGCATTGCTGTGGCAGCCAGTGGATGAGTATTACGCCGGGCTACCTGAGCCTGTTCAAGATTCCTCTTTTGCGTGGACGCGATTTCACGGAGAACGACAAGGCCGACGCGCCGCGGGTCGCACTGATCAATGAGGCATTCGTGAGGGAATTTTTCCCTCACGAAGACCCGCTTGGGCAGCACATCAGCCACGGCGAAAAAATCGAGACGATTATCGGCATCGTTGCCGATTTCCACGACAGCGGACTTGCGAACCCCCCGCAAGCCATGATGATCGTTCCCATTCCGCAGGTTGCGGATGACTACAACGCAGCCTACGCAAATATTCAGCCACTTTTCTGGATTGTGCGCACGCGCGGCGATCCCCACGAGGCAATTGGGCCGGTGACGGAACAATTGCGGATGGCGAGCGGCGGATTTCCTGTGGCGCATATCTGGACGATGGATGAAGTGATGGGACGGTCGACGGCACGCGAACGATTCAACATGCTGCTGCTGACGATTTTTGGGGGAGTGGCGTTGGTGCTGGCGGCGATCGGCATTTATGGGCTGATGGCATACACGGTAGAGCAACGGACGCAGGAGATGGGGATCAGGATTGCGTTGGGCGCGGATCGGACAACGATTCGGCGGCTGGTGGTGTGGCACGGCATGCGGCTGGCCGGAGTGGGCATGGTGCTGGGGTTGATAGCGGCGATGGGGCTGACTCGATTGATTGCGAGCTTCCTTTTCGGGGTGAAGCCGTGGGATCCGGCGGCGTTCGTGCTGGCGCCGGTGATTTTGTGCGGAGTCGCGCTGGCGGCGGTATGGCTGCCGGCGGCACGCGCGGCCCGGGTGGACCCGATCCGGTCGCTACACCAGGAGTGATGGAACAGCAGCGGCGGGTGTATTCTCAATGGGCTTATGCGCATGCCGATTTTGAAGTTCTCTACATTTGCTGTTGTGGCCGGAATGAGCGCGTTGCTGCTGGCGCAGGAATCCGGCAAGCCGAATCCGAAAGACACAGAGGTTTGGGAGCCGGTGCCGCCGGTGGTGACACCGGGTGCGATGCCTGGCGAGCCGCCGTCGGACGCGATCCGTCTCTTTGATGGAAAGAACCTGGATGAATGGGTTTCGGCGCAGGATCACGCTCCGGCAAAGTGGATTGTTCACGACGGGATTGTGACGGTGAACAAGGCTGGTGGCGTGGGCAACATCGAGACGAAGCGGAAGTTCAAGAACTATCAGCTCCATGTCGAGTGGCGCATTCCGCCCGATGTGACGGGGAGCGACCAGGCGCGCGGCAACAGCGGTGTGTTTCTGGCGTCGACCGGGCCGGGCGATGACGGCTACGAACTGCAGGTGCTGGATTCCTACATTAATAAGACCTATGTGAACGGGATGGCGGGGAGTTTGTATAAGCAGAGCATTCCATTGGCGAACGCTGCCCGGAAGCCCGGCGAATGGCAGACCTACGACGTAGCGTGGACGGCTCCGACGTTTAACGCAGACGGGTCGGTAAAGACACCGGCGTATGCCACGGTGTTCTGGAATGGCGTGCTGGTGGACAACCATTTTGAGCTGAAGGGCCAGACACTTTACATGGGCAAGCCGTTCTACAAGGCGTATGACGCGGCGCCGATCAAGCTACAGGCGCACGGGGACAAGAGCGAGCCGATCAGCTTCAGGAACATCTGGATGCGGGAACTGCCGTAGAGGGCTGAAGCAAGCGACAGTTTGGCGGGCAGAGTGGGTAAACGCTTCTGCGCCGCGGAGAGGTGCGCTTGTCGATCAGAAGCGCAGGGATACTCCCTGTTCGCACATGTCTGTAAGAACAGAAAGCAGATGAGTGACGCCCAGCAGACGGCGAATGTTCTGGCCGATGTTGATGAGCTCGAGACAGCAGCCGGCGCTTTTGGCAGAGACGTAGAGGCGCACGACGGCACCGAGACCCATGGAGTCCATCATGGAAAGGTCGCTGAGGTCGAGGACGATGTGCCTGGAAGTCGCGATGAGGGGATGGACGCGGGAATAAAGCCGATCGGTGAGGCCGAAGACGAGCTTGCCGTGGCAGCGCACAAGGGCTTTTTCGCCGGCATGCTCGATGTCGAGAGAGAACGGGGTTGCAACCGCGGGTTCCGTCATGCGGACCTCCGACAGGACTGGATTGGGCGGGGGAATTCCGGTAAGCGCGATTGTCTCACAAAGAGTGCTGCGCTTCCCACAAGAGGTTTGTGGGGCTATTTGGGCAGAATGTCGTGGGTCCAGGCGAGGATTGCGGCAGAGAGTTCTGCACGCTGACCGGAGTAACTGTGATCGGTGTCCCAGTGCCGCTCGATGACGCGAGTGTCTCCCGATTTCTGCAACGCCTCGACCAGCTGGTGGTCGGCAGGCGCGAGCCCCTCGCTTGCGGTAATGACAAAGACGGGACGCGGCGCGATGGCGGGAGCGAGGTTAATGAAATTGAGATCGTCCTGGTGATCGAGGATCTCCTGCGCGAGCTTGAGGCCGGTAGTTCCTGCGAGGGGCAGAAGATCGTTATCTTCGGCGAGCGACCTTGCCTCGCTTTCCAGTGTCGTGGGGCCTGATGGTCCCTTGTGACGATTCTTGAAGCCGGCACCGATGTTCCAGGCGGAGATGAGCACCGCGCCGGCAATGGCAGGATTGTGGGCGGCAGCCGATGCGGCCATGTAGCCACCCATGCTGTGTCCAATGACGATGACGCGGCTGGGATCGATGCGATACTTCTGCACAGTTTCGGGAGCGAGAACGAACTGGACTTCGGTGTCGGCATCTTCGATGGCGTGATGGAAAGAGAAGTCACCTTTGACGCCCCAGGAACCGCGATAGTGCAGGGCAAGGACATTCCAGCCATTGGCGCGAAGGGTTTGAGCGATATCGAGATTCTGCTCGAATCCGGGATAGCCGTGAAACAAGACGGCGGTTGGATGGGGTTGGTTGCCCGCGGCGAGATAGAAGACGCCGAGCAGAAGGCTGCCGTGGCTGGGAACCGCCATGGACTGGAAGGCGGCGGGCTGTTCGGCTGGCGTTGGCTGCGCCTGAGGAGTGACGTGGATTAGAAGAGCGAAGGCAATCGCCAGGCAGAAAGATGTGCGCATGGGATGCAGTATATCGAAGGGAATTCTTTTCACGAGGGCGCGTATTGGTTTTGGTATAAAGGCTCCGACTGCCAGGAGGAACTCGAATGCGATGGATGCGAGTCGGCGCGATGGCGCTATGTCTCACAGGAATGCAGGGCGGTGTGTTGTGGGCTGCGGACTGCGCGGGGTTGAAGAGCCTGAAGCTGGAAGAGACAACCATCACGCAAGCGGAGATGGTGACGGGCGATCTGACGATTGAGGGCGAAGATCCGATGCATGAGTTGCCCGCGATGTGCCGCGTTACGGGAGTTTTGCGTCCATCGAGCGACTCGGAGATTCACTTTGAAGTGTGGATGCCTGCGGAGGGATGGACCGGGCGCTTCCTGGGCGTTGGGAATGGGGGGTTCGCAGGATCGATTGGGTACCGTCAATTCGCGGGGTATGTCAAGCGCGGCTACGCGGTGGCGGGATCGGACGCGGGACATGAGGGCGAAGCGACGGATGCGACTTGGGCATACGGTCATCCGGAGAAGGTGAAGGATTTTGGCTGGCGCGCGGTGCATAGAACGCGAGAGCGGGGGAAGCAGATTGTCGCGGCCTACTACGGAAAGACGGAAACGAAAGCTTATTTCGATTCGTGTTCGGACGGGGGGCGGGAAGCGCTGATGGAGGCGCAGCGGTTTCCCGGGGACTACGACGGAATTTTGGCAGGCGCGCCAGCGAACCAGTGGTCGACCATGATTGCGGCGGGGCTGGAAGGACTGCAGAGCCTGATGAACGATCCGCGCGCGTTTCTTCCACCGAGAAAATTGGCGACGATTGAGAAGGCGGCGCTGGATGCGTGTGATGTGCAGGACGGCGTGAAAGACGGAGTCATCGGCGATCCGGCGCAGTGCAAGTTTGATCCAGAGACGCTGTTGTGCAAAGGCGAGGAGACGCGGGAGTGCCTGACGCATCCGCAGATCGAAACGTTGAAGACGCTGTATGCGGGAGCAAAGGATCACGAAGGGAAGATGATCTTTCCGGGATTCACGATGGGCGATGAGACGAGTTGGAAGTCGTGGGTGGTGGGCAATGCGCCGGGTGCATCGGAATCTGCGCAGTATGTACAGAACGACTTCCGCTACCTGGTGATGAACGATCCGAAGTGGAATGCACTGACGGCGGATGTGGACGCGGCGCTGAAGGAGTCGCGCGCAAAGACCGCGGAGGATTTGGATTCGGCGAATCCCGACCTGAGCAAATTTGCGGCGCGAGGCGGGAAGCTGATTCTCTATCACGGATGGAACGACCAGGCGATCTCGCCGTGGAACACGCTTGCCTATTACAAGAGCGTCCAGCAAACAATGGGAGCGGACAAGGCTGCGTCGTTTGTGGAGCTCTACATGGTGCCGGGAATGGAGCACTGCTATAGCGGTCCGGGCGCGAGCGCATTCGGACAGCTCGGCATTCCGACGAGCAAGGCGCCGCAGTTTGGCGTGTTTGACGCGCTGGTGGACTGGGTAGAGAAGGGCGCGCCGGACGAGAACATCGTGGCCACGAAGTTTGACGCGGCGATGAAGCCACAGTTCACGCGGCCGCTCTGCGCGTATCCCAAAGTGGCGAAGTATGGCGGCACGGGCGACACGAATGACGCGGCGAATTTTGCGTGCGTCGCGCCGTAGAAGTGCGAAGGTGACGGGCTGAAGAGCTAGCGGAGAGTAAGGGCGATTTCAGGCCAGGACTTTGGTTGGCGCGGGCTCTGCGCTGGTGGAGGGCTGTTCACGAAGGGCCGCAATGGCATCGCGCAGGCGGGCGGTGAGTTCGCCAGCCTGGCGGATGTGCATGCCCTTGGTGGAGATGGGCTCGCCGACAGTGAGCGTGAGCCGGCAAGGATAAAAATGGCGCGTGTGGATGGGAAGCAGATCGTAGACGCCACTGAGTGCGATGGGCACAAGCGGCACCTGTGCGCGGATGGAGAGAAACGCGGCGCCTGAAAGAAATTCCTGCAAGTCGCCGGTGAGAGTGCGGCCGCCCTCGGGAAACACGAAGAGCGGCATACCGGCAC
The DNA here is from genome assembly GCA_035487015.1 of Occallatibacter sp. Classification (GTDB taxonomy): domain Bacteria; phylum Acidobacteriota; class Terriglobia; order Terriglobales; family Acidobacteriaceae; genus Telmatobacter. The sequence continues at coordinate 47,137 of DATHMP010000053.1, read as the reverse complement.
GCAGGGCACGGACGCCGGCGCCGAGGCTGGAGAGCGTGGCGTGGGTATTGACGGTGTCGATGGGAATCTGGCCGCTGCGATTGAGATGCCAGCCGATGAAGGGAATGGGCCACAACTCTTTTTTCGCAAGGATGCGGAATTGGAATGGAAGGGTGGCGAAGACCACCGGCGTATCCATATAGGAGGTGTGGTTGGCGGCGTAGACGGCGACGGGATGCTTGTGCAGGTTCTCTGCACCGCGGACGGTGAGCCGCGAGCCGGAGATGGTGATACAGCCGCGTGCCCAGACGCGGGCGATGCCATGCTGACGCCGACCGCTTTTTTCAAACAGCGAGACGAAAAGCGAGAGGCTTCCACAGCCGACGGTCCAGAAGAAGAAGATCGGAATTTGAAAAATGTTGGTGCGCCAGCGATAGAGACGCGGGAGCGGAGCCGGAGGACGGTTCATCGCAGCGCCTCGGCAGGATGCGGCAATCGCGCAAGGAGGAGTGCACGCGCTTCGCCCACAAGATAAACGGATCCCGCAACAATCACTACGCGTGCGACGGGTTGCGCTTCGCGCGAAAGCGATGGGGAGCTGGCCAGTTCGAGTGCTTCTGCGACCGAGGCTGCAGCGGTGGCAGGTGTACCGGTGGCTTTGGCGGCGGCGAGCATGTCGGCCATGGGAGTCGCGCGGGCAGAGTGAATGGGCGCGAAGATTACCTGGTCAAACAGCGGGAAGAGGATCTGCGCCATTTCGTCGATGGGTTTGTCGCGCAGACAACTGAAGACAAGCACAGCCTGTTTTGGGACAGAGGCATCCGAGGCCAGGAAAGCGCGTAATCCGGCGCGCAGCGCCCATGCGCCGCCTGGGTTGTGGGCTACATCGAGAACCCATTGTGTCGAAGCATTCGTTGTTCGATCGATGGTCGTCACCGGTTCGAGACGGCCTGGCCACTCCGTCGTGCGGACTCCCTTTGCGATGGAAGAAGGCGTAATGGGGAGCTCGAGTTGCTCTGCGAGTTCGACGGCGGCAGCGATGGCGAGCGCGATGTTGCGGTGCTGATGCGCGCCGTGTAACGGGGATGCGATCTCGATGGTTGCGCCGAGAACATCGACGGAGTAGCGATCACCTTCCGAAGCGAGGGGGGGCATGTAGGGCACAGCGCTCACGCCGCGAACATTGCGCTCGTTGGCGACTTCCCCGAGGACCTGATTGGCCGCGGGATGCTGCGGCAGGGTCACCAGAGTGCCGTTGGCATGGAGGATGCCCGCTTTTTCACGTGCGATGGCGGAGATGGTAGAGCCGAGCCACTCGGTGTGGTCGAGCGAGATGTCGGTGACGATGGAGATGGCAGGCTCAACGATGTTGGTTGCGTCGAGGCGCCCACCCATGCCCACTTCGAGAACGGCGATGTCCACGGCCACGTCGGCGAAGTGCAGGAGTGCCATGGCGGTGAGGGTCTCGAAGAAGCTGGGATGCTGGGCGAGATGGCCCGAGCCAACAAGCTGCTCGGCTTTATCGTGAATTCGGAAGTAGAGGGCGGCAAAGTCGCCGTCAGAAATTTCAGCGCCATTGATGCGGATGCGTTCGTTAGGGCGCGTGAGGTGGGGCGAGGTATAGAGACCGGTGCGCAGGCCGGAGGCGGCGAGGATAGAAGCGAGCGTGGAAGCCGTGGAGCCTTTGCCGTTGGTGCCGGCGATGAGCACGGAAGGATAGCGGCGGTGGGGATTCTCGAGCGCGGTGAGAAGAGTGCCGATCTCGTCGAGCGAGAACTTGCGGCGCGCATGGCCCGGCTGGGTGAAGAGCTCGGGAGCCATGGTGCTGAGTTGATCGATGGCCGCGGCGTAAGACATGGAAGATTCAGTATAAGAGCCGGGGACCGGGGCAGGCGCTTGCGCATACGCTCAACGCATGAGACGCAAGGACTTAGTCTGATTCAACCGGTGTAGAGCGCTGAAGCTAATCAGGAACGGCCTTGCGCCTGTTTTCCCAAGTAGGGCAAGCGGCCGGATTGAGGTGTCGAGGTCGAACCGCCTTCCATTGAGCGCACGCGGTTACGGCCGGGAGCTGGTGTTGCGCGCATGGAGACAGACAAGCGAATGCGTAAGCGGGGGAGGCCGAGGAGGAAACGAAGGATCGAAGACTTCGCGCGCGGCGTGGTGAACCGCGCGGCTTTGGGGAGGGCTGATTGCAGCGAGGCGCGTTCTTGCCGCGTTTGCAGGGTGGGGTACTGCGGGCTGAGATCGGCAATGGCGACGGGCGCGTCGATATCGACGGCGTCGGGCAGAATGGCGTCTGGAAGCAATTCGCGTGGCAGCTGTTGGGCCAACGGCTGTTCCAGGACCAGAGGCGCGGAGGCTGTCTTGGGAAGCTCAGCGGCTCGCACCTGGACGAACGAGTTGGGAACCGGTGTGAGCGGAAGAGGAACCGGAGTCGCTTGGGCGGGAAGCTGAGCCGCTGGAACGACCGGGCGGGCGAAGGAAGCAGGGGGAGGATCGGGAAAGCGCGCCGGGCGTGCCTGCAGCTCTTCGGCGGGACAGATGACGACGTGGTCGCCGGTGTGCGTTTGCGAAGCAGAGAAGGTATGGATCGGCAGGATCAGGGCACTGACGGCCTTCCCGTTGAAGTTGGGAATCTGAGCTGAAGGGACGAGTTCCATTCCATGCACGACTTTGCCGTCGCGGTCGAGCAAAACAAGGTCGTAGGGCGAAAGCCGCGGTACGGCAGGAAGGGTCTTGATGGGATTGAGCCAGAGAGCCGTGTCTTCTCCTACTGCGAGACCCTCGACCAGCACTTTGAGGACCTTGAGAGGGTCGGATCGCGAGTCAATCACGGTGACCCGGGTGCTGAGGAAGTTTTCCTGTGTCTCGTTGTATACGCAGAATTCCCTGGTTTGCATCGTGCCCTCGCGTTTGTGCGTAGATCGAGCGGTGAAGAGTTCGGCGGAAGCAAGAACAGTTCCCGGCGTACTGGAACGCTCACGATGGACAAGGCATTCGGAGAGACAACTGGGCCGAGCGCCGGGGGAAAGCGCCGATCCAGAAAAGGCGGCAGAATACTGCTGATGCCCCCTGAGACGCGCGACCGACGCGGCAGGTTGCCTGCATTTGGGGCGGATGGATGTTCTTGATTTGCAAGAGTAATGCAGTTCGAAACACAGGTAATACTCAGCATCACTCCATAGGTCGCTACCGGTAATAGGGCCTGTTGGAAGTTGTTTGTTTCGAGTGGTAGCGGCGGTGTGCGCAGGAGGAACGGGCGCTCAAGCATTAAAGGAGAAGTTGCAGCGATTGGCGCGCGGATTGAAGGCAACGGCGTGCTTCGTCTTCAGAGACTGGCTCCTGGTGGACGGCGCGCTTGCCGGTGTCGTTGACCTGATTGGCCACGCGGGGAAAGTCGGGATCTATTCCGGTGAGCTGGAGATTGTTATTGATCTCGTGGAGCAGATTGCCGAGGGTGGCGGCGTTGCGATAACGGGTGCGTAGTTGTCGTGCAAAGTGTGCTGGAAGCTTTTGTTTGATGGCCTCTTCCAGCACGGAACGGCAGAGGCCTGCGCACGCGGTGAAGAGGCCGTAGAAATAGCAGCGCGTGGCTTCATCGAGATAGCGGTCGGCCTCCATGCTGCTGGAGGCAGCCACAACGCACTCGCGCAGGTGTGTGGCGCGAGCCACGGCGGGCTCGACGAGTTGGAGCAACTCAAAAGCGAAGGCAGTGCGCAGCAAGTCATTTTGCTGGGCGTCCAGAGCGCGCTGGATCGCCTGCCAGGCGGGGGTGGGGTGTTGTTGCCGGGGAGGCTGAAGGCGCGTGAGCGAAGTGAGGCGATGCCGGGCATGCTCGAGAAAACCGCGCTGCATTTGTTGGGCGAGATTCCGCCAGTCGGCAATGAATGCGGCAGGGTCGTGGCTATATCTGGATGAGAGCTCTGCGAAGACGACAGGGGGGAGCACGCAGCCGAGTTCGGCAAAGCGGCCGTTGCGGGCAAGCTCGGCAATGGCTTCGCAAAATTCGCGTCCGGGGGCATCGGCAGCTGCGAGGCGCAGCAACTGCGCTTCGAGTTGAGCAACCTTGACAGGCATCGGCAGCCGACTCCTTTCATCAGCTTCGGATGATCGCGGCAAAGCCATGCGGGGATTGTGAGCAGCAAAAAGGTTGTGAGGTCAAAACGGGAATGCAGTGCCAGAATGACCGGAAGAGGAACGAAGTTTGCGTTGAGTTATTCACTGATTTGGGAAACATCTGTGGAGAGTGTGGAAGAAGAGTCCGCTGTGGAGAAGGTTGGCCAAGGAAGCGCAGGAATGGCGCGGGTGCGGACGCGCTCTCCACAGAACGCGCGGGGGATGCACAGGGTGGCGAGGCAAATGTGTGGGAACCGTGGGAAACCTGGGATGGGTGAACAGCATCGCGATCCTGTTTTCCAAATGTCCTGATCTGCACCGGCTAGATTTGGAAAACAAGGTGGGCACGCAAGCAGTGGAGTGGTAAAGGGTTTGACTGGAAATCCACTTTTCCAGTGCGAACTACGGTTACTACTGTCTTAGTATGTAATTCTTCCTCCACATAACAGCCTTTCCGTCGCACGATTCTCAGGCTTGTCGGGAGACACGCTGAGCAAGCGAATTCGAAGTGCTTATAGAATTCCGAGATACATGGTGCATAGGCATTCGGTCCCAAGGGGAATTCGACGCTGGAGAGCGGCGGCGTGCACGTTTGCGCTGCTGATCGAGTTGTGTCTCGGGATCCGGGCGATGCACGCACAGGTCGTGGATGCGTCGCAGTGGCAGTCGGGTAGTGTGGACCTGGTGAATGGCTGGCGGGAGCATGATGGCGATGATCTGGGGTGGGCGCAACCAGCATTCGACGACAGCCAATGGCAGACCGTGGAGCTGGACAGCCTGGGCGCATCCGAGTCGAAGTTCCGGTGGTATCGGCTGCATGTGAAACTGCCGCACGGACACATGCACGAGCACCTGCTGATTGTGGGCGGCGAGGGTGTGTATGCCGCGTATGTCAATGGGCAACCGGTGGAGGACGCACGGTTGCAGCCGTGGTACGAGCAGAAGCGTCCGGTCGAGGAGATCATTCCGCTCGAAGATGACGAGGATGATTTCACAATTGCGCTGCGAACGCATCCGGCGCAGATGTATGCGCTATGGCACTTGCCATTGTTTCTTACGGTGTCTGTGGGTTCGGCAGATGCGATGGACAATGAGCGCGTTTCGTTTGAGAGCCAGCGATACTATGCAGCGATTCCGTCGATCGCGATCAACCTGGTGTTGATGCTGGCTGGGCTCGGGGCGTTTGCGTTGTTCCGCAGCCAGCTTGGACACGATGAATACATCTGGCTGAGCGCCTATTTGCTTTTGCTGGGAATTTCGAACGGGTTGCTGTATTGCTCGAGTTCCGGGGTTTTCGCGCTGGCGGTCAACAATTTGCTGGCCGATCCCATGGTCTACGTGGTCACGGTCGTCCAGATCGAGTTCACATTCCGGTTTGCAGGGAGAAGCGTAAGCAAAATATGGCGGGCCTACGAGGTATCGCTTCTGGCGCCGCTGGCGGCGAATGCATTGGTGGCCCTGGGCCGGGTGTCGACGAGCGCCTATGTGACGTTCCAGGCGGCAATGATTCTGCCTGCCGCGCTGCTGCTGCCGGTGTTGTTGCTGATCTGGTACAGAAAAGGCAATCGCGAGGCGGGCTGGCTAATTGTGCCGAGTCTCTTTCCCGCGGCGATGAGCGCCTTGTACGACGTGGGAAACGCATCGCTCTTTACGGGATGGGGCAAGCTGGATTTTCTAGCGAATCCGATTCCGGTTGGGCCGGTGGTTCTGCAGCTATCGGACCTGGCGGATTTCCTGTATGTACTGGCGATCGCGGTCGTGATGTTTTTCCGGTTTACACGGGTGAGCCGGGAGCAGACACGGGCAGCGGCGGAACTAGGCGCGGCGCGGGAGATCCAACAGCGGCTGGTACCGGCAAAGCCGCCGCGGATTGCGGGATACACGATTGAGGCGGCCTATTTTCCGGCACAGGAAGTGGGCGGTGACTTCTACCAGATTTTTGCCCAGGGGCTCGGCACGCAAATGCTGGTGGTGGGCGATGTGAGCGGCAAGGGATTAAAAGCCGCGATGACGGGAACGCTGGCCCTGGGCGCGCTGCGGGCGCTGGCAACGCAAGGGCTGGGTCCGGCGGAGGTGCTGATGCGGCTGAACCGGCAACTTGCCCAGACGGCAGAGGATGGATTCGTGACATGCGTGTGCGCGCGGGTGACGGAGATGGGAGAAGTCACGATTGCGAACGCGGGTCACCTGGCGCCTTACAAGAATGGCGTGGAGATCGTGGTGGAAGCGGGGCTGCCGCTGGGAATTGCGGTCGATGTGGAGTATACGGAATCGACACTGCGGCTGGGGTCGAGCGATGTGTTGACGTTTATGACCGACGGCGTGGTGGAAGCGCGCAACGGAGCGGGAGAGCTGTTCGGGTTTGAGCGGACGAGCGGGATCAGCGGAAAGAGCGCGGAAGAAATCGCGGATACAGCGCAACAGTTCGGTCAGGAAGACGACATTACGGTGCTGACCCTGGCTCGATCGTGATGGAACGAGGCGGAATTCAGAGCGGACGGCGCGTGGGTAGCGATCGGTGAGCAGCGGGGCGAAAGTGCGCTGGAATCCTGAATAAAGACCTGTTTTCCACGGGCAAATAGAATAAGAAGATGACTACAATCAAGAGCAAGAAACGAGCGCCGTTTTTGCGCGGTGTGGTGCGTGCGTTAGCCTAGAGCGGAATGCGGATGCGCTTGGTTTCCAGGTGAAGTGCCGCGGCCAAGGCCGAGGCAGACGAGGGTGGGGACAATGCCAACGGTGGAAACTGAAATCGAAAAGCCGGCCGCGCAGGGGGCAGCGATGGAGATTACCGTAAGCCGCCAGGAACTGGTGAAAGAGCTGACCGCGACGCAAAGCGTGGTGGAGCGGAAGACCACGATTCCCATTCTGTCGAACTTTCTGATTGAGGCTGATGGCGACCGGCTGAACATTACAGCGACGGATCTGGACCAGGCGATCAAGACGAGCGCCGAGGTGAAGGTGAAGAAGCCGGGCTCGTGCACCATTCCTGCGCGCAAGCTGTACGACTACATCAAGCTTCTGCCCGAGGGCGATATTTCGATCAAGTTGCTGGAGAACCACTGGGTGCAGATTCGCAGCGGCCGTTCGAATACGAAGATGGTGGGCATGGCGCGTGCGAATTATCCCCAGGTGCCCGAGTTCCCTGCCGTAACGTCGACGAGCATTCCTGCGGCGGCGCTGAAGACGCTGATCGCGCGGACGATTTTTGCGATCTCGAATGAGGAGTCGCGCTATACGCTGAACGGGGCATTGCTGGTGTTGAAGGCGGAGTCGCTGGCGATGGTGGCAACGGACGGACACAGGCTTTCGTTTGTGGAGAAGCCGGGCGAGACGCTGGAAGGAATCAGCGGCGAGAAGCGCGTGCTGATTCCCCGCAAGGCGCTGCAGGAGCTGCAGCAGTTGCTGACGAACAGCGATGCGGAGAAGGTGGAGTTTGCCGACGATGAGCACACGCTCTTTTTCAAGGTGGGCCATCGGACGCTGAGCACGCGGCGGCTGTCGGGGCAGTTCCCCAACTACGAAGCGGTGATGCCGCGGGACAACACCAAGTTTGCAGTTGTTCGTTCGAGCGAGCTTTCTGCGGCGATTCAGCGCGTGGCGCAATTTGCGGATGAGCGTTCGGGAGCGGTCCGGTTGCGGTTGGAATCGAACGAGCTCAAGATCAGTTCGCAATCGACCGAGAGTGGCGAGTCAGAAGATACGATCGATACGCCGTATTCAGGCGATCCGATTGTGGTGGGCTTCAACTCGTCGTACATCATCGACTTTTTGAAGTCGCTCGGCAACGAAGGCGAAGTGCGGCTGGAGTTCAAGGATTCGCAAAGCGCAGGGCAGGTGCGGCCAGAGGATCCAGATGCAGAGTACAAGTCGCGCTACGTGCTCATGCCGATGCGGATCTGAAGCGGCACGGACCGAAGTCCAAAGCGAGTTTGAATAGAATCAACGGAGGCAAAACGTAGCGGCCCGGCAGAGATGTCGGGCCGTAGTGTTTTGGCAATCGAAAAGATTCACCGGGTCGGCGCAGCGAAAACTTGCGCATCGTATGGCGGCGTCAATTTCGCGTCGACGGGGATGCGGATTGGAAATGTCCTGGCCGTGGCGCAAGGCCGGTTCTCAGAAGCCATTCCTCGGCTCCGCGCCCAGTGAATTGCACATGGAGAGCGCGAGCAACGGATACGCTGTGCCGCTGTACGTGATGAACTGCCAGCCGTCGCGATTGAGCGAGCGCGTATACCAGCGGCCGGAAGCGCGCTGATTGTTTAGCAGCCATGCCACACCGCGCTGGATGCGTGGATCGCTTGCCGGAACTCCCGCCTTGCGCAAGGCGATGATCGCGAGGCCGGTCATGTGCCCATCGCTGGGCGGATGAAGGAATTCCGGTTCTTCGCGCAGCTTTTGTGCGCGGTTGCCTTTGCCCCATTCCTCCGGATGCGCAAAGGTGCGAATCGACCAGCCACCATCGGGTTGCTGATGATTCAGAACCATCTCAGTCAGTTCGTGGATTCTGTTCGCATCGAGAAGTCCCGGATACTCGGACGCTGTCCAAAGCAGGTCCGTGCGGTCGTAGTCGCCCTGAGGCTTGCGCTCAGACCGAAGCAGGTCTTCGAGTCGTTGAATATGCGCTTCGTTCGGCGTCCCCGACTGGCGTGCGCGCCAACCCGGGGCATTGGCTACGGCGCGAGCGGCAACAGTTGCGAGCTGATAGGTGTTGGATTCGAGCGGGGGATTGTTGTCGTCATCGATGTACCAGTCACCGGATTCACGTTGCAGCTTGAACATCAGGTCCAGCGCCTGCGCGGTTTCGGGCGACAGCGCGTGCGTGACGTTGGCATCCCAGATCGCGAGCCCCGCAGCGATGTAGACCACTTGCGTCGGCTCAGGGTGCCAGCGCGGATCGTCGGGGTCGGGAGTCATTTGCTCGCGCAATGCCGTGATGAAGAAGTCGCGGAGTTCCTTCTGCGGCACACCGAATTGCGAAGAAAGCATGGGGCGCACCACCATATAGGAACCATTGGTATGGCAGGCCACGCAATGCCATTGATCGGTCCAGGCGACCGCACCCTGCTCAAGGTAGGTGAGCGCCAGCTTTGCGTTGAAAGGAATTCTTGGTTCGTCGGCAAAGGGGCGGTAATAGGTCGTCTCCCTGTAGTGGTACTGATAAAGGAATGGCACCTTCCAAGCAGTTGCGTTGCCGGCGATTTTCAATTCGAGTGGTGTTGCAATCTTGTCGTAGCGCCACGATCCTTTGATCACCTGCCCGTCCGCCGAGATTGAGCCGTCGAAAACTCCCTTGCCGCCAGCGGTCGAAAAGTGCAGATGCCCCTCATGCAATTGCGACGCGTCCACCGTTAGCGGATCGGGCACGAATTCGATGAAGAGAGTCCTGGCCTGCCAGACGCCCTGATCGGATTTCGTCATTTGGAGAACCACGCGCTGACGTTCGGCGCCGGACTGGATTGTTCCCTGCCAGGAATTGGAAGGGTTCTGGGCGGCGAGTTGTCCAAAACAGACGGCTGCAAACAAGGAGGCTGTGGCGAGCATGTGTCTCAAGAGGAACTCTCCTGTGCGCTGGGGAAAGCGAAATCGGCATTGCACAATCGATTGTGCAATTCGCGCTCTCATCCTAACTTAGGTCGCAGAAGGATGGCTAGATAAAAGGTTTGAGCCAGCAAGAATGGTTCAAAAGGGCGAGCGGGCGCGACTCATTGAACGGGCTCAGCGGCCGTTTGAATGCTCTTCGCGATACCTGCGACCCGCTGGTAAGACGCGAGGCGGGCGGAAGGATCCCATGTATCGGTGACGACGATGACTTCGTCGGCGCCGGTGGAAGCGACGAGACGCTCGAGGCCGGTTTGCACGGTGGACTCGGAACCGACGATGGCAGCGCGAAGTTTGTTTTCCACGGCAGTTCGCTCCCACTCACTCCACAAACTGCTCATGGAGTCGACGGGAGGGAGCAACTCGACCGGTTGATTGCGAATGAGTCGCAGGAATCGTTGCTGCGCGGTGGTGAAGAGCTTCCTGGCGGCGACGTCGGAGTCGGCGGCAATGATCGGCACGGCGACCATGAGCCAAGGTTCCTTGAGGTTCTGACCAGGCTGGAAGTTGCGACGGTAAAGGTGCGTCACATCTTCGAGCATTTCTGGAGAGAAATGAGCAGCGAAGGCAAACGGAAGGCCGAGCGACGCGGCGAGACGCGCGCTGAAATCGCTGGAACCGAGAAGGGTGATGGGGACGTTGCTATCGCGGCCGGGAATTGCCTGGACTGCCTGTCCCGTTTGCCTGGGTCCGAGATAGGAACGGAGCTCCTGGAGGAGCTCGGGAAAGTCATCGCCCGTTTGGCTGAGACTGCGACGCAGGGCGCGCATGGTCAGGAAATCGCCACCGGGAGCGCGGCCGAGGCCAAGATCGATGCGGCCGGGATACAAGGCCTCAAGTGTTCCGAACTGCTCGGCTACGACGAGAGGTGCGTGATTGGGGAGCATAATGCCGCCGCTGCCGACGCGAAGGCTGTGGGTTGCGGCAGCGACGTGTCCGATAAGGACGGATGTGGCGGAACAAGCGAGACCTTCGATCGAGTGGTGCTCGGCGAGCCAGAAACGGCGATAGCCCCACTGCTCAACGTGTTGCGCGAGGTCAATCGTGCGAGCGATCGCGGGTGCAGGAGATTCGCCGGGGCGCATCCCGACGAGGTCGAGCACAGAAACAGGCAAGCTCATGCAATTTAGATGAGGTTGAGGCGCGGGCGATGCAAGGGCCGCGACGGGATCGGAAGCCGGGTCAAAATAACCGGAAGTTGACGGCCACAACGATTCTGGCCGCAACGGGATGACCTTGTTTCATTGCCGGCTTGAAGCGATAGCGATTGACGGCTTCGAGGGCCTTCTCATCGAGCCCCATACCCAGGGAGCGAATCACGCGAGGATTCTGGGGATTGCCGTGGGCATCGATGATGACGGAGATCATACAAACGCCCTGGTACTTTTCGCGCCGCGCTTCATCGGAGAATTCTGCTTCAGGAGTGAAAACGGGGATGGGCGCGGAGACTCCGTTGCCGGGGATGTAAACCCCGTCGCTGTCGCCGGGGCCGTAGCCACGAGGTCCGCCGCCGGGTCCAAGGCCGTCTCGATCGCCGGTGCCAATACCCGCGTGAGAGCCGGGACCATTGGAGAGCATGGTCACATTCGGCGAGCGGTAAACGCCGATGGTGGGCATGTTGGGGTTGTCGGGGAGTTTGATGTCCTGCGGCGCGGCGATGGCTGGATCGATGGCGAGCTTGGGGTTCTCGAGTACCGGGACCTGGGGCGGCGTGAGCGGGATTCGTTCGATCTTGGGCAGATGACCCTGGATTGGGTCTGTGGCTTCATTGGCGCCACCGCCGCTGCCGCCGGTGGAAGGAATTGCGAAGAGCGGCAGATCCTGAATCGCAATCGGGGTGTGATGCTGCAGCTGCAACGGCGTGCGGGGAACCATGGTGCGAAGTCCCATGGAGAGCACAAGAGCGAGAAGAGCGCCGTTGATGAGCGTGGCAGTGCCGAAGGCCCAGGGATTGGTGCGTTCGGCGGTAGAGACAGATAGAAGCATGCGCGCCCCTTTGCGGCTTGAAGTGCGCCGCGGAACGGATGGGGAGTCTGGGAGATAGACGAGGGAAGGCAAGAAAGGTAAGTGGCGCGAAGAGCAGAGGCCCGGTCGATGCCGGGCCCTGCGGAACCGCGCATCAGACCTGGAGAACGGAGACTGCGCCCTTCGCAGATTTGGTGATGGCGTGGACGACGCGTCCCTGGGAGTCGAGATGGCGAAGGGTGAGGGCATCGGATGAGGCGGAGAGATGGCTGAAGCCGTAGATTTTCTGCGCGTAGGGGCCGCGTTGCGACGGATTGACTTTGAGATCGTACAGATCGGCACCGCCACCGCCTGAGAGGAAGAAGGTGGTGGGGTGGCCTTCAAACTCGAGATGCTGCAGGTCGTGGTCGTGGCCGGCGAGGTAAAGCTGAACGTTGTATTTGCGGAAGAGCGGATCCCAATCGCGCGTGAGCACGGGATGATCGCCGTGGGGTCCGTCTGAATAGACAGGGTGATGGCCGAGGACGGCGAGGAAGGGCGTGGTACGCGGCTTTTGCAACTCGTGCTCGAGCCAGGCGAGCTGCGCTGTGCGCTGTTCTTCAGTGAGCGTAAAGTTGCGACCGGCAGCTTGAGGTCCGCTGGGGTGGGGCATGTTGCTATCGAGCGCGATGAAGGTAATGAGGGGCTTGTGCGTGGGGAAGTCGAAGCGATACCAGCGCGCAGGCATAGTCCAGCGGGTGTTGGGTTGGCGTGCGTATTCGAGCTCGGCCTCGACTTTGCTTTCGGGATAGTTCTGATAGTCGTGATTGCCGAGGATGGCGTATGCGGGGCAGTTGAAGAGGTCGGAGGGGTACATCTGTTCGAACTGAGATTTCCACCGAGGCGAATGCACGCCTCCGGTGAGGTCGCCGTACCAGTTATCTCCGAGGAGCAGGAGGGCTTGAGGGCGGAGTGCATTTTGGCGCGCGTAGGCGGCCATGCCCGTGGCGACTGCCGTCTGGCCGGTGTGGTCAGTGTCGTAGCCCCAGTCGCCGATGAAGAGGAGGTCGGCAACGCCGGGGTGCGCGGGCGCGGCGAAGGCGGGAAGGTCGAGGCCCAGCGAAGCGAGAGCGCTGAAAGCGAAGGTCTGTTTGAGGAAACGTCGGCGGCTGGTGGCGGGTTGGGTGCTAGACATCATGCCGATTTTTTATCACGCGGATATGAAAAGAGGGTAAGCAGAGCGAAAGCGGCTAGCTGGATGGGCTGAAGTCAAAGAATGCCAGGTTCATCTGTCCTTCAGTAAGGACGTGAACCGTGAGGACATTCGTGCCGGCGGCGAGATGAAGTTGAGCGACGTGGTGGGCCAGGTTCCAGTGGTGCCATTGACGCCAGGCGATGGGATCGCTGCTGTCGAACGTTGACTCGATGACCAGGGGGCCGGCGGCGTTGAGGCCGTTTACATCGAGCGCAATGGTACCGCCGCGGTTCGAGGTGTAGAGGAGGTCGGCTGTATAGTTGCCGGCTCTTTCGACGTCGACAGTGATGTTGAACCACTCGCCGGGCACAGTCCAGCCGACGTAAAGGAGGTCGGCGGGCGGGACAACCTTGTCGTAGGGGTTGTCGTCAATCTGCGGATCCAGATGGAATTTTGTGAACGAAGTGTCAACGCCTTCATTGCTGCGGAACTCGTGGAGATAGCTTCCGTCGGCGGGATTGAGGGCGCCGCTTCCGTTGTTCTTCGCGTCGCTGTCATGGTAGGCAACTCCTTCGCCGCCCAGGTCGTAGTAGGCGCAAAAAACTTTGCCGGGAATCTTCTGCGCGCCACCGGTGTAGCGCGTGTCGTGATAGGAGATGCCTTTGTAGCGGCGCAGAAAATCGGAGCGTTTTTCTGCAGGCGATGCCGGCAGAGCCAAGACAACGATTGCGAGAAGAGCGGCGATGCGATGAGAGAGCGCGTTCAACGTGACTGCCTCATGTGGAGAGTGCTGAACTACCAGGTAAGGGTGACGGTGAGGGTTTGGAAGCCGGCACCGGAGGGAAAGTGGACAACGATTGCAGGATCATTTGGCGCAACTGCAAGTTCGCCGCCTGCGATGTGGAGTTTCACTTCGCTGCTTGAGAGGATGACCGGTAGCTGAACTTCAGAACCGGCGATTCCCTCTATAGTGACGGTGAGATTGTGTTCACCATACTCTTCGGCGACCACGCGCGCAGCTTGCGTGCGGTTCCCAGGAAGTGGCTCCTCGAGGACCGGAGCAATTTCGACGGGGTGCCGGGAGAAACTCAGTTCCTGGTCTGGACGAACGGTTGCGCGCGTGTCGTCGGAACGAAGATGGATGCCCGCCTGGCTCGATGAATTCTGCCAAACCAATGTTCCGGTTTTAGTTTGAACAAATTTCAGATCCACTGTCTCGTTGCCGATGTGCAGGTTTCTAATCTCCGCATGATCCCAGCCGGCGGGCAGATGCGGATTGACGGTGATGGTCCTGGTGGCGGCATCGATGCTGATGCCGAAGAGGCCACGCAGCGTAGGCGTGATGACCATGGCACTCGACCATAGTTGGTGGCTCGTACTTCGTCCGAAGGGAACGAAGAAATCGCCGGAGAGGAGTTCGGTGTCGGCGCCGAGATCCTGGGCCCAGGTGAGATTGGCATTTTCTTTCAGCATTTGATAGCCGGTGAGAGGCTGATTGCCGCGGTATTCAGCCAGCGCGGCCCAGCCCGTGAAGAGCGGCCAGACGGAGCCCTGGTGGTAGCTTGTGCCGTCGTAGATTTTTTCCTTGTTGGATACATCACGCAAACCCCAATCCGTATTCAAATCGGCGGATGCGAGTTGGCGGAGACATTCGTCGCCATGATCCAGCAGTGACTTGTTCGATTGCGGGTCCCACCAGGCGAGCGCGGGATAGACGGTGGTGGTGCGGTCGACAGGGCTGTTGGGTGAGCCGGATGGGTTGGTGGCGAAGGCATAGCAACCCTTCCGCGGATCGTAGTACTCGGCATTGATGGTCTTGGCGATGGCGGTGGCGCGCTGCGCTGCGATGTCGGCTTTGGATGAGTCTTTGAGAGCAGTCTCGATGTAGGCCATGGCGCTGGAAGCCTGCTGATCGAGGAGTGCAAGGTAGATCTCCTGGTGTGGCATGCCGCCGGGCCAGCTCTCCACCCAACCAGTGCCCTGCGAGTTGTCGTAGATGCCGTCGTGATCGGTGTCGTGGGCAGGATCGGTTTCGAAAGCCCAGGCTTTCTCGATGGCATCGCGATGCGCAGCGATGAAGGCGGTGTCGCCGCTGGCGCGGAGGTAGTCCGCGAAGGCCAGCAAGAAGAGCGGGGTGGAGTCGGCAGCGGCGTACTCGTAAGGGAAGGCCTGCCAGTCGATGGCGGCGGCGGTCTGCGAGTACTCGTGCATGATCTTGCCGTCGGCGCGCTGGCGATGAATGAGGAACTCAAGTTCGGAGCGGGTGAGAGCGAAATCGCCGTAACCATTGATGGCATAGAGGGTGTAGAGCGAATCGCGGCCAAAGAACCATCCAAAGCCGGGGCGTGCGGAGTCGCCTGAAGCGTAGTAGCCGGCGACGAGCGCGGTTTCGTCGGTGGGAGTATCGTGGGCATCGACCGGATGCGCCTTGAGCTGCTCGATGGAGATCTCGGCCCACTGGAAGGCTTGGTTGAGGGACTTGTCGGGAGTATCGATGGTGACTGCGTTTTCGAGGAATTTTCTGTAGGACGCGGAGTGCGTCGCGTAGAGGGATGGAATGCTTGCGTTGAGTTGCGCGAGCGTGGCGCCGAGAGCGGCGTTTGTTGCGGAGTTGCTGTTCATGCCCGCTGCCATCAAGAGCGGGAAGAGCCGGCCGTTGTCGCGAGCGGGATCGATATGCAGCTTGAGTTCGACGGGATGGTCCTGCGGGCGTTCTTGATAGGGAGCGAGGATGCCAGGCTGTGCGCCGGGAATGGTGAGGGCGCCGGCGAGGTCGGGGTAATCGGAGTGGAGGACGTAAAAGCCGGGGCTGGAGGCGGCGTGCGGATCGGAAGGAACCCATTCGATTCCGGGGACGCCCTCGTTGCGTTCGGGCCACATCCATTCGAGGTTGGGGATGAAGCGGAAGGTGAAGTCGGTGGAATGGAGGCAATCAAATTCGAAGAGCGCGATGGGCCCTGTGCCGCCAGGCGCTTTGTCGGGCGAGAACATGATCTGGCGCAGGGTGAAGCCGATGTGGCTGTAGGTGAGGATGGTGCGGTCGGGCCGGACCTCGATGGAAGCTGCCTGCTGATTGACGTGGATGGGGACCGTGTAGCCCTCGATGGTGGCTTCGATGGTGAGGTGCGAAAGGAGTTTGACGGGAAGAACCCAGGCTTCAAATGTGCCATCTTGCTGACCGAGGAGGACGCCGCGTTCTCCGGCGACGGTGAAGGGCTTTTCCGGTTGCGCGGGCGCGCGCAGAACGGGACCAGAGGCGTCGAAGGCGGTGGGCGCGAGGGAAGCGAAGGATGGAGCGACAGTTTGTGCAGAAGATTGCAATGGGATTGCGGAAGCTATAGCAAGCAACGCGAGTGGAAGGAGCATGGCTGCGCGGCGAAGAAGAAAACGACGGCACATAGATTTGTCCTTGAAGTGCGACGAAGTGCGACTTGAACGGAACAGTCTACTGCGCGATGGCGGTGGCGGGACAGGAGGAAGCGGCAGAAAGGACAGAACTTGGAGCGAAGTGTAAGGAGCGGCCGGGTTAGAAGGGTCTCGTAGCTGCCTATTCCGAGCTGCAGGATATGTTTTTTCATCGAAGGCTTCCATTTCACATAGAAATGTCAAGAAATTGACGCTAATTTAAAGAGAATTAGCGGTTTAGCAGTTCGGCAACGAAATTGCTGTGTTATTCACATTCCTCTAGGGGGTTGTTGCACATGAGACGGATTTTTGGGGCGTTGCTGGGTGTTGCAGTGTTGCTGGTTTGCGGCTCGAGCTTGTTTGCGCAGGATCAGGCGTCGATTACAGGCACGGTTACCGATCCAACCGGTGCGGCGATTCTGGGGGCGAGCGTAGTTCTTGAGAACCCCTCGACCAGCGTGTCGTACAAGACAGAGACGAATAAAGAAGGTTCGTACACGATTGCCAATGTGCAGCCGGGCCCGGGCTACAAGGTGACATTCAATGCAACCGGTTTCAAGCCGACAGTGATCTCCGGGATTTACCTCAACGTAAGCCTGACGCGTACACAAAACGCTCGGCTTTCGGTGGGGAGCACGGCAGAGAGCGTACAAGTTTCAGCATCGGCAGACACCGTCACTTTGAATACGACGGACGCCACGGTGGGCAACAATTTTCAAGTGCAATTTCTGAACGATCTGCCAGTTGAGGACAGATCAAATCCCTCGGCATTGTTCTATCAGCAGCCTGGTGTCACGCTGGATGGCGCGGTGACAGGCGCCCGCACGGATCAGAGCAATGTGACCGTGGACGGTCTGGAAGTGAATGACAATGCGACCGGCCAATTTGGAGCGATCGTGGGCAGCGCGCCGGTGGATTCGGTGCAGGAGTTCCGCGGTGTAACGGCGGGTGAGACATCGAGCGAAGGCCAGGGCGCGGGCGGGCAGTTCAACCTGGTGACCAAGAGCGGCACGAACGAATTCCACGGAGCTCTGGTTGAGTATCACCGCGACACGGATTTGGAAGCGAACGACTGGTTCAATAACAACAATGGTGTCCCGCGTGCACCGCTGGTCCGCAACCAGTTTGGCGGCAACGTGGGTGGACCGATCTGGCGGCGCAAGGCATTCTTCTTCTTTGACTGGAACAGCCGTCGCGATACGTTGAGCAACCTCGAAGACCGCACGGTTCCCTTGGGAACCAACACCGACGGTTATCGCGGCGGTGAAGTTGCCTATGTGAACAACACGGGCGGCATCACCACTTTGACCCCGACCCAGGTTGCCGCGCTCGATCCGAACGGGATTGGCTGGAATGCGGCCGAACTTTCGCTGTTTCAGTCGCGCTATCCGGTGGCAAACGACACATCGGGAGCAGTTGGAGATCTGGTCAACACAGCGGGCTATCGCTTTAATGCGCCGTTTCCCTATGTGCTGAACGATTATGTGGCGCGCGTGGATTTCAATCTCAACGAGAAGATGAAGGTCTTCGGTCGGAGCACGGTGGCGCGCCAGGCATCGACGGAAAGCGCGATTCAATTTCCGGGCGATCCAACGACGTATCCGTTCTACGATCACAGCTATGCGTGGGTTGTGGGCCACACCTGGACCATTAACGACCACATGCTGAACCAGGCAGAGTATGGCGAGACCTACGAAGATTACAGCTTCAACGCGGTCTACAATCCGCAAGGCCAGAATCAGTTTGGCTTCAGCGGGTTGAGTGGACCCTATGCGAGCGGCAGCAACTCCCAGGATCGCACCTATCCCATACCCGTCGTTCGCGACGACTTCAGCTGGGAGAAAGGCAAGCACAGCTTAACTTTTGGCGGAACGTTCAAGTGGGAGACGCCGAACGAATTTGCAGCGGAGAATTTCAACTTCCCGTCTATCGGCGTAACAGGGAACACTTATTTGACCGCTTTGTCGCCGAGCCTGCGTCCCGCCGATATTGACAGCGGTTCGACGTCGATTTATGACAGCGCGTTCTCGACTGCGCTGGGCGTGGCCGCCTCCGTGAGCAGCAACTTCGACTACAACAACCATGCTCAGGTAGAGACGCAGGGAAAAGGTCTCGACTTGAACTACCGCTATTACGAGACGGAAGCCTATTTTGGCGATTCGTGGAAGATCACGCCGAGCTTCACGCTTTCCTATGGCGTCCGTTATCAGAACTACACGGTGCCTTACGAGACGCGCGGCGAAGAAGCGATTACGCAGATGAATACGGGCGGCCAGGTTTCGCCGTTCTCGTGGGATACGTTCTGGAAAGATCGTGAAGCGCAAAGCGCCGCTGGAAACACGGCGAATGACTCGCTGCCTTTCCTGCAATTCATCTATGGCGGCAAGGTCAATCATCAGCCGAGCTACTTCCACCCGAACAACAAGGATTTTGCGCCGCGCCTGGCGTTTGCATGGAATCCGGGCGTTGACAAGAAGTCTGTGATCCGCGGCGGAATCGGTCTTGTGTACGACCACTCTCTGATCAACGCATTGCAGTTCCAGCAGCTTCAGACTTCGTATGTGTTTGAAGCCAGCAACACCAACCTGTTCGGCACTCCTGGCGACCCCTACGCGACGGTGCAGTCCGCACCCCGGTTCGCGGGGATCACGGCTCCTCCTCCGGCTCCTGCAGCTCCGGACGTGGTTACGCCCTATATTCCGTTTGTTTCCGGCGGCTACCCGTATGGACTTCCTTACGCCGAGTTCAACCTCATGATGAACACGACCCTCAAGACGCCCTACAACATCCAACTTGATTTCGGGTTCCAACATGAGTTTCCGCAGCACTACATCCTGAAAATGGACTATGTGGGGCGGTTGGGCAGGCGTCTACTGGCAACTGCGGATTCCAGCCAGTTGCTCGATTTCCCGGATAATACTGGCGGGTCAAACCAGACGATGGGCGGCGCGATGAGCGGGATGGTTACGCAACTCCGGCAGAATGCGGGCCTGGGCGCGCTGGGAGACGTCCTCGCAGTTAGTCCCCAGCCCTGGTTCGAAGACATGCTGCCTGGGCTGAACGCATATCTGAGCAGTCTCTATGGGTTTGGTTTTGCTTCAAACACGCAGGCGATGGCTTACGCGTTCTACCCCCTGCCACAGCGCGGCGATTTTGCGGACCTCGTTCAGGGTCTGTCGACAACCGGTTACCTGCCCCCTAACGTGGGCATGGCGTCGCAGTTCAGCAGCAACTCGGTCTGGACCAATAAGGGTTCGTCGAACTACAACGGCCTGCTGGTGACCCTGCACAAGAATGCCGGCTACGGTCTTCAGTTCGATCTGAACTACACCTGGGCTCACTCGATTGATAACGTTTCGGCTATCGCGAACTTCATTGCATCAAGCAGCGGTTACGGGTTTATCTGCGATGTGCAGCGCCCACGCGAATGCCGCGCCAACTCCAACTTCGATGTCGCGAATGAAATCAACGGCAACTTCATCTATGAGCTTCCCTTCGGCCGAGGCAAGGATTTTGCCAATACCGTTCCTTACTGGGCCAACGAGATTATCGGGGGATGGGAAGTGAGCGGACTGCCCACGTGGCGTACGGGCGTTGCCTACAACATGTACTCGAACGCGTACATTACCAGTTTCGCCAATAATGCGCCGGCGACTCTTGTGGGTTCTCCGGCACTGCTACAAGCGAAGGTCCAGCACAAGGGCAATGGGAACGCGGTGAACGCCTTTGCGAATCCAACAGGAGCTTTGGCAGCCTACACGGGGCCCACGGGCTTCAACATTGGCCAGCGTGACAACCTGCGCACTCCCGAATACTTCGATATGGACCTCGGACTCGGCAAGACATTTCCAGTCTGGCGCGAGGGCGTGAATCTGAAGTTCCGGTGCGATGCGTTCAACGCAACAAACCATCCGAGCTTTAACGGGCCTTCGGCGAACGACATTACGCAGGCGAACGGTGTCCCTTTCGGAACGATCTCCAGCACGTACAGCTCACCGCGCGTGCTGCAACTTGCACTGCGGTTGGAATTCTAAAAAACTTAGACCTTGGTTCTCACCAGAAGCCCCGGCCCACAGCCGGGGCTTTTGCTTTGGCCGAATTGAAGAGAATTGAGGCAAGCTGCTCCGATAAGATGGCTGCGGATGAATAAAGACATGTGCACGACACGCTGCGGCAGGCTTTTCTTGGTTGCCAGCCACCTCACTCTTGCAGTTCTTTGGGCTGGATCGCTGACGCTAGGCGCAGCTGCGCAGTCGGCCCAGCTGGCAGCGACGCCTCCCATGGGCTGGAATAGCTGGAATCACTTTGCGGAGAAAGTGACTGACGCCGATGTACGCGCTGCAGCCGATGCGATGGTTGCGACGGGCATGCGGGACGCCGGGTATGTCTACGTCAATGTCGACGACACATGGGAAGGCGAACGGGACGCCGCGGGAAACATCCGCTCAAACAGCCGTTTTCCTGACATGAAGGCGCTGGCCGATTATGTCCACGCGAGAGGATTGAAGTTTGGGATCTACTCGTCGCCGGGGCCCAAGACCTGCGCAGGCTTTGAGGGCAGCTACGGCCACGAAGAGCAAGATGCGCGCACCTATGCGGCATGGGGTGTGGACTTTCTGAAGTACGATCTGTGCGGATTGCGCGACGTGATTGGGCGCCAGAACCTGCAGGACGATCGAGCGAAGTCGTCTGCGATGATCCGCGAGGCTTACGAGAAGATGCATCAAGCCCTGGTGAGGGGCGGTCGGCCGATTGTCTACAGCCTTTGCGAATACGGTGCGGATTCAGTGTGGGAGTGGGGCACGGCGGTCGGTGGAAACCTGTGGCGTACGACGGACGACATCAGCGACAGCTTTCGCAGCATGGCGCTGATTGGGTTCTCGCAGGCGGGGCTGGAACGCTACGCGAAGCCCGGGCACTGGAACGATCCGGACATGCTGGAGATTGGCAATGGTGGGATGAATGCGGACGAGTATCGCACGCAGATGAGCCTGTGGGCCATGCTCGCGGCTCCCTTGCTTGCAGGGAATGATTTGAGCCGGATGGACGAAACGACCAAGAGCATCCTGATGAACAAAGAAGTGATTGCGATCGATCAGGACACTTTGGGAGTCCAGGGCTCGCGGCAGGGACCGTTGCAGGTGTGGGTGCGTCCGCTGGCGAACGGCGCGAAGGCTGTGGCGCTTTTCAATTTTGTGACGGACGATGTGCCGCAGCCGATTACGTTGCGGCTGAAAGATGTGGGATACAGGGGACTGGTCCACGCACGCGATCTTTGGGAACACAAAGATCTGGGCATGCTTAAAGACTCCATCACGGTGACGCCGCCAAAGGGTGGAGTCGTGATGCTGCGATTGTGGCAGTAGATCGGGGCGGGATGGGGTGTGGAGAGGACGGCCTCAGGCGACAGCAGGTGTCTTCATAAACTCGAGCGCGCGGATGATATAGCCCTTGAGTTCGCGGCGGTGGATCACTGCGTCGAGGAAGCCTTTTTCCAGAAGAAACTCGGAACGCTGGAAACCCTCCGGGAGTTTCTGGCGGATGGTCTGCTCAATCACGCGAGGACCAGCAAAACCGATGAGCGCGCCCGGTTCAGCGACATTGAGGTCGCCCAGCATGGCAAAGCTGGCAGTGACGCCGCCCGTCGTTGGGTCGGTGAGGACGCAGATATAAGGAACTTTGGCGTCGTCGAGCTGGGCCAGGGCGGTAGAGATTTTGGCCATCTGCATGAGGCTGACAACGCCCTCCATCATCCGGGCCCCGCCGGATGCGGCGACAACGACGAGCGGTTTGCGTTCGGTGCGTGCCCGATCCACGGCGCGGGCAATCGTTTCGCCCACGACGGCTCCCATGGAGCCACCGATGAAACTATATTCCATGGCGCTGACGACGGCTGCATGCGGACCGATCTGGCCAACGGCATTCAGAATCGCGTCATCGAGGCCGGTTTCCTGCTGAGCCTTGCGGAGACGCTGCTTATAGGGCCTTACATCGACAAAGTTAAGTGGATCTGTGGACCGCAGGCCGCCGTCAACGAGCTGATAGCCGGGTTCGAGAAGCAGGTCGAGCCTTTGGCGGGCGCCTAGCTTGAAGTGGTACTGACACTTGGGGCAGACGTTGAGGTTGGTTTCGAGGTCCGCCTTCCAGATCGTCTGGCGGCAGCCGGGACACTTGATCCACAGGCCCTCGGTGCGGACCCGTTTTTCCTCATCCCCGTTGTCGTCGGGGCCGTCAAATTCGCCGTTCTCTCGCTTAAACCAGGACATAGGCCTCTGCCATTGTATACGGTGGCGGAGTTCGGCAGGGACGGGTGCTGCCTCGGGATCAGGCGGCGCAACACCAGTTGTCCGGGCAGTCACCAAGAGGTTCTTTGAGTCGATGCTTTGGCCGTTTGAGTCAGAATTCGATGCCGCGTTGGGCGAGGATGCCTTTCTGGTAGGCATGTTTCACTTCGCGCATTTCGGTGACGGTGTCGGCGAGCTCGACCAATAGAGGGTGAGCATTGCGGCCAGTGAGCAGGACGTGCACCATTTCTGGCCGCTGGCGCAGCGTCTCGGCCACGACTTCAGGAGCGAGCATTCCGTAGCCGATGGCGTAGTTGATCTCATCGAGGACGACGAGGTCCCATGCGCCGGAGAGGATGGCTTCGCGGGCTTCGGTCCAGGCGGCTTCGACAAGGCGGATGTCTTCCGGATCGGTTTCGGCGCCGCCGACTTTCACAAATCCGCGGCCCATCTGCTTCAGGACGAAGTTTTCGCCGAAGGGAAGGACGGCATCGAGTTCGCCGTAATGCCATGAGCCCTTGAGGAACTGGAGAACGAGGACGCGCATGCCGTTGCCGACGGCGCGTAGTGCCGTGCCGAGCGCGGCGGTGGTCTTGCCTTTTCCGGGTCCGGTGTTGATGAGGATGAGGCCGCGCCGAGTTGTTTCTTCTGACGTCACAGAGTGAGTTTACGGCAAGGGAGGTTGCGAAATTGATCTGGTGAAAAGGAACGACTGGCGATGAACGGTCAGTGGCCAGAGTGGTAAGGGTGGCCGGAAAGGATCGTGAAGGCGCGATAGATCTGTTCTGCGAGCACGAGCCGGGCAAGGGCGTGCGCCAGAGTCATGGGCCCGAAAGAGAGCAAGAGCTGAGCTCGAACACGAGCCTCGTCTGACCAGCCGCTGGCGGGGCCGATGGCGAAGACGAGATGCTGGGCGCCGCCATCCCGCCGGGCACCGAGCCAGGACGCGAAGGCTTCGGAGGACAGAGTCTTGCCGCGGCTATCGAGCAGGATGGAGAACGCGGGCGTGCGGCCTTTTGTCTGATCAAGCAAGTCGAGAAAAGCTGCTTCAGTCTTGAAGGCCTGTGTCTCGCACTTGGCGAAGGACGCGCAGCGGTCGAGGTACATGCGTGTGAGGATATCGAATTCGTCTTTTGCGTTCAGGCGTGGACCTATGTGGGCCAGAGTGAGGAGCATGCGGTAGAGGATACGTCAGTGGGAGGGCGGTGGGATGCGATTGCAGGGAAAAGCGGCGGTGAAACACTGGGATCGAGCGAACCGGGCCCTTGTGTCCAGAGAATGCGCTGTGGAGTGAAAAAGACGTCAATTTCAGATGCGTAAATCATTCATTACGAAACGCTCATAAACGTGACAGCCATCACGCTCGCTTGGCAAGCGGCTTGCTACCTTATCTAGTAATAACTCCCTCTCTCTGGTGGAAGCAGTCGTCTTGAGCGTAAATCCGCGCAGGGCGGAGCCTACCCCATCTTTGAACAGGTGCAGTTGCTCTTCAAGTACTGAACGCGTTACGGCCAGCCAATTCCCCAGCAAGTCCGGGACGCCCAACAGCAAGCGGATCGTTGGGCTCATTCCCAGAGTCTCTCGTCCTCCGCCTGGAGGAAAATCAATGTGCTACCCGTGTCTTTCGAGAAGGCCTTCTCTACTCTTATCCAAATTCTGGGCTAAGTCCGGAAGGGGATTCCGGAAAAGCATGCTCTGTTTCGCCGGAGTCCTTGTTGCGTTCGTGGCGTGCGCGGGAATGGCATTGGCGCAGGTTGAGTCAGGACAGATTGCGGGAACCGTTACGGACCAGTCGGGAGCGGTGATCCCGAATGCGACCGTTTCTGCCAAGAACCTTGGCACGAACGCGGTACGTAGCACAGAAACGAATGCAGCAGGTCTTTATCAGTTGAGTGGGCTTGCGCCGGCGACCTACGAGATCGAAATCAATGCGGGGAGCTTCAAGCCCTTCTCAGCCAGGGCGGAAGTGACGGTGGGTGCGCGCGTTTCGCTTGATGCGAAGCTTTCGGTGAGCGATGCCGTGACGGAAGTCCAGGTGATTGCCGAAGGCGGCGCGCAGGTAAATACGCAGACGCAGGAGATTTCGCAGATTGTGGATTCCGAGCAGGTGGCCCAGCTTCCGAGCTTGACGCGGAACCCGTACGACTTTGTGGAGATTGCGGGCAACATTTCCAACGGAGACGCCGGTGCTTCGGGCAGTTCGACGGGCAGCCAGAACGACACGGTCCGCGGTGTCGGCTTCAATATCAATGGTCAACGCTCGACGGGCACCGAGATCCTTTTGGACGGCGTGGAAAATGTGAGCGTGTTCGGCGACGGAATCGGAACGCAGATTCCGCTGGACGCGATGCAGGAGTACCGCGTTTCCACGAGCAACTTTGAAGCGCAGTTCGGGCGCGCTTCCGGCGGCGTCGTGAACGTGACGACGAAGGGCGGCACCAACACTTTTCACGGGGATGCCTGGGAGTTCAATCGCCTGGCGGCGTATACCTCAAACACGGAGACCAACGATCAACTGGGCATTCCGAAGGGTATGTATACCCGCAACCAGTTCGGATTTGCCGTTGGCGGACCGGTGATCAAGAGCAAGCTCTTTGCTTTTGGCAGTACTGAGTGGATTCGCGTGCGCAGCGCAGCAAATCTGACGGCGGGCGTGCCGACTGCACAATTTCTTGCCACGGCGGCGCCGAATATTCAGAGCTATTTCAGCACGTATGGTGGCAGCAGCACGTTTAATCTCGCCCAGACCTACACTGCGGCGCAAATCTATGGCGCAGCGGTGCCGACCGGGCTCGATCCGTCAACTCCGGCGTTCGGCACAGTCTCATTTACTGCTCCTCAGAACGCGGGCGGTGGAACACCGCAGAACACATACAACATTGTGGCGCGCGCCGACTATAACCTTGGCGACAAGACGCAGATGTTTGGACGCTTCGTGGAATACAAGGAAGTCGACCAATCCGGCTCCTTATTTGCATCCCCCTATCCGCAATACAATGTGGGCGGAACGATTGCGAATCAGGCCTATCTCTATAGCCTGTCACACGAATTTACGCCCGCCCTGGCATCGGCGACAAAGCTGAGCTTCAGCCGATTCAATACGTTCGACGCGTTTGACACGAAGCTGCAAAACGTTCCCACGCTCGACGTTTCAACGAATGCATTAATCCCGGGAACGAACACGCCGATTCAGTTGCCTGGTTTTTATGACACAGATCCGGGCAACGGTGGACTTCCTTACGGTGGGCCGCAGAATACAGCGCAGATCAACGAGGATCTGACCTGGCTGAAGGGCAAGCACTCGATCCAGACCGGCGCACAGATGATTTACATCCAGGACAATAATGCGTATGGCGCGTATGCGCAGGCGGTGGAGCAGCTCGGCAATGGCCGGGCGCCTGGATTGCAGAATCTTTACAACGGCAACCTTTTCGAGTTTGAAGCTGCAGTGAACCCCAACGGCGCGCTTCCCTGCGTGAGGAATCCGTATACCGGCGCACTGACCGAGACTTCTGCCTGCATGATCAATCTTCCGGCGACATCGCCTAGCTTTGCGCGCAGCGAGCGTTTCAAAGACTGGGCGGTTTATGCGCAGGACTCGTGGAAGATGACGCCGCAGTTTACAGCGAACTATGGAGTGCGTTACGAGTTCTATGGCGTGCAGCATAACGATAATGCCAACCTGGACTCGAACTACTACTATGGTTCGGGGTCGAGCATTGCTGAGCGCGAGCGTAACGGGCACGTTTACACGGTCCCGGAAAGTCCAATTCACAATTTATGGAATCCGACTTATGGGGCGGTTTCGCCGCGTGTGGGTTTTGCGTATGACGTGTTTGGAAACGGGCGCGACTCGATTCGCGGTGGATACGGCATTGCCTACGAGCGCAACTTTGGCAATGTGACGTTTAACGTAATTCAGAATCCGCCGAACTACGCGGTGGTTGTGGTCAACAACACGACGGTCACAAACTCCAATGCAGGACCGCTTGCGGGTTCGTCGGGGAGCGTGCCGTTGCCGCCGACCAGTTTGCGCCACGTCGACCAGAACATCAGGACGGCGCAGACGCAATTCTGGAGCCTCGCTGCCGAGCACCAGTTGAACCACAACACGATGGTTTCTGCAGAATATGTTGGAGCGCGCGGCATTCATCTGTACGACATCAAGAACTACAACGGGCTGGGCAGCGGCAACGCAATGCTGGGTGATCCGGTCGTCGATCCTGTTTCGGGACTGTCGGCTCTTACCCGACTCAATCCCGAGTATTCCAATGCGAACAATCGCGGCTCGGAAGGCGATTCCTACTATCACGGAGCGAATGTCCAGTTTCAGTCGACCAATCTGCATCAGACGGGACTGAGCCTGGTGGCAAACTACACGCTGGCACACGCGCTCGATGATTTGAGCACGACGTTCTCTGAAACGAACAACGCATTCAGCCTGGGGTACACGAATCCATTCAATCCAGCGATGGATCACGGGAACGGAGATCTCGATGTGCGGCAGAGATTCGTAGCTGCACCGATCTACGCTGAACCTTTCTTCAAAAACTCACACTCGCTGGCTGGCGAAGTTCTGGGCGGCTGGGAAGCGGCGGGCATTTACCAGGTCCATTCGGGCACACCGTTTTCCTACTTTGATTTCACCAATAACGCCACGGGTTACAACGTTGCGCGGTACACGCCGGACAGCAACATTGCCAAGCACACCTATAAGTCCATCCCGAATGGAGTCACGGGAGGCGGGAGCAACACCTACGTGCTGGGGACGCTGCCGGGCGCAAATTCGTGGAGCAACCCGAACCTTCTGGGGATCTCGGACTGGGGTCCGTGGCCTTCGACGATGACGGCGCGCAACTCATTCCGCGGACCCGGGATGTGGAATCTGGATTTGTCGATGGCGAAGACGTTTCCAATCCGGGAGAATCTGAACCTCGAATTTCGTGCCGAGGGGTTCAACATTCTGAATCACCACAACCTCTTTTTACAGGAGGCAACGTATGATGCATCCTCCAACTTCCTGACCGACGGCAGTGGCAATCCAATCCTGGATAGCGAAGGGAACGTGCAGCCGCTTATCACGGCATCCAAAGGCGGGGTGGCCGGCGGCGCGAACGATGAGCGCAGGTTCGGCCAGTTCTCTTTGAAGGTGAACTTCTAGAGGCGGGGTTGAGCATGTGCGTGAAGGAAGGCGGCTTGCGGGCCGCCTTCTCTCGTTCGAGCGGACGCAAACGGCTGAAAAAGAACAGTCTCTGGGGAAAGCGCTGGGCAATTCCCCAAAAACTGGAAACATCGCCCGAATTTCATAGAAAATTCAAGGGTCATCCTGAAATCCATAGATACAGCACCAGGACGAACAAATGGGTCATTCCCTAAATCACTGATTTTGCGGAACTAATAAGAATGTTTGGCAGGCCTGCGCAATTGGCATTCAGCCTGCAACTGTCAAACCGAGGTAACCCCTTTTCTTCTTCCCGGGACCCCGGTTTTGCTGGCGCGATCCGAACAGGGTCAAGAGTTTCCCTGGTCCCAAAGCTATTTTTGATTTGTTTTAGCGCTCATCTACGCGGTTCGGCAGGAGTCCCTCTTCAAGCCGGAACGTAAGACAAAGCAAATGAACCGAGTAGGCTCCCAAACGGGAGCGCCGGTTTTTTCAAGACTTGGAGGAGTTCGATGCGATTTTTCCGCTTGCAAGGCGTGGCGCTGGTTTTTGCCGTGATGCTTGCTCTCGGGGTCACCCTTGGGACACTGCAGCAGCCTGCGTACAGCCAGGAGACCACTGGCGGCATGCAGGGCACTGTCACGGATCCATCTGGCGCAGTGGTTCCCAACGCCATTGTCACCGTGACGACGCCGACCCTTGTCGGTTCCAAAGTGACCACTACCGATGCGGCCGGCTACTACCGGTTTGCCAACCTGCCTCCGGGCAAGTACACCGTCACAGTGAAGGCGAGCGGATTTGAGACGGTGAAGCACGAGAACGTGGTGCTCGAAGTCGGCCATCTGCCGACACTCCCGATTCAGATGAAGGTAGGCGGCGTCGATACGGTTGTGGAAGTGAAGACCGAAGGTCCCATGATCGATGAGACCACCACAACGACACTGACCAACATTCCGGAAGAGACGCTGCAGAACATTCCCCACGGCACGTCGTTCCAGTCAGTGATTCAGTTTGCACCCGCGGCACGCAACGAGCCTCTTGAAGGCAGCAGCATGCTGAGCAACGGCAGCGGTTCCAGCTCGCCGGGTAACGGCAGCAACGGCGGCGCATTCGGATTTTCAATTGGCGGCGGCGCTGACTCCGAGAACTCCTACCTGGTTGAAGGTCAGGAAACGGCCAACATCATCGGTGGTTATTCGCACACCAATGTTCCGATGGACTTCATCCAGGAAGTACAGATGAAGACCTCGGGTGTTGAGGCCGAATACGGCGGCGCACTGGGCGGCGTGGTCAACGTGATCATGGATAAAGGCACGAACCACTGGCATGGTTCAGTTTTTACCGCCTTCCAGGACGATGCAATGAATGGATCGCCGAACGGCTATTCTCGTTATGATCCAAGCGCCGGGCCCTGCAGCGCAGGCACGACTGGCTGCCCCACCACTTACACGACAGATACGCCGTACAACAACTTCCAGCCCGATCGGCCTCATTCCAGCGATTTCTTCCCTGGAATCACCGTGGGCGGACCGCTGGTTGGGATTCTGCCCAAGGCGTTTGCTGACCACATCAGCGACAAGTGGAAAGATCGCGTTTTCCTTTTCGCCGGTTTCAATCCAGAATTCGATGCGTACGAAGTAAAGTTGAACTACGGCACACCGGCGCAGGGCGGCGCAGGTCTTGGCGTGGTCCCGTTCAGTCAGAACACCCGCACCTACTACAGCACTGCACGCATCGACGCCGAAGTATCGGAAAAGGTCCGCGTATTCGGCTCATGGCTGTATCAAGGCCAGAGGCAGTTGGGTGAAAACCTGCCGAGCGTAGGTGGAGAGCTTTCCAACGATTCAGTAAACGGCCTCTACAACGCGATCACAGGTTGTTCTGGATTGGGATCGAGCTTCTCGTGCCTTCCAAACAGCTTTACGGCACCTTCGGCCTACGCGCACACGCTGGGTTACTCAGCGCCGAATTTGACGTTGAATACCGGCGCTGACATTACGCTTACCAACAGCCTGGTGGCGACGTCGCGTTTCGGATATTACTTCGAGAACTACCACGATTTCGGTTTCCCGACCTCGGGCGCCATTGACATCTGGGAAGACAACGGCGCGGCCACTACCGATACGAATGGAACTCCGATCTCGACCTCGGCGCCTGCTCTCGCCCAGGCCACCGGCTACCTGAACCAGGCGCTGGACGGAAACTACACGCACTTTAACTCGAACAAGGCAATCCAATTCGACCAGGATATTGCGTGGTTCCACGCGGGCGGCGGCGGTACGCACAACCTCAAGTTTGGCTACCAGCTTCACCGCAACTCCAACTACATCTTCCAGGGTTACAACGCGCCACTGGTCCAAGTGTGGGCCGGCATCTCGAATCCGTACACGGTACAGGGAGCAACGGGCGTGGCGAACTGCCAGCAGCCCGGGGTCACTTACAACACGTCTGCGGGATCGGTATCGATGACCAACCCGAAAGGCATTGTGTCCTGCGAAGGAACTTACGGCACAGTCAACGTGAACGATTTCGGAAGCGGCGGCGCCGCTGTTGGCTTCAATCACGGTTTCTACGCCCAGGATGCCTGGACGATTGGCAAGGGCCTCACGATCAACTACGGACTTCGTGTGGAACGCGAGTATCTCCCGGCCGAGAATCAACCTTCAACGGAGAAGATCACGCAGCCCATCAACTTTGGCTGGGGCGACAAGATCGCTCCTCGTATCGGCGCTGCCTGGGATGTCTTCAAAAACGGCAAGATGAAGATCTTCGGTGGCTACGGACAGTACTTCGACCAGATGAAGTTGAACGTGGCCATCAGCTCGTACGGCGGTCAATACTGGCAGGAGTGCTGGTATGCGCTCATGGAACCGAGCGTGTCGAACATTCTTCCGGTGTTCAACAGCTCGAACCGCTACTGCGTGGGCCCCGATTCAACTGCCCAAGCGAACTGGGGTAGCAGTGCAACGACCCCCAGCGGCCTCCTCTTCCTCGAGAACCAAAACCTGCGTGCATTCCCCACCACATGCTCCACCTGCAGCACCACGCAGGAAGGCACAGCTCCTGGTCTCAAGCCGTACGCGCAGCATGATTCCACGTTCGGTGTGGATTATCAGCTGAGCACAAACTGGGCTTTCGAAGGACGGTGGGATCGCAGGCGACTCGATCACGTGATCGAGGACTCGGCCATCTTTAACCCGGCAGTTGGTGAGACGTTCGTGATTGTGAACCCCGGCCAAGGCGTCAACAACACGTTTACCAACTTCTACAACTTCCTCTACGGCCAGGCACCAGACTGCTCTCTGGGTTGCCCGCCGAACAAGACGATCCCGGCGGCACGCAGCTACGACGGTATCGAGTTGCGCTTGACCAAGAACGTGGCCCGCAACTGGATGGGGATGTTCTCTTATACGTACAGCCACCTTCGCGGCAACTACACGGGCTTGACCAGCTCCGATGTAGCGGATGGCGGCGGTGGACGTAACGCACCGAATAACAGCCGTTCGTTCGACGAGCCGTTCTTCTCGTGGAACTCCATGGGAGGTTCTTCGAGTGGTCTTCTTCCGACGGATCGGCCCAATGCCGCCAAGGGGTATGTCTACTACGATCTGCCGTGGCTGCATCGCTTTGCGACCGACTTTGGTGTCTTCCAATCCGCTTATAGCGGCAGTCCGTTGACGAGCTACCTCGATGCCGGATTCGCCTTCCCTGGCGGATTCCCGACGGACATCGTAGATCGTGGCAAGTGGGTTAATCTAACGCAGGATCCAAACACCGGTATTATCACTGCGAGCAATCCTTATGTGAGGCGGACGCCGGCGTTCCTCGACACCGACTTCAACTTCAAGCAGAGCTACAAGATGGGTGAGTCGAAGAATTTGTCGTTCGACGCAACTTTCACCAACATCCTGAATCAGCACTCGGTGACATCGTTCGTACAGCAGATGGACTCGATTGCGTTCAGCAACTACATCGCGCCGCAAGGGCAGACACTGTTTGCCGGCCCTGCTTATTACGCAGCGGCGATGACGCCCTACAATTACGTGCAAGCCATGAACACAGCGCCAACCGGCGTGGGTGGTTCTGGTCCTTTCACGGTCAACAGCCAGTACGGTCACCCGTATCTGTACCAGGTGAGCCGCAACATCCGCCTGGGTCTGCATCTGACCTTCTAAGTCGACTCAAGGGGCAGAAAGAAAAGGGACCGCTTCGGCGGTCCCTTTTCAGTTGTTGGAAGGCTATCCGTTCGGCATTGTCAGGTGGCAAAGGCGGCGCGACCGGATGCGACTCCGCAAGTATGTGGCGCTCTAATGCTTTTTGGAAGCGGCTTTCTTGGCGGGAGCGCGTTTGGGCGCCGAAGTCGCTTTCTTAGGCTTCGCGACGGGCTTTGCAGCCTTGGCTTCTGCGACTTTCTTTCTGGTCGTGTGGGCTTTCCTGGGCGGCGTATCTTTCTTGTCGCGCGCTGCGCGTGTCTTGGCGGCGAGCGCGGTCTTCAGCTCTTCGTCGAATTCTGTGGGTGTGAGCGGGCGCGCGGACTTGCGCAGGCGCTCAATGTCGTAGAACGCGCGGCGCTCGGCCAGGAAGACGTGTACGACGAAATCGACGTAATCGAGCAGAACCCATCCACCCTGGCGTCGGCCCTCTACCGAGGTTGGCATAACGCCGAAGTCACGCTTGAGGGTGAATTCAATTTCATCGGCAATGGTCTGCGCCTGGCGGTCGTTGAGCGCCGAAGTGATGAGGAAGAAATCGGAAAGACCGGAGTCGATGGGATCGAGCTCGAGGATGCGGGTGTCTTCGCCCTTTTTCTCTTCACAGACCCTAGCGGCGGCCTGGACCTGAATGCGGGTTTGTTCGTGCGCCTGCTTGATGGTCATTCGGCTGAAATGGTCTCCACAGAAATGGTAGCAGGAAGGAAGAGCGGGGGACGGCGATCAGCGATAGAGATTATGGGCGGAGATATAGTCGAAGACCGCATCGGGCAGGTCGCTGTGATGGCCTTCGCCGGCGGGGATGCGGACGATCTCTCGATGCACTTCATCGCGAATGGCCGTAGCGCTGATCTCGATGTGCAGTCCGGGGAGGAGATAGAAAGGCGCGGTAGCGCCGGATGGGTTACGCAGGAGACAGGTGCGGAGTTCCAGTTCGCTGTCGCCGGAGGATTGATCCTTTTCAAGGGTGAGTCCAGAGGGCAACACAGCCTCGACATCGGCGAGCGCCTCTCCTGGACGCGAAGCGACTATGAGCGGGGCGATGAAAGGCAGCTCCGCACCTCGATGCCAGCGGCGCAGGGCGAGGAATGAGTCAGCGCCCATGAGGCAATAGAGTGAGCTGCCGGCGGGCAATTCGGCCTGCAGGCGAGTGAGGGTGTCGATGGTGTAGTTCGGCGTTTGATCGGAGGTGGGGGCATCCACCAGCGAGAGCGCAAAGCCCGGGTGATTCGCAATGGCGAGGCGGGTCATCGCGACGCGATCGTCAAAGCCGGCGGTAGATCCGAGTGGCTTG
This sequence comes from Occallatibacter sp., assembly GCA_035487015.1. GTDB lineage: Bacteria > Acidobacteriota > Terriglobia > Terriglobales > Acidobacteriaceae > Telmatobacter. Next base: position 13,944 of record DATHMP010000053.1, on the reverse strand, counting down.
AGAGGCTGCGCGCCCACCGGGGCGAACAGGACGGTGTCCAGTTGGAGCGCGCTTTGCGCTGCGCCGGCGATGGCAAGATGACCACAGTGCGGCGGGTCGAAACTGCCGCCAAAGAACGCAATGCGCTGGGCCTTCTTCGTGGGATCGAGCATGGAGCCATTGTAAAGACGAGGAATGAGCGATCGAGTGAACCGGGGAACAAGAAAAAGCGAAATCAGCGAATGGGGAAGAGGGGTTGTTGAGCGGTAATCGATTCGCCCTGAATTGAGACGCTGGAAAGGCGGAACACAGAGCGGTGGCCTGAAGCACGCCCAGGCGCATGACACGCTGGTAAACTCGAGAGAAAGGCATGTTCAAGCAGAGATATGCGCGCTGGATGTACGACTGGGAATACCGGCTCACCACGCGCGACGAAAATCGAGTCGTGCGGCCGTTGGAGTGGGGCTTCGACTGGATCGAACCTTTTCTCGAGATACATGGGTTTGGATCGGCGCTCCCCAGCTCGCGCGAGGCGGCTGACGATGTGTCGGCCGAAGCAGCCATGGTTCGGATCAACCAGCTGCTGATTCGGAACAGCGAGACGTTCTTCGGGTACAAGAAACCGACAGATTATCGGCTGGAAGAACGGCATCCGGAGTTGTTTCCGACCAATGTGCGGCCGGAGACTCTGGCGCAGGATGGGCAGATCAAGCAGGACGCTGTTGACGGAAAGATTGGCAAGGCGCAATTTTTGCGGTTCACTTCGCCGGAGCGGACGCCCTACCCGGAAAATGACCAGGTGAACGCGCGCTGGTATCCGGCGCCGGAACACAAGGATCCGAAGCGGCCGAAACAGGCGATTATTGTGATGCCGCAGTGGAATGCCGATGCCTTCAGTCATAACGCGCTATGCGGCATCTTCAATCGATTTGGCGTATCGGCGCTTCGGCTCTCCAAGCCCTATCACGACATCCGGCGGCCGAGTGAACTGGAACGATCAGACTACGCAGTGAGCGCCAATATTGGACGAACGATCTCGGCATGCCGGCAAGCCGTGGTGGACATTCGCTGTTGTCTTGACTGGCTTGAGGATCAGGGATACGAGCATTTCGGCGTACTGGGAACGAGTCTTGGCTCGTGCTACGGATTTCTGGCCAGCGCACATGACAAGCGCATACGCGTGAACGCATTCAATCATGCATCGACGGCGTTTGGCGATGTGGTGTGGGCGGGACAAAGCACGCGGCACATACGGCAAGGCTTGCATGAAGCGGGACTGACGCAAGACCGGATTCGCGCGCTTTGGGCTGCGGTGAGCCCAATCAGCTATTACGATCGCATCGCGGATCCTTCAGTGGATGGTCAGCGGAAGAAGGTCCTACTTGTGTATGCGAAGTACGATCTGACGTTCCCCATCGAGTATTCGTTGCAGGTGGTCGAGGCGTTCAAGCAAATTGGTCTCAACTTCAAACCGCGGGTATTGCCTTGCGGGCACTACACCACGGGCGAGACACCGTACAAATATATCGACGGCTGGTATCTTGGTTCCTTTGTTCATCGCGCCTACAAAGAACTGCGGGAAGAAAAACTTGCAGCTGAGCGCTCGACCGTGAGCTGTGCCGAAGAGACACAAGAAGAGCTCACGACGCGTTAACGTACGCTGCTGAGGTTGAGGCGCAGAAGCTTGGCCGGGTCAAGCGACGCACCTTGCCAGCGGATTGCCCAGTGCAGATGGGGGCCGGTGACGCGACCGGTTGCTCCGCTGAGACCGAGCGGGTCGCCGGTACTCACTTGCTGCCCTTCATGGACATCGATGCGGCTGAAGTGCATGGAAATCGAGTACAGTCCCTGGCCGTGATCGATGATGACGCAGTTCCCTTCAAAGTAGAGCGGGCGGGCCAGGACAACGACGCCTGAGTTCCCTGCCCGAACTACGGTCCCCACAGGTGCGCGAAAATCCATTCCTTTGTGAATGCTGGCGAGCTTGCCGTTGAACGTGCGACGCGTGCCGAAACTGTCAGTCGGCGGAGCCAGGACCGGCGCGCGAAAATTTCCGTGCCACAACGGATCGGCAGCGCTCGACGCGAACACCTGGGCCTTGATTTTGCTATCAGCTTCGGCTTCCTTGACCTCATCCTGGTTGGGTTCGACGAACTTTGGTGGAACGCTGAGTACGCCGGTGCGATAGTGGGCGGGATGGATGTCGATGGAGCGGGTCAGATCGAGCGTCTTGCCATCGGCGCGATGCGCCGTGATCTTCAGCGCCGATGGGCCGGTTGCAGCTTCGACGTCGATGCCGGCCAGTGCGATCCAATCATGGGATTCGCGACTGTGAAAGAACATGATTTTGCGACCAAGACACTCGCCATCGACAGATACCGCATCGGGAGCGATCACGCGAATCAACTCGGGAGCCCCTGCAACGACGATGGTGGGAGTGAGCGTGACCGGGGTTTCGCGGATCGGATGTGCTTGCGCAAGGGCGAAGGTTGTCGCACCGAGCAGAAATGGGATGGAGCTTAAAAAGCGAAGGCCGGTCATGAGTTCAGCATATCCGGGGCACCATTTGGCCCAATATCAAAGTACCGGCTGAGAGATTGGCGGGGCCGGTTGGGGTCATTCCATTGGACATCTCCGTAACCCCGGGGGTATGTTGGCCGTCTTAGAGTCGTATGGCTTCCTTTTCGATCCAACGCGTGCGGGTTTGGCTCGGGGTTTTGGCGGTGGCTGCGGTCTGTCGCTTCCCAATCCATCTGGCGGGACAGGCGTCCACGGACCAGCGTGTGCCGGTGCTGGTGGAGTTGTTTACGTCGGAAGGATGCTCCGATTGTCCCCCTGCCGATGACTTGCTGGCGCGGCTTGACGCATCGCAACCAGTCCCTGGCGCGCAGGCGATCGTGTTGAGCGAACATGTGACGTATTGGAATCGCGACGGATGGACGGACCCGTTTTCGATCGATGCCATGGATCTGAGGCAGAAGGACTATGTCGAACGGTTCCGGTTGCAGGACAGCTACACGCCCCAGGCGGTTGTAGATGGCTCCGCGCAGACGGTGGGCAGCAGCGGGGCTGCCGTAACGAAAGCGGTGGCCGAAGCGGCACAGAAGCCGAAGCAACCGCTCACGATTTCTGACGCGCACTGGACCGATGGCGGCGCTGCATTCGCTCTTCACGGCAGTTTCGACGCGAAGGCGCGGCTGATCGCGGTTCTGGCTGCGGACGCAACGCATTCCGAAGTAGCTCGCGGCGAAAACGCCGGGCGCACGCTGCATCATGTGGCCGTGGTCCGGGCGATGAAGGAGTTTGGCGGCGACACGGCTGACGGACGCGCCATGAAACTGGCAGGCGGACCACTGGATCATAAGAACGAGGCAAGCGGCCCGGTCCGGCTCGTGGTGTTCGCAGTGGATCGCAAGACGGGCCATGTAGTTGCGGCGGCAGAGCAGACGTTGACCCGGTAATCTCCTTTACTGAATGGAGATTAGTCGGTCCGCAAGGCACGCATGGGATCAATGGATGCGGCGTGGCGGGCCGGCACAAGCGCTGCAACTGCGGCAGTGGCGAAAAGCAACAATATGCTGCACCCGATAGCGAGCGGATCGAGGACAGGTGTTTGGTAAAGCAGGCTGCGAATCCAGCGCACTGTGAGCAGCGCGAGCGCGAGCCCAATACCGGCTCCGGCGAAAACTGGATAAGCGGCCTGGAGTAGCACGAGACGCATAAGTGCTGCCTTGCCTGATCCAAGCGCAATACGAATCCCGAATTCTTGCTGGCGGAGAGAAACCGAATACGCGAGCACGCCGTAGACCCCAAGCAGCGCCAAAAACAATCCAGCGGCGCCAAAGCTTGCGAGGACAACGGCCTGAAAGCGATCGGTTGCCACCGAGTCGCTGACCTGCTGGTCCATCGATAGCAACGTGGGAATGGTGACTTGCGGATCAAGCCCCCATAGCGTTCTCCGTATTTCCGGGATCAACGCGGTGCTGGATTGCGAACTTCGGACCAGGAAGGACAGAGTCCAAGGCGTGTAGGCCCAGTAGGGCAGATAGACCATTGGGGAAGAGTCTCGCAAGCCGTTGATGTGGGTGTCTGCGACGACTCCGATGACGGTCACGAAATGCGAGTCGTCGGGGACAATGTCACTGAGCTTGCGGCCAATCGGATTCTCTCCTGGAAATCCCTGGCGCGCAGTCGTCTCGGAAATCAAAGCCACGTAGGGATTGGCGCGATCGCCCGCAGAGATGTTTCGACCCGCGACAAGGGGTGTCTGCATGGTCGACAAATACTCCGGGTCGATCCAACGGACATTAATCATCGGCCGCTTTCCATCTGCAACCGGATGATCGGGACGCGTGAGGTCGTCGACCCAGGTTTCGCCGGTGAGTGGAGCGGCGCTGGTGAGCGCGACGGACTGCACTCCGGGCAAACGAGCGAGTGCGGCAAGCGCGCGGTCAGCAAAGGCCAGCTTTACGGCTTTCACATTCGGCAATTTGTCGTCATATTGGGGCGCGAACAAATCGACTTGGGCGAGCGTGACATGGCTCGAATCGAAGCCGCGATCCTGGTGCAGCAAGCGGGAGAAGCTGCGCAATGCGAGCGCCGTGACAATTAGAAGAACGATGGTGCAGGCGACTTGGGCTCCGATCAAAACGCTCCGTGTCTGGCGGCCTTCCTGCGTGTTGACCGTGCGTGAAGAATTTGCCTGTAGCGCGGCTTGCGGGTGAACACGCAGCGAGCGCAATGCGGGAAGGATGCCAAACAAGAGAGCTGCTGCAATTGACACCGCGACGGCAAAGAGCAAGACCGGCGAGTTCACCTGCACTTCATGGAGCCGAGGGACATCCGAGGGAACCAATGTGACGAGGAGTCGGACGCCCGAGAAAGCGAGGGCAATTCCTGCTGCGCCTCCCATGCACGCAAGGAGGATGCTTTCGGTGAGTCGCGCCCACACCAGGCGGAACTTGCTCGCACCCAACGCCGCGCGTACTGCGATTTCCCGTTCGGATGAGACAGCACGTGCGAGTTGGAGATTGGCCAAATTGACGCACGCGATCAGAAGCACGGCTCCCACTGCTGCCAAGAGCACCCAGAGTGCGCCGCTGATGCCAGATGCCACATCCTGAGTGAATGGCGTCAGTGCGATTCCGAGATGGATGGGGAGATGGGCCGAAAGTGTATATGCCTTTTGCAGCGTATCCAACTCTGTTTGCGCTTGCGAGAGCGACACTCCAGTTTTGAGCCGGGCGATCACATTGAAGTTGAAGGCTCCAGCATCCTGTTTCAGAGTGAAATCATTCAGGGTCAGCGGCTCGAAGATTTCGATCTCGCGTGAAGGGCCGGAAGCGATCCAGGGAGCAAGGGAGAGATGCGGAAAGCGAAAGCCAGGCGGCAATACACCGATGACCGTGGCTGGGAAACCTCCGATAGTCATTGTCTGGCCAATCACTTTTGGGTTTCCCTGAAGAAACGTCTGCCAGCCCGAGTACGAGAGCAAGACAACCGGCGGGGCACCTTTCACAGAGTCGGTTTCGGCAAAGTCTCTTCCGAGGATGGGTTGTACGCCGAGGATCCGGAAGAAGTTTGAAGATGCGTCGAGCGCTCCGACAAGGTTGGGGCGATTGCCGTCGGGAGAAATACCCACGCCGTGCTCCTGAAAAATCGCCGCATCTTCGAGAGTTCTGGAGGTCTGCTTCAAGCGGAGATAGTGCCGATAGTTGTCTGGAATCGAAGCGGCATGGCTGCGGATTTCGTCTTCAACCTCGCGCACAACGACGAGCTGACCAGGGTCGCGGAACGCGAACGGCTTGAGCAAGACTCCGTTCACGACAGTGAAAACAGAGGTGACGGCGCCGATGCCGAGAGCAAGGGTAAGGATGGCAGTGAGCGAGAAGCCGGGAGATTTGCGCAGCTGGCGCAAGGCGAAGCGCAGGTCTCCGATACCTTGCGAAAAAATTGGAAATCCGCGTTGATTGCGATAGGCTTCGCGGGTTTGCGTTATCCCGCCAAACGCACGCAGCGCAGCGATTCTGGCATCTTCGGGTGGCATGCCGCGATTCAGGTTCTCGGCGATCGCGAGGTCGATGTGAGCACGTAGTTCGTCGTCGAGGTCGGCATCGAGCTGACGCCGGTGCAAGAGAGAAGAAATTCGTGTAAGAAGTATGCGGATCCAGTCCATGGAGGGCTCCTAATTGGACGGAGTCAGGAAGCGGGCCATGGTGGCGGCGATGCGCTCCCAGTTTTCGGTTTCCTCTTCGATTTTTTTGCGGCCGATGCGGCTGAGGGAATAGAAGCGGGCCCGTCGATTGGTTTCGGTCATGCCCCACTCGGACTTGATCCAGCCGCGCTGCTCGAGGCGCAGAAGCGCCGGATAGATGGTTCCCTGGTTGATGCTAAAGGCGTTGTCGCTGACCTGCTCGATCCGGCGCGCGATGGCATACCCATGAAGTGTGCCCATGGACTCGACAGTCTTAAGGATCATGAGATCCAGCGTGCCTTGCAGAACGTCGGATTTGTTTTCACTCATCGCGCTACCTGTTGTTATTCGACCTATACATTTGTGATAGGCGGAATGTCAACAGGTAAGTGACGAAATCCTTCCCGTTCGTGGAGCGAGGAGCGCGGGAATTCAACAGTACGGAAATTGTGCGTCCTTGCCGTAAAATCGTGGTTATGACTGACCGCATGGCTCTTTCCCTCGCCCAGGCCGATCCAGAAGTTGCCGCTGCCATTGACCACGAAGCGTTCCGCCAGCACGATGGGCTGGAGATGATTGCGAGCGAAAACTTTGTGTCGGAAGCGGTGCTGGAGGCAGCAGGATCAGTTTTCACGAACAAGTATGCTGAGGGCTATCCGGGACGACGCTATTACGGCGGATGCGAATACACCGACGTGGTGGAGAACCTGGCACGCGACCGTGCGAAGCAGATCTTTGGCGCCGAGCATGCCAATGTGCAGCCGCATTCGGGATCGCAGGCCAACGCCGCGGCGTATATGGCCGTGCTGCAGGCTGGCGACACAATTCTGGGACTGGACCTGGCGCACGGCGGTCATCTGACGCATGGGCACAAACTGAGTTTCAGCGGCAAGCTCTACAAGCCGACCTTTTATACAGTGCGGCGCGACACCGAAATGATCGATTATGACGAGCTGGAAGCGATCGCGGAGCGCGAAAGACCGAAGGCGATTATTGGCGGCGCGAGCGCGTACCCGCGTCTATGGGATTTCGCGCGGATGCGGCAGATTGCGGACAAAGTGGGTGCGATCTATATCTTCGACATGGCGCACATTGCAGGGCTGGTAGCCGGGGGTGTCCATCCTTCGCCTGTTCCGCACGCGCACATTACCACGACTACGACCCACAAGACCCTGCGTGGACCTCGCGCGGGACTGATTCTGTGTGCGAAAAAGATGGGCGAGACGGAACTGGCTGCCGCGGTGGATAAGGCGGTGTTTCCGGGTCAGCAAGGCGGCCCCCTGGTGCACATTGTTGCCGCCAAAGCGGTAGCGTTCGCTGAAGCATTGCGACCGGAGTTCAAGACTTATGCAGCACAGGTTGTCGCGAACGCCAAGGCGCTGGCGACTTCGTTGCAAGAAGCGGGTTATCGACTGGTTTCGGGTGGGACGGACAATCACCTGTTGCTGGTGGATGTCTTTGAAAAAGGCATTCTGGGCTCGGAGGCCGAGGCGGCTCTGGGCAAGGCCGGTATCACGGTGAACAAGAACGCAATCCCTTACGACACGAATCCACCGCTCAAGCCTTCTGGGATTCGCATTGGAACGCCGGCGCTGACCACGCGTGGTATGAAAGAAGCGGAGATGCGGCAGATCGCGAAGTGGATTGCGGGCGCGCTGGCACTGCGCAGCGACGATGCTGCGCTTGAGAAGATTCGCGGCGAAGTGTCGGAGATGGCGAACCAATTCCCACTGTATGCGTGGCGGCGTGCGCCAGCGGCAGTGGTGGCGTAGAGCCGGACCGTTCCTCACAACCTCGAGCACGGCTCAAACTCTCATCGGGGAGAGACGGGAGTGCTGTGGTTCATTCAGGATTGGCGGTAGTAAGTGAATCCGGCACTGCGACTACAGATGGCATGCGTATCGCAATAACTCATATTGTTCCAACAAGATCGGTCTTCACTGAATTTCAAGTAACAACTTGCGCGGAGCGGGAGGGTTCCATCTATTGTTAGTGGGACGACCTATCGGGGTAAGTGAAGCACCTTTCCATGTTGGCAACCTGAGGGCGTCCAGGAGGGAACTTATGCGCGCAGCACATCTTGCATTGACTGCCTTGCTTGCCTTCGCTGTGCCGGTATTCGCGCAACATCCGGGCGGCGGTGTACGGCCCGTGGGGCACCCGATCAAACCGCCCTCGCACGGACCAGCGCCGTTTCATGGGACACCGGTACCCGCGAGCCCGCAAAAGAACTTCAGCGACAAACCCGGCCACCCCAATGTGCCTCACGTGGATAAGGGCAACAAGTGGATCGGTCACGACACTGGCCACGATGACGCCAGCTACCATCTCGATCACCCCTGGGAGCACGGGCGCTTTACCGGAGGATTCGGACCATCGTTTCGCTGGCATCTGGCAGGCGGCGGACCGGGCAGGTTCTGGTTCAACAACTGGTATTGGAGCGTTGCGGCGGCGGATGTAGCGTTCTGCGATGGCTGGCTTTGGGATTCGGACGAGATCATCATCTATGACGATCCGGATCACGATGGCTGGTATCTTGCGTACAACGTCCGTCTAGGAACCTATGTGCATGTGATGTATCTAGGCGCGTAGCACCGGGAGATGGAACAACGAAAGTGAGAAGGGGCAGTTAACCTGCCCCTTTTCCTTTTCCCGTCGTCCACCTCGCTCAATATACAGACAAGCTGGAGAGGCGATAAGATTGCTGCTTCGTGGACGCTGCGTTTGCGTGCGGACACTTGAGCGGCAAAGGCAGCGCATCCCTGCTGCTTCGCAAAGGATCATCGAGATGCAGAATTGGTTGGCCTTCGTTCGTGCGCTGTCATTGGCGAGAGAGTGCAGATTTGCGGTCTTCGTTGCGCTCTGTGTTGTGGCAGCAAGCGGGGCGCGGGCGCAGGCGACGTCCGGCACGATCGTCATGACTGGAGCGGACCGCAGACCTGCGATTTCGCTTAATGGCGAGTGGAGTTCCATCGTAGACCCGTTCTTTTCCGGCCTTTTCAGCTTTCATCATGAAGAAAAGAAGAATGGGTGGTTTCTTAACTACAAGGCGAAGCCTGGCGATGTCTTTCCGACGGAATACAACTTCGCGGCCGCACCGAAGCTGAAAGTGCCCGGCGATTGGAACACGCAGCGCGAGTCCTTGCTCTACTACGAAGGCCCGATGTGGTATGAGAAAGACTTTCGTTACACGCCCAAGGAGCACGCGCGTCTGTTTCTGCACATTGGCGCGGCAAATTATCACTCGTGGTTCTGGGTGAATGGGGAGAAGGTCTGCGAGCACGAGGGTGGATTTACTGCATTCAATTGCGAAGTGACCCAGGCAGTGCACGCAGGAAATAATTTTATCGTTGCCGCTGTCGACAACACGAGGCGCGAGGACAATGTCCCGACGCTCGAGACGGACTGGTGGAACTACGGGGGCCTGACGCGTGAAGTTTCCCTGATCGAAGTGCCCGAAGCGTTTATCGATCAGTACGATCTCCATCTCGAACGCGGCGATGAATCGGTGATCGCGGGGTGGGTGCATGTTGAAGGGGCCCAGGCAGGCGACAAGGTCGAGGTGGAGATTTCTGAGTTGGGCGTGGTTGTGGACGCAAAGACCGACGAAGATGGCCGTGCCGTATTCCACGCGCGAGCGAAAAACCTGGTGCGTTGGTCACCGGAAACCCCGAAGCTTTACAAGGTAAGGATTCGGGCAGGAGGTGACACTCTCGACGAACTAATGGGCTTCCGCACGATTGAAGTTCGCGGCACGCAAATACTACTCAATGGGAAGCCAATTTTTCTGCGCGGTATAGCCATTCACGCAGAAGCGCCTTATCGCACTGGACGCGCATACTCCGAAAAGGATGCGGAGACGCTGTTGGGCTGGGCCAAGGAGCTGGGCTGCAACTACGTGCGGCTGGCGCACTACCCGCATGCGGAGACGATGTTACGCGCAGCGGATCGGATGGGGTTACTCGTATGGTCAGAGAATCCTGTTTACTGGGCACTTCAATTCGATAACCCGAAGGTGCTTGCAAAAGCCACGCAGCAATTGGACGAAGAGATCAACACATCGCGCAACCATGCCTCCATCGTGCTGTGGTCGATGGCCAACGAAACTCCTAACAACCCGGCGCGCACGCAATTTATCTCCTCCCTCGCGACTCACGCACGATCGCTGGATGCGACGCGGTTAATCACTGCGGCGCTTCTGGTGCGGGCGCAGGGAGATACGAAGATTGTCGATGATCCGCTGGGCAAGTCGCTCGATGTGATCGGAATTAACGAGTACATCGGCTGGTATGAAGGGCATCCTGAGAGCGCGGATCAGACCACATGGCAGATCGATTATGAAAAGCCCTTGATTGTGAGTGAATTTGGCGCCGATGCAAGGGCCGGACTGCACGGAGGCGAAAATGAGCGATGGACAGAAGAGTATCAGGCTAATGTTTATCGACATCAACTGCCAATGTTGGAGAAGATCGCGCAGATGCGGGGTATGAGCCCGTGGGTGCTGATGGATTTTCGATCTCCGAATCGTCCTCTAGTCGGAATTCAGGATGAATTCAATCGCAAAGGACTTATCTCTGAACAAGGAAAGAAGAAAGCAGCCTTTTACATTCTCCAGAAGGCCTACAAAGATGGAACTGTCGGTAAAGCAAATTGATTCGCTTCCGGCTAGTTGTAAAGGTTCGTATGGGCCCACGATGCGGAATTCCAACGAAAGTGATTTATTCTTGAGACATGTCGACTGAATGGATTCTTGCAGAAATAGATGCAGAGATAGCGAAACTTACACAGGTGCGAGCGCTACTGGCAAGCGCAAGCAAGGTTGCCGTCAAGTTAGCCGCCAAGAAGCGCGTCAGCGTCGCGAAGGCGGGGAAGAAACGCGTGCTGAGCGCGGATGCGCGTAAACGCATTGCCGATGCGCAGCGGAAACGCTGGGCTGCCCAGCGTGCGAAGTCCTCCAAGTCGAAGGGCTAACGGCCGGCGTGCACGAATCCGCGCAGGCAGGTTTCGGTATAAGGACCCATTGCGGATGAAATCGTTTCAGGCTCACCAAGTCTCGACGGCAAGAACGTTGGGTGGTCCCGAGTGCCCCTGAATCACCTGCGTCTCGATCACTGCTTCGAGGTTTTTTTGCTGCCAATCTGCGGGCAGTTTGGCGACCAGTGAATCGAGATAGAGCGGGTTATACAGGACTTCGCCGGCAGCTTCAGTTCCCTCTTCAGAGATACCTGCGGCGATGATGACGGGCTGCCCTGTGGTGTCGTCGTGGATACGCGCAACGATGGCGTAATCCCGCGACAGCTTTTGGTAAGGAAGATCCCAGGCTGTAGCCCAAGAAGTGTCTTTCTGGCTGTTTCGATCGACGAGCGAGGCGACGCCGTCCTTCGACTCAAAACCGAAACGGAGTTTCTGGGTGACGCGCAAGGTCCAGATGTTATCAAAGGCTCCGATCAGCACGATCGGACCCTCACGCAGCTGCGCAAAAGTTGCCTCGGATGCCGGAACGACACGGAAGGTTTTTTGGTGCGATTCCAGTTCAGCCACGGTGCGAGTGAGGGTGATGACATCGGCGAGCGCGAGATTGCCTGCATAATGCAGGCGGACATAAAGCTTTTCAGGGGGCGGCGGGGTGATGGGCGCGTCGTAGTTGTCGATGGTTGCTGCATCGAGATTCTTTGCCGGTTCGCCGAGGCAGAACGTCGCCGGATTCGCGCTCGCAATCACTGGTTCCCAGAAGCGATCGATGTTGGTAGGGGGCGGTTGAAGAATCGGGGGGTGATAGCGCATTCCGATTTCCAGGCCGGCGGCGCCCGCCAGCAGGACAAGCGCGCCTGCGAGGGGCCAGAGCCAACGATTCGGTTTACGGGTTTCCCCGACGGCAGCCACAGAGGCAACCTCTGAGAAAACAACCGACGGTTCTTGTGGGGGTTCGGGTTCTTGTTGATGGAAGACAGGAACATAAGAACCCACCGGCAGCTCAATGACCAGCTCAGAGGCATGGGCCGCGTCGTAGTAGTACTGCGAGAGACGCTTGCGCACCTCGCCGGCTGTAATACGAACGACGGGGTCGGCATTGGCATCGTAGCTGGGCGACCGGCCAAAGACTTCTACCCCGATGCTGCGCTCCTTGAGCTCGGCTGCATTGCCCTGAAGAGTCTGATCGACGACATAGGCAAGGAGCGCGGGGTAACGCTTGCTGTTGGCAAACAAGGGGTGAACCAGTAGCCGATCGAGCTGCTCACGTATATGAGCAAGATTGAGCTGGTCTGGTTCTTGTGTGGATTTTGGCGAAATCGCCATTCCTCGTTCCTCGTCTTTGTTTGGGTGGCGCTCCCGCAGTCATGACGCCTCACATCAAAAGACAGGGCGCTAAAATGCCGGCGACCACATGGGCGGGGCTATGATCCGACGAACTCCAAGGCACATCAAGGCACCTGTGCGTTCCACTGCTGCGCCGGGCTGGATGAAGCCGCCTTGTGTGGAAATCTGAACAGCTCTTCGATCTCGTTGGGCTGCAGTGCGTATGATACGTCCACGTATCAACCTTGTCTATACATGATTATCTGAAACATAAGAAGCGTCTTAGGGCTGGATTTCCCGATCTGGTACCCGATGGAACCTGTTTCCGCTTTCTGCAAGAAATTATAGTTCCGGTCGGTCCAGAAGATGTGCCACAAGTGTGTCCCAGCCGGGGAGCTAGATCACCAAGGCAAAGGCCGCACCCCAAAGCGCAGCTTCTTGTGATTGCGGCTCCTCGCCCCTTCGGTTTGCCAGACCTGGAAAGCATCCAGGCAGGACGAACCGAGGGGCGCTTTTTTGTGAGGGGCCTACTCTTCACCTCACGGCCTGCGATCAATGCCTCTGGCGCATCGTTTCGAGATGCTCTATGCTTGCCGCTTGCCTAAAAGGACGAGGAACGAAAAGAACATGAAAAACTTCATCCGCACGCGCCTTCTGTTTTGTATCGTGCTCGCGGCGCTTTCAGCCGGCTCCATCGCACAAACAGCGCCCATTTCCCGCGACGAGGCGCACCGGCGCGCTGAGGAATTGCTCAAGAAAATGACGGTCGACGAAAAAGTGGGCCAGATGAACCAGTCGTCCGGGATCATCATGCCGATGCTGGGAAACGAGAAGCCGGATGAACTGGTCACACAAGGGCGAGTTGGCTCGATTCTATGGCTGACCGACGTAAAGGAGATTAACCGGCTGCAGCACCTGGCAGTTGAAAAGTCCCGGCTGCACATCCCCATCCTTTTTGCGTTTGACGTGATTCATGGCTATCGGACGGTGTTTCCAGTGCCCTTGGCGATGGCGTCTTCGTGGGACCCGAGCGTGGAAGAGCAGGCTCAGCACCTGGCGGCGCAGGATGCGCGCGCCGCGGGCATCGACTGGACCTTTACGCCGATGGTGGACATTGCGAGGGATGCGCGGTGGGGCCGGATTGTGGAGGGCGCAGGCGAGGATCCCTACCTGGGTGCGGCGATGGCGCGTGCGCAGGTGAGGGGATTTCAAGGGGAAACGGTGGGGCGGGACAGCGTGCTGGTTTGCGTGAAGCATTTTGCCGGTTATGGCGCGGCTGACGGCGGGCGCGATTATGACTCGTCCTACATTCCTGAAGAGTTGCTGCACAACGTGTACCTGGTGCCGTTCCACGCAGCCGAGGAGGCGGGTGCGGCCACGTTTATGAGCGCCTACATGGATCTGAACGATGTGCCGGCAACGGGCAATCACTGGTTGTTGACGGACGTTTTACGCAACGACTGGGGCTTCAAGGG
>DATHMP010000052.1:0-58490 GCA_035487015.1 Occallatibacter sp. | reverse complement strand
CCACGAATCCGAAACCCATCAGTGCCAGCCCGGTCCGAATCCAAGCCAGCAGCGTGCGTTCGGCTGCGAGGTAGTCGCTCAGGCTCGCTCGCGGTGATGTTTGCGACGGTTTATCCATGGGGATGGACTCCTTTCCGCCGGGCAGATCGAAGGCCGCAGAGCTACAGAAATGAAAGAAGGGTAGGAAGAGATGTTTTCAGCGGCCTCGATGCGAGAACCTTCAAGGCCGCCGATGAAGACTAAGTTTTACCGCTTAGGCTACGCGCTCAATCGTTACAGACTCCAACACCACCGGCGTCCGGGGCTTGTCCTGTGCCGCCGTGGGAACTTTGGAAATCTTGTTTGCGATCTCCTGTCCTTCGACGACCTCACCAAAGATGGTGTGGTTCCCGGTAAGCCACGGCGTAGGCGCCACGGTAATGAAGAACTGGCATCCGTTCGTGTTGGGTCCGGAGTTGGCCATGGCCAGCTTGCCCGGCTTGTCGAACTTGTGCTTTGAACCGCTCGTCTCGTCCTGGAATCGATAACCTGGGCCGCCCATCCCATTCCCAGCCGGGTCCCCGCCCTGGATCATGAAATCGGGAATCACACGGTGGAAGATCGTTCCGTCATACAGCTTGCCGGAGGACTTGGCCCGCGTGGTCGGGTGTGTCCATTCCTTGCCGCCTTCGGCGAGTTCGATAAAGTTCTTGACCGTAATGGGCGCCTCAGCCTCGAAAAGGCGAACGGTAATCTTGCCTTCTGTTGTCGTGAATACGGCGTAGGTTCCGGGTGCGAGTGCCATGCAATCTCCTTCAGTTGAATTGCTAAGTAGGGAACTACCGGCAGTGCATCGGATGCACGCAGACAGATCCAATGGAAGTAATTACGGTTTGGGTGCAGCCGGCGCAGGTTGCGGCGGCGCTGCCGGTGCCGGAGGCATAGGTTGGCCCTCAGGTACGATTGTGACTTTCTTCAGCACTACGGGCGTGAGCGGTTTATCGCTTCCGTCGCGATCGACACCCGCAATCGCGTTCACCACGTCCACACTTGCATCGTCGCACTGTCCAAAGAGCGTGTAGTGCTGGTTCAGCGAAGGATAGGCCTGCGTCGTAATGAAGAACTGGCTTCCATTCGTGTTGGGGCCGGAGTTGGCCATGGCCAGGCGCCCCGCTACGTCAAAATTCAAATCCGGATCCAATTCGTCGTCGAAAGCATAGCCCGGATCGCCCGTTCCATTGCCTGCCGGATCGCCGCCCTGGATCATGAATCCCGGGATCACTCGATGAAAGGTCGTCCCGTCATACAGCGGCTTGTGGTGTTGCTTCTTGCTGGTCACCGGATCCGTCCAATCCTTCGTTCCCGTGGCCAGCGCTACAAAATTTGCCACAGCATTGGGTGCCTGTTTCTGAAAGAACTGGCAGGTGATGCGGCCCATCGAGGTGTCCATCACAACTGTCGGACCGTTCGGCCGAATCAAAACGGCGGCCGTGGCTTGCGGCGCATCCGGAAGTTCGGCGGGTTTCGTTGAGTCCTGCCCCAGGGCGCATGCGCCCGCGGCGACGGCGAATACAGTTGCAAGAAAGAAATACTTGGGTCTCATGCCACTTCTGAGGTTAAACGATGGGGCAGCGAGACTGCCAGCCTGTCCCAGTCGCCGTGTATCTTAGCTCAATGAGTGATTTCAGCCTGAAACTTCCCTTTGGGCGCACGGTGACCCTCGCTCTCGCATTGTGTTGCCTGGCAGGTTCTTCAATTTTGGTACAGGCGCAAGCGGATAAACCGGCTCCTCCGGCCGCCAAAACTTCGGGCGGAGATAAGCCCGCAGACGACAAGTCCGCCCCGCCCCCGCTCCCACCCGATGCCCATACGCAGCAGTCGATTCAACTCGATGGGAAAGTCCTGAAGTACACCGTCACCGTAGGCGCTTTGCCCGTGCGCGACAAAGATGGCAAGACCGCCGGCGAAGTCGTCGTCACTGCGTACACCGTGGACGGCGACAATCGCCCGGTGACTTTTGCTTTGAATGGCGGACCCGGTGCTTCGTCCGTCTATCTGAACTTTGGAGCGATCGGCCCTAAGCATCTGCAGGCTGGAAACGAAGGCGATAGCCCTTCCGATCCCACTTCTCTCTCTGACAATCCTGGCACCTGGCTTGATTTCACCGATCTTGTCTTCATCGATCCAGTGGGTACAGGGTTCAGCCGCTCAACGGTCCCCGAAGCGGATGGCAAAAAGCTCTTCTACTCGACCTCGCCTGACATCCAATATCTTTCACGCGTCATCTACGACTGGCTCGTAAAAAACGATCGGCTCGGCTCGCGCAAATATCTTGTCGGCGAGAGCTACGGCGGTTTCCGTGGTCCGCGAGTTACCTACTATCTGCAATCGCAGCTCGGTGTGGCCATGAACGGCGTCGTTCTGGTGTCGCCCTATCTCAACCCGTCCGCCGACGACAACGAGGACCTTTCGCCGCTTCCCTGGATGCTTACACTGCCTTCGATCACCGCGGCCCACCTGGAGCGCGAAAAGAAACTTACGCCCGAAGCAATGAAGGATGTAATCGCCTACACCCGGGGCGACTACGCTGCGGCGTTGCTCAAAGGTCGCTCGGACCCCGACGCGCAAAAGGCCATGATCCAGAAAGTGACCGACATGACTGGCCTCGATCCGGCCTTCGTTAAATTCTCTGGCGGCAGGCTGGAAACGGGCGCTTATCTGCGCGAGGCGTTCCGTGAAGAAGGGAAGCTGAGCTCGATTTACGACTCCAACGTAACTTCGTTTGATCCCTTCCCGTTCGCGCCAGAACAACGTGCCAACGACCCCATCCTCGCAAGCATCATCGCACCCATGACAACTGCGATGGTGGACTTTATTACTCGCACAGTAGGCTGGAAAGTCGACGCGCGCTACAACGCCCTTTCCTACGATGTCAACCGGCTCTGGGACCGCGACGACGATCTCCGTACCGGCTCTGTCCCACAGCTCCGCGAGGCCGTCGCCGCCGATCCCAAGCTGCGCGTCATGATTGTCCATGGATGGAATGATCTTTCCTGTCCTTTCATGGGCTCGGTCCTCACCGTCGATCAAATGCCGGTGATGGGTGATCCCACGCGTGTATCCGTACACGAATACCCGGGCGGTCACATGTTTTACACCCGTGAGTCTGGCCGTTTGGAACTCCGCAAAGATGTCATGGATATGTACGCGAAGCACTGAATCTCATTGCGTCACAATCTGCACCCGGAAGGCCTTGAGGCTCCAAATCCTCAGGGCCTTTGCTTTTACGCGCCAGGATGATCACCGTCTCAATCCTGTACTTCGTCACATTCCCATTGACGGGCTACCCATAGATAACCTATATGTCAGTCATGGCGAAGAAACCCGATCTTTTGCCCGGCACCCTCGACATGCTGATCCTGAAAACCCTCACCCGGGCACCCCTGCATGGCTACGGCATCGCGCTCTCCATCAAACGGCTCTCAGACGACGTTCTCACCGTCGAAGAAGGCTCGCTCTATCCGGCATTGCAGCGCCTGCTGCTTCAAGGGTGGGTAAAAGCCGAGTGGAAGATGACAGAAACCAACCGCCGTGCGCGTTTTTACACTTTGACCGCCGCAGGCCGCAAACAGCTTGGACTCGAAGTGTCGCAATTCGAACAGATGATTGAAGCGATTGGCCGCGTCCTCAACGACGCGCAGGAGGCCTGAATGGCTACAGTGTCGGTCTTCTTCAAAAAGCTCTCGCTTCTTTTGCGCCGCAATCGCTTCCACAGCGAATTGGAAGAAGAAATGGCATTCCACCGTGCCGAGATGGAAAGGGAACTGATCGCCTCCGGCACTGCGCCGCAGGTCGCCCGCGCCGCAGCCCGAAAGCAGTTCGGAAATTCAGCACGCCTTAACGAACAGAGCCACGAAATCATCGGATTCAGCGTCGAGTCTGTCTTCCAGGACCTCCACTACGCCTTCCGCCAGATGCGGAAAAATCCCGGATTCGCGCTGACCGCCATCTTCATCCTCACCCTTGGAATTGGCGTTACCGTTGCCATCTTTGGCTTCGTTGATGCCGCATTACTCGAGCCACTGCCCTTCACGAATCCCAACCGATTGGTCTCCGTCGACGAAAAATCCTCCATGTTCCCGCGCTCCAATCTCTCTCGCGCCGACTACGAAGATTGGAAGCGCATGAACCATTCCCTTAGCTCGCTCGAGGTCTATGCAGGCAATGGCTATCTGATGGCCTCGCCGGATGGTGTTGTGCCGGTTCCCGCCGTGCGCGTCAGCGATGGCTTCCTCTCCACTCTTGGCGTCCAGCCCTTCCTCGGTCGCGTGTTCCTGCCCGGCGAAGACCTTCCCGGCAAACCAAAAATTGTCATCCTTACCTACGGCACGTGGCTCAAGCGATTCGGCGCGCGCCGCGACATCGTGGGCCACTCCGTGACCCTCAGCGGCGATGCCTACACCATCGTCGGTGTCCTGCCCCGTGAATTCGCCTTCGCCCCGCGCGGCAACGGAGAGTTCTTCGTCCCCCTGCTCGACAAGGGCCCTGGTTGCGAATCCCGGCGCAGTTGCCATAACCTCGACGGCATCGGACGTCTGAAAGATGGAGTCACCCTCGAGGCCGCGCGCGCCGAAATGGAATCGATCGCGCAACAGCTCGCCAAGCAATTTCCAGACTCCAACCTCGGCCAGGGCGCCAGCGTGTTGCCCCTATCTGAAATCATCGTCGGTCCCATGCGGGCCATTCTGCTCACCCTGCTCGCCGCAACCGGCTTGCTTCTCCTCATCGCCTGCGTCAATGTCGCCAGCCTTCTGCTCGTGCGATCCGAAAGCCGTCGCCGCGAAATCGCCGTACGCGGTGCTCTGGGAGCCACGCCGAAGCGTCTGGTGCGCCAGTTCGTTACGGAAGGACTGCTCTTGGCCATCGCCGGTGGCGCGGGAGGACTGCTCGTTTCAACCTGGGTCATGATCCTGCTCACCAAAATGATTCCGGAAAATCTTGCCGCCGGCATCCCCTTTCTCAAACTCGTCGGCCTCAACCTCCACACCTGCCTCTTCGCCGCAGCGGTCATGCTCCTCGCCGCGCTCCTGCTCGCGGCAACCCCCATCCTGCGCCTCTCGTTTCAAGACATTCGCGATGGGCTCGGCGATGGCGACCGCGGCTCCGCCGGCAGCCTCTGGCGCAGGCTCGGCGCAAATTTGGTCGTCGTTGAACTCGCCATTGCCGTCATCCTTCTGGTCGGCGCAGGTTTGCTCGGGCAAAGCTTCTACCGCCTGCTCCATGTCGACAACGGCTTCGATACCTCCCACCTCGCCACCGTACAGATCAATGTGCCCGACAAGCTCTATCCCCAAAACGCACAGTTGCTTCCCCTCTATCGCGAAATCGAACGTAGGCTGCTGGCGCTGCCGGGAGTGCAGTCCGTCGGCCTCACATCCAATCTCCCCGTCGACTGCAATTGCAATACCGATTGGATCCGCATCGTCGGCAAGCCCTTCCACGGAGAACATAACGAGGTCAACCAACGCGACGTCAGCCCCAATTACTTCGCCACTCTCAAGGCAAGGCTTGTTCGCGGACGCGTCTTCACCTCAGACGACGTGGATCAAAGGCCGCACGTCATTGTCATCAATCAGACCCTCGCGCGCAAATACTTTCCCGGCGAAGATCCCATCGGCAAAAAGCTGGCTGATGACGGTCTGACCCCAAATTCATTCCGCGAAATCGTCGGTATCGTCGCGGATCTGCGCGAAGGCGGTTTGGATCAGGAACTCTGGCCGGCCGAATATGCGCCCATCGATCAGACCGCCGACAATTATTTTGCCGTCGCCGTCCGCACCACGCAGGATGAAAAGTCCATGCTGCCCACCATCGTCGCCACACTCCATGGCATCGATCGCAACCTCGGCGCGTATGGCGAACTCACCATGACGGATCAGATTGAAACGACGCAATCGTCTCTTCTCCACCGCTTCTCCACCTGGCTCGTCGGAGGATTTGCAGTTATGGCTTTCGTCCTGGGCGTTGTCGGCCTGTATGGCGTCATCGCCTACTCCGTGAGCCGCAGGACGCGAGAGATCGGCGTCCGCATGGCACTCGGTGCGCAACGCAGTGCCGTTTACGGCTTGGTCATGCGACAGGCAGGATGGCTGACGGCGCTCGGAGTTGGCATCGGGCTTGTTTGCGCTGTGGGAGCTTGCATGTTGATGCGCAGCGTGCTGTTTGGCGTTCAGGCCTGGGATCCGCTGACGCTGTTTGGAGTGGCGCTCGTGCTTGGAACAGCCTCAATGGCCGCAAGCTTTTTGCCGGCCTATCGCGCCGCATCGGTCAGTCCCACAGAAGCCTTGCGGACTGAGTAACGCAGTTCGTTCCCCATCCTTTCCACACAGAATGCGGAAAGGATGGGGCATCCCGCAGCTGTTGCGAGGCCTACACCAGCCGCAGGAAGCTGCTCGGCGCGACATGTGCGCCAGGGAATACCCCTTCAAGATTGGTTGCTCCCAGCGTGCGCAACACCACTTCTCCCAGAACTTCGCGATAGTCGGTGGTCAGCGCCAGGTCGCGGCCTTCATTGAGCTGTTCGTTTGCCAGCCCAGGCCACTTGCCGTAGACCTTGCCGCCCTTCACTTCGCCGCCCAGCACAAACATCGCGTTCGCATGGCCATGGTCGGTTCCGCCGGTTCCGTTCTCGTGCGCCGTCCGCCCGAACTCCGACATGGTCACCAGCGTAATATTTCCAGCGCCATCGCCCATATCGCGCCAGAAGGCAGCAATGCTGTCGGAGAAATCGCGCAGCCTGTTCGCCAGCTGACCATTGACGCTGCCCTGGTTCTGATGCGTGTCCCAGCCGCTTACGTCGGTGAACGCCGCTTCCACTCCAAGATCGGCCTTCAACAATTGCGCAATCTGCTTCATATTGTTGCCAAATTCGGAGTTCGGATAATTGGCGGCGGCTAATGGTACGTACTGGCCTGGGTTTGCCGCGCGCAACATCTTTACCGCCTCAAACGTTTCATCTCCAGCCGAGTGAAGAATGCGGTCTCCGCTGTCGGCATACATTGCCTCAAATGCACTGGCAGCAGGCGAGGGAACTGGGCCGCGGCCCCCGACTGCAAACGTATTTACATTGTTCAGAGCAATGGCAGGCACCGAACCAGCCAGAGTCCGTGGAACATCAGCACCGAGCGCCACAGCACGAAACGGCGTGTGCTCGCAATGGCATCGCTTGTCTTCTGCTTGCAGTGCACGATTCAGCCAGCCATCCTGCGTGCTTTTCAATCCAGGAGTGCCCGATTCCATGTAATCCTGCGCATCGAAGTGCGAACGCGACATGTCAGGCGAGCCCACCGCTTGCACCACGGCGAGATGACCCTGCGCATAGAGAGGCTGGAGGGACGCCAGCGACGGATGCAACCCAAAGAAGCCATCCAAATCCAGCACCTGGTTCTGTGGAATCGCTATGCTGGGCCGCATCGCGTAGTAATTTTTCTCGCGATAGGGAACCACGATGTTCAAGCCGTCCGCCGCACCGCGCTGAAAAATGACAACCAGCCGTCGATTCGGAGCGGTCTGGGTCTGCGCCAGCACCGAGCGCACCAAAAACTGCGGAATGGCCGTCGTGCCGGCCAGCGCCAGCGCACCCTTGTGGAGAAAGAAGCGGCGATTCATCTGCATGGTTCCCATCCTTACTAGCGGCGCTGAAACTCCGGTGAACCGATCAGGAGGCCTGCCAGCAATTGATCTTTCCGTTCCAGCGCAACAGCATTGGCCGCAGGCTTTTGTCCCGCCCGCGCGATAGCCGCTACCGGTTGCGGCACGGCGCCATTGTTGCTCTGCCCCATCTGTTTCTGAAATTGATCGAGCACCGCAGCGCGCGTCGAATCGCTCACCCCGCCGGCGACTAGCATGGCTTCTAAGCGTGTCTCTTCCGCAGCGGGATCGGCGTTCTGTGCTACAGCCGGCTGAGCTGGATCCTCCGTCTGCGGCTTCCAGTCCGTCGTAACGCCTGGCAGGCGGTTCGCCGCAAGGTTCAGCGCAAAATTCATCCGGTCGACCAGCGCCCCCGTACTCACCCACGACGAAGACTTCCAGTCATAACCCGTCGGCGGCACGCAGCCATACAGAGGCATTCCCATCTGGCGCAGCGCCTCCGCAATTGGCCTTAGATTTGCGGTATTCGCATTGGTCGCGCGCACCGCTGAGACCACAAATTCAAGCGGGGTTTTCACCTTGGCGCGATACGTCGTGGTAGACCAGAACTCCGGCGAGCGATACAAAGTGCGCAGCATCGCAGTGATGTCGCCGCCGCTTGACAAATAGGACTTCGCCAATCGATCCACCAGGCTCTGCGGTGGTTCATCGCTTACGAACCGCAGGGCAAGCTCGCGGGAAAGGAACTGTGCCGTCGCCGGCCGAGTGGCCAGGTAATGCAACAAGTCTCGGCCTTCCATCTCGCCGCGATCTTTGAACTTTTGTCCCAGCGCCTTTACATTGCCCGGTTCGTGACGATTCGGATCAAATGCGAAACCACCGCCACGCAGCGGCTGCTCAACAGTCCAACCCGTAAGAATGCGCGCCACCTGTGTGACGTCTGCCTGCGTGTAGCCGCCGTTCACGCCCAGTGTGTGCAGCTCCATCAGCTCGCGTGCGTAATTCTCGTTCAGACCTTGGTGAACCTTCTTCTGATTTCCGGGCCGGCGCGCCGCAGCAATCTCTGCCCGCTCCGCTGCCATCGAATGCGGCCCGATGCTCTCGGAGTTGTCGAGATACATCATCATTGCGGGGCTGTGTGCCGTTGCTTCCAGCAGATCTTCAAACTTGCCCAGCGCGTGCGGTCGAATCACATCCCGCTCATAACTCACCAGCTCATAGGGCATCGTCTCGTTCTTGCGCAGGTAAACATTAAAGTGATTGAACCAGAAGTCCGTCATCACTTCCTGCAGCTGCGCCGTCGAATAGATGTCGCGCGTCAGGCGCTGCGCAATCAATTCCTCGGCAACCACGCGCTCTGGATTATCAAGCGCCCCGATGAGCTGTTTCTGCTCAGGGGTGAGGCCCGCAGCCAGCTGCACCTTCTCGAGCGGCTTCAACGCATGAAGAAATGCATCGATCTCCGACTGGCGCATGGCCGCGAGGCGCGCTACCCGCTGCCCCGGTGGCAAGTCGAGCACGGCATCGATCTCGGCTGTGGTCACAGTCAAAGTCGGTTCGTTGTCTGCGGTGGCCATGTTCATCTGTCCCGGTTCGCTTGGCGCGGACGCGGCACTGGCGGGTTCCTTGGCCATTGGCACGGGATTTTCTGCGCGTTCTCCTTCGCCGCTCATGGTGTTCGTTCCGCCCATTGCAGCGGGCGGCTGCCCGGCGGGCGCCAGAGGCGCGTTTGCCGCTACTTCCTTGTTCTGCGCCTTGGCCTGCTGCTTCGCCGACACCCGTTCCATTTGGTTCTCGTAGATAGCGTGCTCAATGCCGCGCTCCGGAACCGTGTATTTGCCGTTCAGCGCCTGGCGGATAAGCGCATTGCTCGGCAGCCGAAAGAGCAGGTCGGCGGTGTTCCACTGCATGGCCGGATACTCGCTCAGGCGAGCGTCGAGATCCGTCAAATCCAGGCTTTGCGGGTGCAATTGCTGCTCGAACCAATTGTCCAGGCCGATCGCACGTAAAACGTCTACATCGCCTGGGCGAGGACCGAAGGTGAAGCGGTTCAGTGCATGCATGATCCGTTCATCACCCTTCAATTGAGTAGATTGATAGGCGGCACGGCCTTTCGCATGCCCCGCGGCCGCGGTCGGTGATGCCGACGGCGCTTGCGGCCAACCCGAGGTCGCCGGGGCCGCAAGAACAAAACAGAGGGCCGTAGCCACTGCCTGGCGTAAACCTAACATTCTTCACGTTCCTGGAATGGGCGATAGGCCGGGCACGGGACGCAACCCGGGCGGCTGTAGGCAATGACGCCATTCTACGGAGAAAGTTGTGGTAGGGAAGGTCTCTTAAGTTACAGAAATAAGGAGACGGATCGCCTCAGCCTTGAAGAAGGCGCTGGTGCTGAACAAGGAAAGGAACTAACCGGGCGCACACTCTCTAAAAGTTAAAGTCCTGTAGAGAAATCAGCTTGTATATAACTGGTCAAGCTCCGGTTCAGCAGCCCTTCTTGCAGCGCGCCATGATGGCCGAATGCAGACGGTCGCGCAGGTCGTTCGGCAAATCGTAGATCTCATGGGACCGGTAAATTTCGATGGTCTTCCGTGTCGTGTTCAGCGTGACCTCGCAGTGGTCGCAGCCACGGAGATGCTCTTTGAGGTCAGCGCGCATCTCCGCAGTCACTTCATCATCGATCAGGTCATCGAGTTGGGCCAGAAACTCAGTGCAGGTCACTTCTCACCACCCTTTTTCTGCCGGAAGTAGCGGGTAAGCCGCTCGCGCAACTGCAACCGCGCACGCAACAGCCGCGATTTGACCGCCGGAACGCTCAGCCCCAGCGTTTCCGCCGTCTCTTCCGTAGAAAGTCCTTCCACATCTCGCAGCACAAACACCACTCGGAATCCTTGCGGCAATCCTTGTATCGTTTTGCGCAGAATCTCGGCCAGTTCTGACTGCGTATAGTTCTGTTCCGGGTCGGGAGCCCAGTCCGCCAGGTCGCGCGGTACGCTGCCTTCTTCGGTCTCCACATCCTCGTCGATCGAGACCATTTTGCCGGTGCGCCGCTTGCGCAGGCGCATCAGGCTTTCGTTGACTGCAATGCGTACTAGCCATGTGTAGAACTTCGAGTTTCCCTGGAACTGTTCGAGCTTCTCGTACGCCTTTAGAAACGCATCCTGCATTACGTCTTCGGCGTCTTCACGATTCTGCGTAATGTGCTGCGCAATCCTGAAGATCTGCCGCTCGTACTTGCGTACCAGCGTGTCGTAGGCCGAGACATCACCTCCGCGGACCCTTTCAACCAGGGCCACATCGGGATGCTGCTCGTTTTCTCCTGCAATTGGTTGGATGGTCGCCATGGCGGTTGGTTGCGAGAAATCGTCCGGGGAATCTGTCACTGTCTTCAACTCGATTTTCTGCCTCTCCAGTGTAACGGACGCTGGGGCAGGGTACCAAGACACGCACACCCGGGATTTCTTCAGTCCGGCAGGTGAATGCTCCCGTCTTCAGCTAACTGGAAATGCGGATTCCAGGCCACTTCCCAGGCATAGCCGTCCATATCGGCAAAATATCCCGAATATCCGCCCCAGAACGCGTCCTCCGCTGGTTTCAAGATTTTCGCCCCAGCCGCTTTCACCGCGCCGAGCACCGCGTCCACTTCCTGCCTGCTGCGGGCGTTGTAAGCGATGGTCATTCCGGAGAAGCCCGTTCCTTCGGTTTCCGCTCGAGCATCCTTCGCCAGCTCCGCTCGAGGGTACAACGCCAGCGCCATCCCTCCCGTCTGAAAAAACGTAATGGCCTCATTGCTTGCATTGGATTTCCGCCATCCAAGCCTTTCAAAAAAGGCCGTGCTTTGTTTCAGGTCCTTGACTCCAAGCGTCAAAATGCTGATCCGCTGTTCCATGGGCTGCCTCCATGAGCCGCCAGTTCACTACATCGGGCGTTGCCACGCCAATTCCTACTTCTGCATTCAGTTTGGTACCAGCGGTAATTCTGCTGGTTCGCGAATGCTCCGTGAGGGCAAAACCAGCTTACAGTGAATCTATGAGGTCCCCCGTTTCTTCCGCCTCCGCATCGCTTCCCGCTCGCCTTCTGGCGGGTTTGTTGGCCGCGCTGCTGACCGTCACGCCAGTCATCGGGCAATCCGCCGACTCATCAGACACACCGGCAAAGCCTGTAGCAAAGCCGTCGCACTCTACGACAAAGAAAAAGACAACGCACGCTGCGAGGAAGAAGCACACCACCGGCCACTCCACCGCGAGTGCACGCACCCGTAGCGCCCATGCCGTGAGCGCCCGGCGCCATCGCGCGCCTTCCGCTCGGGCTATTCGCATCAAGCAGGCATTCGTTGCTTCTGCTGACTTGCGACCCATGGCGCAGCAGCTCGCCACCATGCGTACACCTGCCGCTTACGATGGCGTCACCCGCTTTGCCCACGAGCACTCCGGCGATGCCGAGGCTGCCGCTTATCTCGCGCTGGGCCATGCCTATCTCACAGATCGCCGTTTTGCCGAGGCGGCAACGAGTTTCAACATGACCAATAAGGTCAGCGACGTTCTCGACGATTACGCGGACTTTCTTGCAGCTCGTGCCGATCACGAAGCAGCGAACGAGGCCGCAGCAGAGGCGCTGCTTAAAGGCTTCGTCCAGAAATATCCAACCAGCGTCTTCGTCGTGGAGGCGCCGGAGCTCGAGGCCCAGGTTCTGTTGGCGATGAACGACCTGCCCGGCGCAGAACGCGTGATCGCAGCCGGTTTGCAAACCGCATCGGCTGACCGTCCCGGCTTCGAGTTCGCGCGGGCACAAGTTGCCCTGGCGCGCGGCCAGAAAGTGGACGCCGACCGTTTCTTCAAAACGGTCCTGCTCGACCATCCTCTAAGCCCCGAAGCGGAAAAGGCGCGCGCCCAACTTACCGCCGGCGGCGCCGAAGTGAATCTCACTTCGACCGAATTGCGCAGCCTCGGCGATGCCTACTACAACGCCGGCCGCTATGGATTAGCTGCCGATCAGTATCATGCGCTCGCCCGCCAGGCCGGTTTGCCTGAATCCGAGCGTGATGCTTTTGCCGTGGCCGCTGCCGCCTGCGATCTGAAACTCAAGCGCCTCACCAAGCCCCAGGCAGAAGCGCTGGCCAACACAGACGACGACAATGGCGCGCGCCGTTCCTATCTATTAGTAGAACTGGCCCGCACCCGCAACGACCAGGCCGAACAGCAAAGCCTTGTCGAACAGATGAAAGCGCGCTTCCCGCAAAGTGAGTGGCTTGCCGAAGCGCTCTTCTCCAGCGGCAATATGTATTTGCTGTCCCGCGATTACCCTAAGGCCGTCGCCTATTACAGTTATCTCGCGGCGCACTTTCCTCAAAACAAAAACGCGGCGCCCGCACATTGGCGCGCCGGATGGCTCAGCTACCGGCAGGGCCTCTACCCCGATGCCGCGCGCATCTTCGACGAGCAGATTCACCTGTACCCCAGCGCTGCTGAAACTGTAGCCGCGCTCTACTGGCGTGCCCGTCTCTACGAAACACAGGACCACCGGCCCGCGTCCGCCGCGGCGAACTACCGGGCAATTGTCAGGGTCTACCAGCACTTCTTCTACGCGCAGATGGCGCGCAAACGTCTCGCCGTTCTTGGCTCGTTGCAACCGGTCGCGGCACCCGATTTGGACACCATGAAGGCACCGCCGGTACCGCCTCTCGACGAAAGCTTTCCTGAAGACAGCGAGCATCTCGCTAAGGCACGTCTCCTCGCCAACGCCGGGTTGAATGAATACATCCCGCGTGAGATCGCTGCCGACCCGGACTCAGGCAAGTGGAGCGCATTGGCCGAGGCGCAGATCTATGCATCCTTCGGCGAAACTTTCCGCGCCATGCGTGCGCTCAAGCGCGCATTGCCTTACGCGGCCACTGCATCCATTAGCTCGATTCCGCTTCCATACTGGCGTATTCTTTTTCCCGAACCGTATTGGAATACCATCAAGACAGAGTCGGCCAAAAACAATCTTGATCCTTATTTGGTCGCTTCCCTCATCCGGCAGGAATCCGAGTTCAATCCTTCCGCCGTTTCTTACGCGAATGCCTGGGGACTTATGCAGTTGCTTCCTTCCGTCGGCAAGGCGATGGCCAGGGAAGAAGGCATTTCCCACTTCGAGACTTACCAGCTTCTCGATCCCGACACCAACATTCGCCTCGGTACCCGCTATCTGCGCCACATGCTCGATCACTTCGGCGGGGTGTCGGAGTACGCGCTCGCTGCCTACAACGCCGGCGACGAACGGGTGGCTGATTGGGAAGCAGCCGGTCCCTACACCGGTATGGATGAATTCGTTGAGTCGATTCCGTTCACCCAGACACGCGAGTACGTCGAGGCGATTCTGCGCAATATTGAGACCTACCGAGACATCGATGCTGCGTCTAATGAACAGAGCCGATTAACCGCGGCTCGATGAATTGGAATGAAACGTAATCTTCACGGGCATCCAATACGCCGGATGTTGCGCCTCTAAGAGCTCGAAAACATCCAGCTACCGCAACTTTGCGATTACTGTTGTTTCTATCCAAGTGACCCATTCGATGTAGCAGAGTACCCCGTTGGGTACGGGGCTTAGCCGGATTCCATTTGACGCAACGCCCCGCTCACGGCAAGACTGAATTCCAACCAGAGAACACACACCCTCTGGCGAACCATTCGCAGCCTGCTGTTGTTGCACAACAGAGCGGTGGGATCAATTGAACGCTGCTCCGTTACGTCGAACACCCGGAGGGCAGGATGTCAACCGACTTGCAGTATCTCGAAGAATGGATCCCCGAACGGATGGACCCGGGTACGGTTTTCGTCCTGGAGAATCAGTCCAAGCTGGGCAACGCCCAAAATCCCTACGTCGCTGTCATGTCCTGTCCGCGTTGCGGCACCATGGGCTTGATTACGCGTCGCCAGCTTTGCGCCGGCGAGGCCATGATCTGCGGCGGTGACGTCTGTTCCGCGGAATATAAGCTCGACGGGGAAAACATCCTCTTTCGGCATCCTCAATAGTCTTACCGCAACTCGACCACCGCCCTGTGGCCCTGCATCTGCGATTGCGGTTCTACGTGTAGACTCCGACCAGTACCGTCCTCAATCTCTCTTCGGCACTGCTGCTTCCGGGGCGGCTATGATAATTCGAGAGCAACGCGCATCACTCTGCCGCCCGGATGGCGAAACTGGCAGACGCAGCGGACTTAAAATCCGCAGACCTTTACCGGTCGTGGGGGTTCAAGTCCCCCTCCGGGCACCAGTAAGAACCCCACAAAGTAAGCGGCTGGCTGGCCCTGACTCCAGGTCGAGAGACGCTCCTCGACAAACGCGGTGGACTCCGAGCCTTATCTAAACTTGTGTGTAGATCTTCACCTTCCCATGTTCAAGGATGGCGGACAGGCGTTCAGCCTTGATTTTGAGCGCGCTCGCCTCCACGTACGCATGTTCTGTCAGGCCACGGTAGCTTCCGTAGGGATGCGATTGTGTCACTCTGAAATGTGTCACAACTGCTGCTTCCCGGCCGTCCATGCACATTACGCTTGGAGCTGTCTAAGGACGAAGGAAATGCGCCTTTCACCGATCTTGATGGCAGCGCTCATCGTATCTCAGTCGGTGAGCCTCAGACCACTCTCGGGGGCACAGAAACAGAAGTTGCCACGCATGCCCAAAGCTGCGCTGCTGCTGGGCTGGCCGTCCGATCAGCTTACAGTGACCACCCGGGATCAGATCTCAAGGTTGCCGGGAAAAGCGAATTCCTGGATGATCTCGCCCAGCATTTCCGCGGACGGACGGGTCATCGCCTCCGCACTGCCTGGCAGTGATGATGAGCTCTCAAGAAGCGAGCATTGGTTCACCGTCGGCACCTACTCCGTGGCGGACCACAGGTGGACCGAGTATCCGGGTCTTGAGCTTTCGCATGGCGCTGTTTCGATCTCCCCGGACGGAACAAAATTGGCCTGTGTTGCTCGCACCAGCACGAATGGCCCAAGCCTCTTCCGCATCCTTGACCTGACGACACGTAAGATAACTGATGGCCAGCCCCCGTCAGAGAAGAGCGATAATGCCATCACCTGGTCCCCGGATGGCCGACGTGTCGCCTTTAGCGCGAACGTCGAGATGCCAGGGGATGAGCCCCCGGTCCCCAGAGTTTTCGTGATGGATGTCGAGACCGGACGGGTCTCCGTGATCGCAAACGGCTGGGGGCCTTCCTGGTCTCCGTCGGGAGAATGGATTGCATATTTTTCAAATGCTCCGCACCTGCGCGACAAGCGAGGATCGTGGCATTTCACTGGCGCGAAGGGGATCAGCCTGATGCATCCCGACGGTACCGAGCCGACTTTCATTCACAAGTTCGACTGGCCCATGAACATCAAGCCCGTCTGGTCTCCGGATTCCAGAGAGCTTTTGCTCACTTCCTTTCCGGACGACTTGACCGGCAAATTCGACATATTCATGTTGGACATTGCCACTCGCAGACTCGCGAGGGAATTCAGGCACCCTCCCTTGATTTTCGGGTGGGACGGAGTGAATTAGAACACGCAGGGGATCCAGGACTCGCAGCAGAATTTTGCGCCGGCCGATGGGGGAGATTTTAGGGCAAAGATCTCGGAGAAAAGAGTGGGGTGTAGGTTCCCAAAAAAACGGAAGACTTACACAATTTCTTTCACATCGTACGCGGGAAGACGATCGACTAATTTCTTATCAATCAAGAACCGGCAGGCGCAGCGGACTTAAAGTCCACAGACCTTAACCGGTCGTGGGGGTTCAAGTCCCCTCCGGGCGCCACGCACTTACAGCTTTGCCAATACCGCTTCGATCCGCCTTACACCCTCACGCTGTAGAAGTGTGCTCAGGCTGAAGCTGGCGCAGCGATGCGCACTTTCGTACTTGCGGAGGTCGGTCGCGCTTTGTTTTGTCGCAACAGTGACATAGCATGACCGGCAAATTGAGGAAATGCTGCCGTCGGCTCGGGACCCGTGAAGAAACAAACTACGCTGCGGATTGGCCAATTGAGACTCGATTCATGCTCCCGAACTTCAGACAGAGCTAAAGGGTTGGATGCATTCCATCTCGCCGCGAAAGGTTTATTTCCCTGAACGAGCGAACCTGTCCACTTCTCAGCCGCGCCAAACAGCGGAAACGCGGACTCATGTGGTCCATCGAAAGAAAAGACGAGGCTCGTGAGAGCCCCGTCAAATGAAACGAACTTCCGATGTCGTCGGCAGGGCGCCGAAGCGCTTCGCGGCCATGTTGGACGATCACCCAGCGTGGCCCAATTGGCGTGCAACTGCCACCTTCAACAATTGTTTGCCGCGAAACACTCTCGACTTCATGCTCGAAAGCGTTACGTTGAGAGTGCGCGCCGCGCTCAGATAGGGAACATCTTCCAGTACACAGAGCTGCAGTGCCTTGCGATGACCATCATTCATCCGCTTCATCGCCGAGCGAACAATCTCCTGTCGCTCCTGGAACTCGAAGCACTCTTCGGGATTCTTCGCTTCATCCGGAATCTCAAACACCGCGCTCTCACCCTCTTCATCCGGCGCGTATTCCAGCGACACCATCACCTTGCCTCGCTGGCTGCGCATATGCTCTCTGGCCGTGTTCTGGACGATCGCTCCCAACCAGGTGCTCATCTGCGAGTCGCCTCTAAACTTCGAAAGATTCACATACGCCTTCAGCAGCGCATGCTGCACTACATCCTCGGCTTCTTCGTAGGAATTCGTAATGCGCTTTGCCAGCCATAACAGCCTCGAACGATGCTTTTCCGAAGCTGCCAAATAGGTGCCAAGCCTCTCCGCTTCTTGTGCCGGCGTTAACGCGGCAATTTCCGGCTCTTTGCCTGCTTCAAGGAACTGGGATCCGTCCTCAACCACACTCGGACAAATCGCGCCGTTCTTCAATGCCGGATCGACAGCCGGGGGGCTGTGAGGATCCGCGGCTGGTCCTTCTTCCAGTACTGGCAGCGTGCCCGCAGACAGCGTTTCAAACTCTTCCTCGATGTTGACTTCAGCAAGAGAGAGCGGCAACGGCGAATAAGCATCCGCAGTTTGGCCCCAATGGGCCGTATTCGATAGAGATTCAGGGGCGTACATGGAATTCTCCTCCGTTCGGGAAACCTTCGAGATCATGAATGGTTCCGGCGACAGCAGATGCGCCAACAAACCAGCGACTGCGTTACCGAGGGACCTATGCCTGGAAGGGAACGGAAGGAGGAGATCTAAAGGGTAGAAGGGGACTGACGGAGGCAACGTCGCTCTCAATGCGTGGCGCACTGAGCACGAACTCAACAAACCGACTCGTGAGCACTGCGGGGGCCGCCACCGTGAAAACGTGATCCAGTTCCGACTTTGGCGGTGCCTGCACCATCGCCGACACATCGCGCAAATTGCTTTGCTGATCGACCCACAGCCGCGCGACTAATCCCCGTTTCAGAGGGTCTGGATCGTTCTTGTAGCGTGTCAGCCTGTCTCCATAGCCCCACGCCACAACCGCGACGGTCATGAAGATCAGAAGTACCGTTTTTAAGTTGAAAATGAATCGTGAAGCAGAGGGAATTGCCGCGTATCTGCCTGCCGGATGTTCCCGGCTTTCCATCGCGCCCGGGAGGGCAGTCCGTTCGGCTCGTGCAGGCAAAGTGTCAATCATTCCCTTGGTCCTCGGGTACGACACCACCCCTATAGACTCAAATTCGCGCCGAAGGTTGCGCAAACTTTGATTGGGGCAGCTCTTCGAGTCTGGTCCGGGCCAGACATGGCCAAAATTCGGCCGATCCCCGCCTCGGACACGAGGAGCATACCACGGATACGATGCAAACCGACCCAAGAGAGGTACTCACAATGGGCCCCCTCCGTAACCAGGCCGATCTATCGCTCAATCTTCCCGTGACATACCTGCTATCACGAGATCCGGGAATCAGGCCCGGGCGCGCAGTATAGGCTGCTTGGCAGTTTCCTTCGTAGCCAGGTACCGATCCATGGCTGCGGCAGCTTTACGCCCTTCGGCTATGGCCCAAACCACGAGAGACTGCCCCCGCCGCATATCTCCGGCAGCAAAAATGCCGTCCACGGACGACAGAAAATCTGTCGTCGCAACGTTGCCCCGCCCATCCAGCGCCACGCCCAACTGCTCGATCATTCCGTTCCGCACCGGTCCCAGGAATCCCATGGCCAGCAACACCAGGTCCACGTCCAGTGTGAACTCGGTTCCACCCATCGCCTCGAACTTCGGCGGCGGTCCCACACGGATGCCGTGCAACTGTGCAACGTTGCCGCTCTCGTCGCCGGTGAACCGCACACTGTTGATGCTCCAGTCGCGGACGCCGCCTTCTTCGTGCGAACTCTCCGTGCGAAGCTGCATGGGCCATAGCGGCCACGGTGTCGACGCTGCACGCGTGTCCGGCGGCTTCGGCATGATCTCGAATTGATGTACGCTCTTAGCTCCGTGCCTGTGGCTCGTGCCCAGGCAATCCGCTCCCGTGTCCCCGCCTCCAATAATCAAAACCCGCTTTCCTGCTGCGCTGATCGAAACGGAAGGATCAATCCAGTCGCCCTCGTTGCGCCGATTCTGCTGCGGAAGGAACTCCATCGCAAAGTGAATCCCCTTCAGTTCGCGTCCAGGAATTTTTAGGTCGCGCGGTTGCTCCGCGCCGCCACAAAGCAGAATGGCATCGTAGTGTTCCGTCAACGCTTCCACCGGCACATTCACGCCCACGTTCGCGTTCGTCAGGAACGTCACGCCCTCGGACTTCATCTGCTGGATGCGGCGGTCGATCACATGTTTTTCCAGTTTGAAATTGGGAATCCCGTAGCGAAGCAACCCACCAATGCGATCGTTCTTCTCATACACTGTCACCGAGTGTCCGGCGCGGCGCAGTTGCTGCGCTGCGGCCAGTCCCGACGGTCCGCTGCCCACCACGGCCACGCGTTTGCCCGTATTATGCTCAGGCGGTTCCGGCCGAATCCAGCCTTCATCCCATCCTCGCTCCACGATGCTGCGCTCAATCAACTTGATTGAAACCGGAGGCGCATTGATGCCGAGCACGCACGCTGCCTCGCACGGGGCAGGGCAAATGCGTCCCGTAAATTCGGGAAAGTTGTTGGTTGCATGCAGCCGCCGAACCGCATTTTCCCAACGGTTGTTGTAGACCAGGTCGTTCCAGTCGGGGATCAGGTTGTTGACCGGGCAGCCCGTGTGACAAAAGGGAACGCCGCAGTCCATGCACCGTGCGCCTTGCTCGCGCTGCTTGTCTGCAGGAAACGGCTCGTAGATTTCAAACCAGTCTTGAATGCGCTCTTCCGGCTTGCGCCGCGTCGCCTGCTCGCGGTCAATTTCAAGAAACCCCGTTACCTTACCCATGCTGCACCTCTGCCGTTGCCGCCACAAGAGGCAACGAAGTTGTCGGAGCCGCATATTCCGATTCTGCCCGTGGAACTCCGAGCACTCGCTTGTACTCATGCGGAAAGACCTTGATGAAGCGCTGCTGCGCATCCGCCCAATGCTCCAGGATCCACGCTGCCCGTGGGCTTCCTGTCAGGTCGCGATGCCGCTCCAGCAAACCCCGCACCTCAGCCACATCTTCGTCCGTTACCAGGGGCTCGAGATCGACGCTTGTCTTGTTGCAGCGCCGCGCTGAAAAATCTCCCTGGTCGTCATAAACAAACGCTCGGCCGCCGCTCATGCCTGCGGCAAAGTTCCTGCCCGTCGATCCAATCACTACTACGCGTCCATTGGTCATGTATTCGCAGCCGTGATCGCCTACGCCTTCTACCACCGCAGTGGCCCCCGAGTTGCGTACCGCAAAGCGCTCACCGGCGATTCCGTTCAGAAACGCCTCGCCGCTGGTCGCGCCATAGAGCACCACGTTGCCCACCAGGATGCTTTCTTCCGGAAGGAAGCTTGAAGTCTTTGCGGGATACGCAATGATTCGGCCGCCGGAGAGACCTTTGCCTACATAGTCGTTGGTGTCGCCTTCCAGTTCCAGCGTTACGCCCTGGGGCACAAATGCACCGAAGCTTTGCCCGGCCGAACCCGCAAACTTGAAGTGAATCGTCCCGTCCGGCAATCCTTCCGATCCGTAGCGACGCGCGATCTCGCCGCCCAGCATCCCACCCACCGTGCGGTGCACGTTCCGAATCGCGAAGGTCCCTGTGACCGGCGTCTTCGATTCAAGCGCGGGCTGCGCTTTGGCAATCAGTGCGTGGTCCAGTGCTTGTTCAAGTCCGTGATCCTGTGCCTGCACCTTCCGCCGTGCCACGCGCGAGGGCACCGTCGGCACGTAAAGCATCGCCGACAAATCGATCCCTTTGGCCTTCCAGTGCGCGTCCGCAATCGACGCATCGATCTTGTCTACGCGTCCCACCATCTCGTTCACGCTGCGAAAGCCGAGCTTCGCCATGTGCTGCCGCATCTGCTCGGCAATAAAGAAAAAGAAATTGATCACATTCTCCGGCTGCCCTTGGAAGCGTGCCCTGAGAACCGGATCCTGGGTCGCAATCCCCACCGCGCAGGTATTCAAGTGACACTTGCGCATCATAATGCAACCCATTGTTATTAATGGCGCTGTCGCAAAGCCAAACTCTTCTGCGCCAAGTAGCGCAGCGATCACCACGTCGCGCCCGGTCTGCAGCTTTCCGTCGGTCTGCACCTTGATGCGCCCGCGCAGATCGTTCAACAGCAACACCTGCTGCGTTTCTGCCAGACCCAGTTCCCAGGGCAGGCCGGCATGCTTGATCGAGCTCAGCGGCGAAGCGCCGGTCCCGCCGTTGTCGCCGGAAATCAGCACCACGTCGGCATGGGCCTTCGAAACACCTGCAGCCACCGTGCCCACGCCTACTTCCGACACGAGCTTCACCGCAACCCGCGCCTTTGGATTCACATTCTTCAGGTCGTAGATCAACTGTGCCAGGTCTTCAATCGAATAAATATCGTGATGCGGCGGCGGCGAAATCAATCCCACGCCGGGAATCGAGTGCCGCGTCTTCGCGATCACCTCGTCCACCTTGTGTCCCGGTAACTGGCCGCCCTCGCCGGGCTTCGCGCCTTGCGCCATCTTGATTTGCAACTCGTCGGCGTTCACAAGGTAATTCGTCGTCACACCAAAGCGTCCGCTCGCCACCTGCTTCACCGCGCTCCGTCGCGAATCGCCGTTTGCGTCCGGAGTAAACCGCTCTTCGTCTTCGCCGCCCTCACCGGTGTTCGACATGCCTCCCAGCCGGTTCATGGCAATCGCCAGCGTCTCATGCGCTTCTTTACTAATCGATCCATAACTCATCGCGCCGGTCGTGAACCGCTTCACAATCTCTTTCGCCGGCTCCACTTCCTCCAGCGGAATCGGTTCATCGGCATATTGCAGTTTGAGCAATCCGCGCAGCGTACACAGCGTCGCATTCTGGTTGTCGATCAGGTCGGTGTATTCCTGAAACGTCGCCGGATTATTCTGCCGCACGGCATGTTGCAATTTGCTGATGGTTTGCGGATTCAGCAAGTGATACTCGCCGCCTTCGCGATATTGATAGTGGCCGCCCACCACAAGCTCTGTCTCTGAATCGTGCAACGGCTGGAACGCGTACTTGTGCTTCATTCCCGCCTCGCGCGCCAGCACATCCAGCCCAACACCTTCAATCCTCGACGCCGTGCCCGAGAAGTACCGGTCCACTAGCGTCTGGTTCAAGCCCACGGCCTCGAATACCTGCGCGCCCCGGTAGCTTTGCAGCGTGCTGATGCCCATCTTCGAGAAAGTCTTCAACAGGCCCTTGTTGATGGCCTTGATGAAGTTCTTCTCCGCCTGGCTCCCCGTGATGCTGATCGGCAACAGGCTGCGCCGGTTCAGGTCGTGCAGAGTTTCAATCGCAAGATACGGATTGATGGCGCTCGCGCCGTAGCCAATTAGCAGAGCAAAATGCATCACTTCGCGGGGCTCGCCGCTCTCGATGATCAGCGCTACCTGGGTGCGCGTCTTGTCCCGCACCAGCCGGTTGTGCACTGCAGCCATTGCAAGCAAACTCGGAATCGGTGCATACGTCGGATCCACTCCGCGGTCCGAAATAATCAAAAGCGTGTAGCCCGACGCCACGGCATGCGCGGCGCGATTGCTCAAATCTTCCAGCGAATGCTGCAGTCCCCGCTCGCCGTCTTCCGCGCGGTAAAGCGCCGGCAGCGTCGTCGCCAGCAGATCGCCCGACGACACGCGCCTCAGCTTCTCGAGATCGCGATTGGTCAGCAGCGGATGCGGCAACTTCAGCGTGTGGCAGTTCTCCGGTGCCTCATCAAGAATGTTCCGCTCGGTCCCGATGTAGCTGATCAGCGACATTACCAGCTCTTCGCGAATCGGATCGATCGGCGGATTCGTTACCTGCGCAAACAACTGCTTGAAGTAGTTGAAGAGCGGCTGTGGCCGGTCCGACAAGCACGCCAGCGGCACATCCGTGCCCATCGACCCCACCGGCTCCTCGCCCTTG
This sequence comes from Occallatibacter sp., assembly GCA_035487015.1. Classification (GTDB taxonomy): domain Bacteria; phylum Acidobacteriota; class Terriglobia; order Terriglobales; family Acidobacteriaceae; genus Telmatobacter. Next base: position 35,404 of record DATHMP010000052.1, on the reverse strand, counting down.
GCACCCATCGGCTGCAGCAGAATGCGTATATCTTCTTCGCTGTAGCCGAACGCCCTCTGCCGCCGTAGCAGCGTCTCAGGATTCGACGCGATCGTCCGCGAAGGCTCCGGCAGTTGATCCAGCGTGACCTGCTGTTCCTGTAGCCAGGTTCCATAGGGCTGACGCGCCGCAAGCTGCTCCTTGATCTCCTTATCCGAAATGATCCGCTTCTGCACCGTGTCTACCAGGAACATACGTCCCGGCTGCAGACGCCCCTTCTTGCGGATATCTTCGGCCGGCACATCCAGCACGCCGGCTTCCGATGCCAGCACCACCAGGTCATCCTTCGTCACGATGTAACGGCCCGGTCGCAGGCCATTGCGGTCAAGCGTTGCGCCAATCACACGTCCGTCCGTGAAGGCAATCGCCGCGGGCCCATCCCACGGCTCCATCAGCGACGCGTGGTACTCGTAGAACGCGCGCTTGTCCTCGTTCATGTCGGGATTGCCCGACCACGCTTCGGGAATCAGCATTGCCATCACATGGGGAAGGGAACGGCCCGACTGGTAAAGAAACTCCGCTGCATTGTCGAGCGACGCGGAGTCACTGCCTTCGGGCACGATCACCGGAAACAGGTCTTCAATCATTTCGCCGTGCAACTCGCTGCTGAGCACGGACTGCCGCGCATTCATCCAGCTCACGTTGCCACGTACTGTATTGATCTCGCCGTTGTGCGCAACATACCGATAAGGATGTGCCAGCTTCCAGCTCGGAAAGGTATTAGTCGAAAAGCGCTGATGGACCAGGCACAATGCGCTCGTCACCAGCGGGTTCGCCAGCTCGAAATAGAACTTTTCAATCTGAGGGGCCAGCATCAGCCCCTTGTAGATAATCGTTCGACACGAGAAGGAGGGAACATAGAAGTCGTCCTTGCCCTCAATTTCCGACTCGGCAATTTCGTTCTCTGTTTTTCTCCGCACCCGATAGAGCAACCGCTCAAACGCATCCTCTTCCAGGTCCTTCGGCTTGCCCACAAAAAGCTGCTCGATGTAGGGCTGCGAGGCACGCGCTTCACGGCCAATCGCGTCGCCATTCACGGGCGTATCGCGCCAACCCAGAACCGTCAGCCCTTCTTCGCGCGCGATCCGCTCAAAAACACCCTCGCATTGCAGTCGGCTGTGCTTGTCCACCGGTAAAAAGCACATCGCCACGCCATATTGCCCGCAGCCCGGCAGCTGCATGCCCAGCTCACCGCATTCGCGTGCAAAAAATACATGGGGAATCTGAATCAGGATGCCCGCACCGTCGCCGGTCTCCGGATCGCAACCCGCAGCACCGCGATGCGTCAGGTTAATCAGCACTTCCAGACCCTTCCGGATGATGTCGTGACTCTTCTCGCCACGAATGCTTGCCACCAGCCCCATTCCACACGCATCATGCTCATTGTGCGGATGATAGAGGCCCTGGGCATCAGGGAGACGGCGATGCGATCTATGCATGGCTACCTTCTTCTCGATTGTGTAGTGCTGTGCGCTGTGCCGCAGTGTGAGATACACAGCAGCCTTGGCGCTTCCGGTTGGAATCGCCAAGTTGAAATTTGTAGAGACCCTTGGTTGGGAGCCTCATTGCGCTTGGGGCTTCGCTGAACTCTTTACTATAAATGAAATGAACGTCAAGCGAAGAAGTTCTTTTGCTTGCGAACACGATTCCGCGCTGCTGCCAGGACGGTATCAGGCTTCAAATTGAGCGGTTCCCTGCGAATGCAGAGGCTCCTCCGAGCGCTACAGCCTGCAGATCAGTAATTCGCGTTCGTAGATCATCTCCGGGGGCAGGTGATCATGCAAATTGATGAATAGCTCTTCGTGTGCCATCACTTCCTTGCGCCACCCCGCTCGATCCACTTCCATCAGCTCGTCGAATGCTTCCCGCGAAAACTTCAGTCCCGTCCAGTCAATGTCTTCATATTGCGGAACCCATCCGATCGAGGTCTCGCGCCCGTGGGTCCGTCCGTGGATGCGGTCCACAACCCATCGCAGCACGCGCATATTTTCGCTGAATCCCGGCCACAAAAACTTACCCTCCGTGTCTTTCCTGAACCAGTTCACGACAAAAATCCGCGGCGTCACTTTCAAGTCCCTTTGCATGCGGATCCAGTGCCGGAAGTAGTCGCCCATGTGGTAGCCACAGAAGGGAAGCATTGCCATCGGGTCGCGCCGCACCTGGCCCACGGCTCCTGTCGCTGCCGCCGTCGTCTCCGAGCCCATCGTCGCGCCCGCATACACTCCGCTCGACCAGTTGAAGGACTGATACACCAGCGGCAAAATGGTTGACCTGCGCCCACCAAAGATAATCGCGCTGATCGGCACCCCATCCGGCGATTCCCATGCCGGATCAATGCTCGGACACTGCGATGCCGGCGCCGTAAACCGCCCATTCGGATGCGCCGCGGTCCGCCCCGTTGTCTTGCCAATCTCCGGCGTCCACTTCTCGCCGCGCCAGTCCATGCACTCCTTCGGCGGTTCGTCCGTCATGCCTTCCCACCACACGCCGCCATCCGGCGTCAGCGCCACATTGGTGAAGATCGTGTTCTTCGCCAGCGACGCCATCGCCATCGGATTTGTCTTCGCGCCCGTCCCTGGAGCCACGCCAAAAAATCCTGCTTCGGGATTGATGGCGCGTAATTTTCCAGTCGCATCCGGACGAATCCACGCGATGTCATCACCTACCGTCCAAACCTTCCAGCCCTTCATCGCTTTGGGCGGAATCAGCATCGCAAAATTAGTCTTCCCGCACGCCGAGGGAAACGCCGCTGCTACATACGTCTTCTCGCCCTCCGGACTCTGAACGCCCAGGATGAGCATGTGCTCCGCCATCCAGCCTTCATCGCGGGCAATATTGCTCGCAATCCGCAGTGCGAAACACTTCTTGCTCAAGAGCGCATTGCCACCGTAACCTGACCCGTAGGACCAGATCTCGCGGCTCTCCGGGAAATGCACAATGTACTTCGTGTCGTTGCAAGGCCACGGCACATCCTTATCGCCGGGCTTCAGCGGCATCCCCACCGAATGCATGCAGGGCACCACGCGCTTCTCGTCCTTGTCGATCTCGGCAAATACCGGCAGCCCAATCCGCGCCATCGTTCGCATGTTCGCCACCACATAAGGCGAATCCGTTAGCTGTACGCCTATCCCCGACATCGGCGAACCCACCGGCCCCATGCTGAACGGCAGCACATACATCGTGCGCCCCTGCATCGACCCGCGGAAAAGCTGCTTCAGCCGTCGCCGCATCACGTAGGGGTCTTCCCAGTTATTCGTCGGCCCTGCTCCCGTGCGCGAAAAGGAACAGATAAACGTCCGATCCTCCACGCGGGCCACATCGCTTGGCACCGACCGCGCATAAAAACATCCCGGCCACTTCTTCTTGTTGAGCCGCACAAACGTTCCATTGGCCACAAGCAAATCGCACAGCTTGTCATATTCCTTTTGCGACCCGTCCACCCAGTGAATTGCGTCCGGTCGGCACAGGTCCGCCATCTTCTCCACCCAGCGAATCAGGTGCTTGTTTGTGGTCAATGGCTTTTCATGGAGGGGGGTTTCAGAAATGATTGCGGATTGCTTCATGCCGTAAGAATTTCTCCAGCCCTTGGCATTGCCGGCTCCATCCAATCCCAGACCGCAACAATGCACCCAGACAAGGGCGAAGTATACCAGCCTGCCGCGGGCCACAGTCGTGACAGCCCGTCTGCGCCCACACTTGCAATTGCGCAGGCCCATACTGCTGGTATATCAATGCGGATGCCATGAAGATTTCATTCTGCAAATCTCTTCCCCTTTGGTTCAGCTCCCTTTCGGTTGCGCTGCTTGGAGTTTCCGCAAGCGCTGCACTACCTGCTTCAAATGCTTCGAGTCATCTGCTGGCCCCCACCAGTCTCCGCTGCTCCGGTCGCATCGAGCCGCTCGCCATCGCCGAAGCGCATCCCCAATTTTCCTGGCAGCTCGCATCCGCTTCTTCCTCTCTCCACAACGTCGGCCAGTCCGCCTATCAAATCCAGGTTTTCGATCAATCCCGATCCCTCTCGGTCCCCGCGTGGGATTCCGGCGTCGTCCCTTCTCCTGCTACTTTCGACATTCCATATTCCGGCCCGAACCTTGCATCTCAGCACCCCTATTCCTGGCGGGCGCGCGCGTGGGATGAGAATCATCACCCCAGTCCCTGGAGCGCCCCGGCACACTGGACTCAAGCCCCTGACTGGCACCCGCAGTGGATCTCTGCACCCGGCGACAACGCAAACAACGACGGCCCGCTCCCCATCTTCCGCAAGGATCTTTCCGTGCACGGTACCGTGGCGCGAGCGCTTCTCTACGTATCGGGCCTTGGTCAATACGAATTGCGGCTCAACGGCCGCAAAGTCGGAGACGACGAACTCACTCCCGGCTGGACCGATTACCGCGAGGCCATCGACTACGACTCCTACGACGTCACCCACCAGCTCCGCACCGGCACAAATGCGCTCGGCGTTCTCCTGGGCAACGGCATGTATCGCGTTCTCAAAACCGACGGCCGCTACACCAAGTTCACAGGCACCTATGGCCCGCTCAAGTGCGCCGTTCTCCTGCATCTCGAATTCGCCGACGGCACTTCGCGCAACATCGTCACCGATTCCACCTGGAAAACCACCGCCGGCCCCATAACCTTCTCCTCCACCTACGGTGGCGAAGATTACGACGAGCGCCGCGATCCGCGCGGTTGGGATCAGCCCGGCTTCAACGACGCTTCCTGGCAAGCAGCCAGTGAAACCGATGCCCCCGGCGGCAAGCTCGTTCCCGAAATCGCGCCGCCGCTGCGCACAATCCACACCTACACGCCTATTAAGGCAACGCAGCTTCGCCCCGGCACCACCATCTACGACTTCGGACAGAACTTTGCAGGCTGGCCCGTCCTCACCGCTTCCGGTCCCGCGGGCTCCGTGGTCAAGCTCATTCCCGGCGAACTGCTCAACCCCGATGGTTCCGTTTCGCAGCGCAGCTCTGGAGGCCCGCAGTGGTTCAGCTACACGCTGGGCGGTGGCGCTCCGGAAACTTGGCATCCCCGATTCAGCTATTACGGATTCCGTTATGTGCAGGTCGAAATCGCCGGGCAGGGAACTGCCGGGGCTCAGCCCCGCATCCTTCGTCTTCGCGGAGAAGCCGTCCACTCTTCATCCACCCCGCTGGGATCTTTCGAAAGCTCCGACGCGCTGCTGAATCGCATCCACACCCTCATTCTGCGCGCCATCGAAAACAACTCCGTCAGCCTCTTCACCGACTGCCCTCACCGCGAAAAACTTGGCTGGCTCGAAGAATCGCACCTGCTTGCCTCCGCCATGCTCTACGATTTCGATTTCGCAGGAATCTATGCTTCCACCGCGCGCAACATACACGATGCGCAAACTTCCGATGGCCCCGCCGCCGGACGGGTCCCGGAAATCGCGCCCCAATACGTCGTCTTCGGTGTAGACAATGGCGTCTTCGATGACTCGCCCGAGTGGGGCAGCGCCGCAGTCCTCGCACCCTGGTATGTTTATCAGCGTACCGGCGACCGCACATTTCTCGCAGCGCAACTCGACGTCATGCGCCGCTACGTCGCCTATCTTGGCACCCGCACCCATCACAGTATCGTCGCGTACGGTCTCGGCGACTGGTACGACATCGGCCCTGGCGACCCCGGCATCTCCAAGCTCACCACCCCGGGTGTCACTGCAACGGCTACCTACTATCAGGATCTTCGCGTCCTCGAACACACGACCGCTCTGCTCGGCATGAACACTGACAGCTCCGGCTATGCGCAATTGGCCGATTCTGTCCGCGACTCATTCAACGCACGCTTCTTCGACGCATCGCGCCATCTTTACGACAAGGGCAGCCAGACCGCGCAGGCCATGCCGCTCGTCGCCGGTCTCGTTCCCGACTCCGAACGCAGCTTCGTTCTCAATGCTCTCGTTGCCGACATCCGCGCCCACCACAACCACGTAACCGCGGGCGATGTCGGCTTCCACTATGTCGTCGAAGCACTGCTCGAAGGCGGCCGTTCCGATGTCCTCTACGACATGCTCAAGCGCACCGACTCACCCAGCTACGGCTACCAGCTCGCGCAGGGCGCCACATCCCTCACCGAAGCATGGGATGCCAATCCAGACAGCTCTCAGGATCACTTCATGCTGGGTCATGCGGAAGAATGGTTCTATCGCGGCCTCGGCGGCCTCGATATCGACTTCGCACGGAAGGGGAACAAACCGATCATCCTGCGCCCCGTCCTGGCAGGCAATTTGTCTTCGGTGAAGGTGCGATTCGACTCCGTCCTGGGGACAGTCGAAAGCAGATGGCAACGATCGAAGGGCGTAGTAGCCTACGATTTCGACATCCCTCCCAACACGACCTCAATTCTCGAAGTTGCTGCGCCGTCCGAAGCGGCCGTCAGCGTTAATGGGGCCGACCTCGGCCATGCTCCCGGCATTCAATTTGTAGAAAGCTCGGGCGGTATCGTTCACATCACTGTGGGTTCGGGGCACTATCACGTCATCGCTCCGAACCCACCCTCCATCAATCACTGAGCCGCCACAGCTACCACGCGCACTGGTCCTATCAACCCTGAAGCGAGAAGCTTCGAGTTTGCCCTGTACGGCTTCACATCGGCGAATGTGTACTTCGTCGCGCCCGGCTGCTGATCGCCGATCATTCGATTCACCCATGAATTGGTTACCTTAATCGTCAATTGGTTCACGCCAGGCTTCAGCGCAGCGGTCGCGTCCACACGATACGGCGCGTGCCATACCTGGCCCAGTGGTTTTCCGTTCACGTCCACTTCCGCCAGGTTCTTCACATCGCCCAGGTCGATCCAGACATGCGCGCCCTTCTTGAACCAGTCCGACGTCACCGTCACCGAGTTCGTGTAGGTGCCGGTCCCCGAGAAGTACTTCACCCCCGCATCCGCGCTGTCGCTCCACGAGCTCAGTGCATCCAGCGTCACAGTCGGCGGCGCGCCCCAGTCCGCAGGGAACGTCACCTTCCACGGACCCTGGACCGTCGCCAATTCCGTTTCTGTCTTTGCCGGCAACGTGTGTTGCATCTCTCTCGTCGGCTTGCGAAACACGACAAACACGGTGCCCCAACCTTCCAGCTTCAACGGCACGGTCGTCCGCCCATCCGCAATCTTGAACGAGACCGGCTCCGATGTGCCCGTCTCCGGATGCCAAAGCTCCGCAGCCTTGCCCGCTACGCGGAACGTTGCATCCAGCTCCACGCCGTTATCGCCGCGATTGTCCACGAAATACAGATCGCCGTCCGCCAGCTTCCGGTGCGCAAACTCCAGATCCGTGTCCGGTGCCGGCTTTGTGTAGTCAAAGTCAGGAGCCACATGCTGCGCATTCAGTGCGTCAGTCAGGCTCTGGCCCGCATACACCGTGCCTTTGCCCACTTTGTGGACTCCAGTTCCGTCGCCAAACAACTCATCGTTCAGCTTCGTGAACTCAGCCTGGTCGTCTGCAAGACTCGGATCATCCGCGGGCTTGGCCCCGGCCACTACTGCGCCTTCCTCCACCAGTTTGTGAATCGCGCGCAGTACCGGCAATGACATGTGCTTGCTGAATGCATCCAGCCCCAACACGTGATAACTCATGCCGCTCGCCGTCGTAATCTTTCCGTTGCTCACGCTCAACATGTGGATCAATGCATCCGCATTGATGTAATCGAACCCGTACCCGGCCGGCACATCGGGCGAAGAATGTTCAAATTCTGCGGTCACGTTCGAGTCTTCACCGTAGAAGTACAAAATGTCCGCGCCAAAGTGACCCTGTTGCAGCATGTAGCTGGAGCGCGCCAGGTAATTGATCCACGGCCCTGCCTGCTCAGCCCACGTGTCGTTGCGATTGAACCATTGCCCGAAAGGTCCAAGCGTCAACCCTGGCTTCTTGTCCACCAGCGGCTGGTGTGCCGACTCGTGAATCACAAATCGGTTGATGCCGTTCAACAATTCAGCATCCGCAGTCGGCTTCAACGAAACTGGCGACCACGCCCACGGCGCCGCCGCAGCCGTCATCGATTCAGCAGCGGCCAGGTTCTGCCCGAAGATATGTGCCACCGACGCTGATTCGCGATCGTCCGCGTTGTAGCCATACTGGATCTTGTTCACGCCCGGTACCTGGGTCCACATCGCGCTCATGGGCACTTCGTTGAACTTCTTCACTTCCATGCCATCGGCGATCAGCGCGCGTCCCGACTCATGCGACTCGCCATAGTGGCCCATGCCGCGTTCATGCAGAGTTTCTTCCAGCTGCTTGTAGTGTTCATTCGCAGTCAGGTCCTGAATCGTCTTGCGAAAATCCCACAGAAACCGGTCGCTCGCCGCGGCGCTGCCCACCACTTGCCCGGTCAAAACCGGCAGCCACGGCGTGGGATCGTATCCACGCAGCGTCTTAAATTGCTCGATCATCCGATCTGTCCAGTTCTCCGATCCTGCCTCCCAGCTGTCATTGATCACGTACCGGATGCCGCGCTTGCCCATCATGTCCGCGCCCACCGTCTCCTTGTAGCTGTCCAGATACGTGTCAAAGTACTTCTTCACAAACCGGTGATCCAGCTTGTCCACTTCAAGTCCCGTGGCTTCCTTCGTTGCCGGATGGTTCGTGATGCCCAGCAACGAGTAGCCCAGGCGCAACACAACCCATTCGCCCGCCGGCGGCGTCCAGTCCAGCGTTCCGTCCGCATGCATCTTCGAAGTCAAATCGACCACATCGGCCTTCGCAATTGCATCCGACGCCGGCACATCGGGCGTCGCCCACTTGTAGAGATCAGACTCTGTGTCGAATGCCGCCTTGTCTTCCCAGTGATTCACCCGTGGACCTGGATGCAGCACCAGCTCGGCCATCTCGTAGTCCGTTGCCTTCGGTGGCAGCTTGATCCCAAACGATGTCGGATCGATGTCAGCTGCCCATGCCGGAGGCGGTGGTGGCGGCGTCCGCTTGAATGTCACACGGAAGAACTTCGCTGTCACCGCTTCAAACCCGATCGTATGTTCTGGCGCTTCACCACCAGGCAGCTTTGCGATCTCGCGGAAGGTCACTCCATCATCGCTGGCCTCCAATGTCCTGTCCGGTGCTCCCGTCCCCGAAATCATCTCCTGGATGCGATTCGGATCCTTCGCCACGTACGTCACGGCCCGGATCGTCTGCGGAGAATCAAATTCGTATTGAATCCACGAAGTCTGTCCCGCCTCGGGTATCGGAATCTTCGCCGTCTTTTCAAGATCCCCATCGCTCAGCAGGGCATAGTCCGGCGAGCCTCCGCTTGCAGTCATCTTCGGATGTAGCGATTCCAGCGAAACATTGCTGGAAGGTTTCCTGTAGGCCACCACCGCCGCATCGGCGTAAAAGTGCGGCGTTGCTTCGCCGTCTCCGTTCGATCCCAGCATGTCCCGGATTCCAATGTTCTGGAAAGCTCCCGTCGCCTCGGGCGGATGCGCCAGAGTTCCCGTGAAGGGCTTCCCGCCTTCCACTACCGTCTCGCTCCACACATATTTCTTCATGCCTTCCGCGGCCGGCACCCACGGTCCGCCCGACTCGCTCCAACCTGGGGAACCGGCGATCGCCTCTTCCATGCCCAACTGGTCCGCCAGCGCGGTCGCGTATTTGAATGCCGCCTTCCAATCCGGCGTCATGTAGGCCAGCCGCTCCTTCACCACCTGCGGCGTCTGCAGCGCAGCGTCAAAATTCTGGAAACCCGCAATCCCCACCCGATGCATCCACTCCAGGTCCAGCTTGATGCCTTCCTGCGTGATGTTCCCGTTCATCCAGTGCCACCACACGCGGGGCCTCGCTCCTGAAGGCGGGTTCTCAAATCCGCTTTTCAATTCGTCCGGCTTGCTCTGTGCTTGCACGGTAAGGATTCCGAAGATCAGCACCAAAGCCATCTTCGTCAGGCGCGAAACTGCGTTCATCATCGGGTATCTCCAGGGGTGCAGAGGGTCGGTTGCGAGGCGCACAATTGCCCGGATTGGGTCTGTAGGATGCGGGGAAATTGCGCGCTCAGCGAGCGCCCAAAACATTAGCATGGGCCACCAAAGATTCGGAAGGAAAATTATTTTCCCATAGAACTTTTCAGATAAAATCCGGCTCAGAAAGCCGCTGCTCCACCCGTCACACTTTTGCGGCAACTCGTTTCAATCTGCTATCAAGGAACGCCGGCGAACTTCCCCTCAGGAGGCGCTCAAACTTCATGCGAGCTTTCTACGTTTTCCGTTTGTTCCGCCAGGTTTCCCTCATCTTCTGCGTCACCGTCTGCGCAATGCGCCTTCCTGCCCAGGCGCCGCCCAAAACCAGCCAGGGCCTCGCAGAACTCCATCGCAGCTTCGCCCACCCGCCCGACTCCAGCCGCATTATGATGCGCTGGTGGTGGTTCGGCCCCGCCGCGGAGAAAACCGAAATCACCCGCGAAATGGAGCAGATGAAAGCAGGCGGCATCGGCGGCGTCGAAATCGCCACGCTCTACCCACTGGCCCTCGACAACCCTGCCACCGGCTTCCACAACACACCCTGGCTTTCCTCCGAACATCTCGACGCGCTGCGCTGGGCTGCCAATGAAGGTCGCAGGCTCGGCCTTCGCGTCGACATCACCCTCGGCAGCGGTTGGCCCCTCGGAGGACCTGAAATTCCTGTCACTCAGGCCGCCGGAAAACTCCGCATCGAATCCATCGCCATTCCAGCCGGCGCCCCCTTCGTCCAGGCCCCCTTCATCGACACCGGCGAAGCGCTCCTTGCCGCATTCCTTCTGACGGACTCATCCGCACCCACCGATCCCTCCCACACAACACCTGTTTCTTCGCCCATCGCAGGCCGCTACAGCTTCGCTGCCTCCGATCAGCCGCGCCATCTATTCTGTTTCATCTCCAGCCGCACCGGCATGATGGTCAAGCGCCCCGCCGCCGGGGCCGAGGGGTTTGTCCTCGACCACTATGATCGCGCTGCGATTGAAACCCATCTCAACACCGCGGGCGACAAACTCCTCTCCGCCTTTGGCGACCATCCGCCTTATGCCGTCTTCAGCGACAGCCTCGAGGACTACGGCTCCGACTGGACTCCCGCACTCCTCACCGAATTCCAGGAACGCCGCGGCTACGATCTTCGTCCCTACCTGCTTTCTCTTCTCACCGACGACGGCCCCGACACTGCTGCAATCCGCCACGACTGGGGCCAGACTCTCACTGAACTCGCCGACGACAACTTCCTCAAGCCCATCCACTCCTGGGCCGCCGCGCATCACACCCTCTTCCGCTCGCAGACATACGGCTATCCTCCTGTCACACTCTCCAGCAATCGCTTCGAAGATCTGCCCGAAGGTGAAGGCAAAGCGACCTTCATGATGGCTCGTGAATTCTCCGACACGCGCTGGGCCGCTTCTGCGGGACACCTTTACCACCACTCGGTCATCTCATCGGAAACCTGGACCTGGCTGCACTCGCCCGCCTTTCGCGCCACTCCCCTCGATATGAAGGCAGAAGCCGATCTGCATTTCCTCCAGGGAATCAATCAACTCGTCGGCCACGGCTGGCCCTACTCGCCGCCGTCGCAGCCGCGAACCGGGGCGCCCACAGACAGGTCTTCGCCTGTGGAGACTGAACCCGGCTGGCGCATGTATGCTGCCGCCGCTTTCGACGCGCACAATCCCTGGTACTTCGCCATGCCCGATCTCGCGCACTACCTACAGCGCGTCAGCTTCGCACTACGCCAGGGCGAACCCGCCAACGATGTCGCACTTCTACTTCCCAACGACGACGTCTGGGCCTCCTTCAAAGCAGGCCTGCACCAGGCGGCCTCTCCCACATCGCCCGCAGGCTTCGACGAATCCGGCTCGAACGTCAGCGTCGACGAATTCCTCGGCAAGTTTCTCGGGCACAAGGTCATCGCGCAGATCCTCGACGCCGGCTTTAATGTCGACTTCATCGACGCCGACGCCATCGACACCGTCGGCATCCCGTACAAGGTCCTTGTGCTGCCCAACATCGACCGTATTCCCGTCGAGGCCTATGCGAAGATCCTCTCTTTCGCCCGCGCCGGCGGCATCGTTATCGCCACGCAGCGCCTTCCCGCCACCGCGCCCGGCTTTCTCAATGCGAAAGAAGAATCGGCGCAAATCGCGAAAATCTCGCAGGCACTGTTTCACGGCAACGCGGCCACCGCTCACTTCGTCTCTGACGAATCCCAGCTCGGCAGGGTTCTTGCCGCAGCTGCCAAACCCGACCTGACACTTTCCCCGGCAACTCCTCAAATCGGCTTCATCCATCGCAAGCTTCCCGATGGAGAACTCTACTTCGTCGCCAACACCTCCAACGCTGAAGTCCACTCCCACGCGCAATTCCGCGACACCGCCCCGCGCGCCGAAATCTGGGACGCGTTTACGGGGAAGGCCACCGGCCTTCCTGATCCGCACGACGTTGCTCTCGACCTCGCGCCTTACGAGTCGCGTCTCATCTTTTTTTCCGAGGATGCAAGCCCCGTCGCTCCCCAGACGCATCTCTCGGAATCCAAGGTCGACGATCTCTCGCACGGCTGGACAGTCACCTTCGGCAACGGGCATTCAACTTCAGAAATGTCCGATCTCAAATCCTGGACTAGCGACCCCAAAACCGAATTCTTTTCCGGCCGAGCGACCTACCAGCGCACTTTCACCGCTGCATCGCTTGAAGCCGGCTCTCGTTATCTCATCGACTTCGGCACCGGTACACCCATTCCGCTTCCACCCGGCGAGAACCGTCCAAATATGCGCGCCTACCTCGACCCGCCTGTCCGCGAAGTTGCTCAGGTCTTCATCAATGACAAGTCGGCAGGAGTCGTTTGGCATCCACCCTATCGTCTCGATGTGACTTCCTTCCTGCACCGCGGCCAAAATTCCCTGCGCATCGTGGTCGCAAACACAGCGATCAACGAAATGGCCGGCCATGCACTACCCGACTATCGCCTGCTCTGGGCCCGTTACGGCATGCGCTTCGTTCCGCAGGGCATGCAAGACGTCAAGCCTGTGCCTTCCGGACTTCTTGGCCCTGTCTCGCTGATTGAATCGAAAAGTACACCCTAGCGTTCGCGATTTCGATGGTCGCGCCATCGATTCTTTATCAACGATCTTCACGTATTGGAATGCGCTGGGCGCCTACGCCGGTTTTCACGTCTCAATCCGCGCGCTAAAACTGCTGCATTTCTGCGGCAGAAACGTTTTAGCGCGTAGCCCCTCCATCGTTTTCGATAGTGAGAGAACTGCAACCGCGGAGAATTTCAAATGAGAATTAAATTTTCTCTTGACACTCGTCTTTCCGAGTGAGTAGTGTTTCGGCGCATTGGAGTAGGTCTAGGTCTGCCCGCTGTAAGTGTGCTCTCCCTCTGCATTGCACAAGCCACTTCCCGCGAGCAGCTCTGCAAGATCGCGAAGACACTCCCAGGAGGCGTACGATGCGGAAAATCCACCTCTGTCTCGGACTGATCGTTCTGCTGATTGCTACAGGCAGAATGTACGGTCAGGCAGGAGCAACAGGAACCATCCTCGGGACGGTGACCGATAGCTCGGGCGCCATCATCCCACAGGTCAGCGTCACGGTCACCAATACCGCAACCAACGTCGCCTTTCGAACCGTTACCAGTTCCTCCGGCGACTACTTCGCTCCGGCTCTGAACCCCGGCTCCTACAGGGTCTCCGCAGAGGCCAAAGGGTTCCAGAAATCCATCACCACTCCATTCGTCCTGGCGGTTGATCAGAAAGTCAGAATCGATCTCCAGTTGAAGCCCGGCGCAGTCAGCGAAACATTGGAAGTCACTGCACAGGCCGTGGAACTGGATACGGACACCGCTGCGCTCTCTCAACTCGTGAGCCAGCAGCAGGTAGAAGAGCTTCCACTCGATGGCCGCAACTTCGTCCAATTGCTCTTCCTTGGCGCCGGCGCCGTCACCATCGGCGGTGAACAGGGAACCATGCGCCAGGGCGAAGGCAACGCCATCAGCATCAACGGCGGACGGCCCGAGGGCAACAACTTTACCCTCGACGGATTGGTCAATACCGACCAGGCCATGGAAACTCCCGCGGTAATCCTCTCGCAGGATGCAATTCAGGAAGTCAAAGTCGAGAGCGGCATCTATCCCGCCGAATACGGCTTCTCCGCCAGCCAGGTCAACGTCGTCAGCAAGGCCGGAACCAACAGGCTCCACGGCACCGCCTTCGAATCCAATCGCAACAACGCATTCGATGCTTTGCCGTTTCCGGTCTCCAGCAACTACATCACGGCAACACCGACATCCAACCCTGTTCTCAAGCTGAATCAGTTCGGCTTCGTTGCCGACGGACCGGTCTACATCCCGAAACTCTATAACGGCCAAAACCGCACCTTCTGGATGGCCAACTACGAGGGCTGGCGGATGAACAACGGCACGCAGCTCAAAGAAACCGTGCCCAATCCCGCAACCCTTACCGGTGACTTCTCCGCCGAAACCTATCCATCGCTGCCCACAACTACGGTCAACAATGTTCCCGTCGCCCTCCCCGGCGGACCACTGCCGAATTACGGCACCGCTCAATGCACGGCGCTTCTCAGCCTCGGTTACAACTGCATGCCCGTCGATCCAACCACCGGCGCGTCGTTCCCCCAGAACATGATTCCTTCCGGGGACTTCACCTCCCGCATCGGCCTGGTCGCCGTTGCCAACAATTATTGGAATGCTCCCACCGTTCAGAACCAGCCTGAAGGCGTTACGAACTTTATTCAGAACATTCCTGGCCCGCTCACCATGAACCAGCAGACCTACCGCGGAGACCAGAACCTCGGTAAACTCGGCTCCGTCTTCGGCCGCTTCACCTATTCGAACTATGTCAATCAGGCCAACTACAACTCCGGTTCGCCCGTGCTGGGCCTTGAGCAATACTTTGAGAAGGAGAAGTCCTGGGAAATCTCCCACACCATTAACATCGGCCCCAGCAACGTAAACAACTTCCGCTTTGGCTACCTCTCCGCCAACGCGCCCGAAGGCTCCGCGAAGCCGCCGGCATCGCTGGTTTCAGCACTGGACGAAGCCAACACCTTCACCACCTTCGGTCCACTGCAGCAAACCTATCCCAACGTCGGTCTGACCACCTACAACAGCGGCGGCGGCCCAGTGAACTCCTATAGCGGATCCTTTATTCCCGAATGGGAATTCGCCGATTCCTATACTTCCGTTCATGGCAAACACACCCTCGGCTTCGGCGTCGACTATCGCCGCTGGACCATCACCCGCAACCTCGATGACGACTTCTACGGCGACTGGAGCTTCAGCTCCAATACCATCAGCACCAACAACGAGCCCGCCGTCGCAGGCCAGCCGGCTTCCAGTTGCCCCAATGCTACGGGCCTCTGCGGAACCGCCAACGCCATCGGCGATATGATGCTCGGCTACTACTCAGGCTGGGGTGGATTCGTACCCAGCGCACTCAGTCCCACTACCCAGGCCGGCAACCCGCAAAGCCACGTCTTCAACTACTTCGCTCCCTACGCCGAAGATGATTGGAAGATCACTCCCAAACTGAGCGTCAACCTCGGCCTGCGCTGGGATTATCGTGCCGCCACGTATGAAGAGCACAACCACTTCTTCTGGCTCGATACGAAGAATCCCCAGGGCGGCCTCTGCTATGCAGACCCGCAGTTGTCCACCGATGGCGTAGCCCCTGGCGTCGGGATCAACGGCGGTCCCATCCTTCGCTACTGCGGTTCGGTCCCGCGGGCCGGCCTGAAGAATCCCTACGCCCCACGCCTCGGCATCAACTACCGCCTTACCGACAAAACGGTCATACGTGGAGGTTACGGGATCTTCTACTCCTCGTATGAAGGTCGCGAAATTGACGACTCGGCCGATATCTTCCCCTATAGCGTCCGGCTCGCCTTGAATCCCTCTACCCAAAACAGCCTCGACACCATCAAGTTCGGCAACAATCTGCTGCCGTCCTTCACCACGCTCGGACCGTTCCCTGAGTCCTCGCTGTCGTTCATCGCTGTCATCGAGTCAGAAAACCCGCTCGATCCTTACGTGCAGTCATGGACGCTTTCGGTCGAACGCGAGCTCGCGAAAAATACCACTCTTGAAATCAACTATGTCGGGACGAAAGGCACACACCTGCTCAATCGCCACGACATCGCGCAACCCCTTGACATTCCTGCTTCCAGTCTCGCGTTCTGCCAGGAGCAGGATTCGAACGGCAACTACTTCAACGCTGTTGGCGCCACGGCAGTTGCTCCATGCTCCATCGTGAGCCGCTTGCCCTATCCCAACTTCAACGGAACCTACATCGATTCCGACTTCCACGGCTACTCGAAATACAACGCGGGGAACGTGAAGTTCGAGCACCGCGCCGGCGACATGGCCATCACCTCGGTCTTCTCATGGGCCAAGAGCATGGACAACAAGTCGGCAACGGCCGGTGCCGGCGCCAGCGCGACCGGTTACGAAGGGTTCATGGATAACTCCAGACCGAATCTTGACTACGGCCGGTCTGACTTCAACGTCCCCTTCCGCTGGGTTTCAAGCTACGTCTACCAACTGCCCGTCGGACGCGGCAAGAAGTTCGGCAGCACCATGAACCGTGCGGTCGATGAAGCCATCGGCGGCTGGCAATTGACCGGTATTTTGACCTTCCAGACAGGATTCCCCTATGAGGTCACTGCACCGGACATCGACGGCATCACTGGATCGGGCGGTATGCGCGCCAACATCGTTCCAGGTTGCAAACTCCATGACAACACGTACTCCGGCAATCTCGCCCGATACTTCCGCATCAACATGGGCTGCTTCACCGGACCGGCATTCGGCACCTATGGCGACACCGGACGCAACTTCCTCAACCAACCCGGCATCGACGATTTCGATATGGGCTTCGGCAAGTCCTTTGCGCTTGGCGAAAAGGCCAGGTTCGTTTTCAAGGCCGATGCCTTCAACATCTTCAACCATCATCAGTACGCGGGTGACGTAGGCGGACTGCTCGTCGCAGGATCGAGCGGTAACCAGAATGTGACAGCCAATGTGGGCTCGGCCAACGGAGGCTTAATCACAGGCGCATCGTCTTCCCGAATCTGGCAGTTCGGTGGAAAGATTCAATTCTGATCTTCTTCCCGCTGCTTTCCTTCGACACCGCCACGCCCTACCCGCGTGGCGGTGTTTTCTGCATAGGAGATAAACTCGATTCATGAAGTGGACCCAATCGACTCTGGGCCTCAACCTGTTGCTTCTTGCGGTCGTTCTCCAGACCGCATCTGCGCAGACCCCCCGGCAAGATCAGTTCGCCCAGGAAGCTGAGGCCGGTCAGCAGGCCTTTGCCCAGGGCCGTTTCGCCGAAGCCCAGGCCATCTACGAACAGCTCGCGAAACAGCAGCCCGCTGTCGCAGAGATTCATGCCACCCTCGCCGCCATCTGCTTCCAGCAGCGTTCCTACGACGAAGCAGTCCGCGAGATCCATACCGCTCTCAAGCTCAAACCCACTCTTCCGCGCCTCGACAATCTGCTGGCCCTCTCGCTGGCAGAACTCGACCGCTTCAATGAGGCTCTCCCTCTTCTCGAGAAAGGATTCAAGCAGACCGCCGATGCCGACACGCGCCGTCTCTGTGGTTTGCAGCTGCTTCGCGCCTACACCGGCCTCAATCGCGACACAGACGCCGTCGAAGTTGCCCTTCAATTGAACAGGCTCTATCCCGACGACCCCGAGATTCTCTATCACACTGGTCGCATCTACGGAAACATTGCCTACGTGACGATGGAGAAGCTCCACGACAAGGCAGCAAACTCTGTTTGGATGCTCGAGGCTCAAGGCGACGCCAACGAGGCCCAGAAGGACTACGACTCAGCCATCATCGCTTTCAATCACGTGCTCGAGGTCGATCCCCATCGCCCTGGCATTCACTACCGCCTCGGTCGCATTCACCTCGCGCGCTTCAATGCAACGCAAAAGCCCGACGACCGCGAAGCTGCACTCCGCGAATTCGAAGCCGAACTCGAAATCGATCCATCCAACGGCAATGCCCGCTACGAAATCGCCGTGCTCGATGCCAACGCGGGCAGCCTCGACGACGCACGCGCCCAGTTCCAGCAGGCGCTTGCGCACTTTCCCGACTTTGAAGAAGCCCTCGTTGGCCTTGCCGGCGTCGATCTCGATCAGCAAAAAGCCGCAGACGCCGTCCCCCTGCTCGAGCGCGCCACCAAAATTCGTCCCGACGACGAAGTCGCCTGGTATCGCCTCGCGCAGGCTGATCGCGCCAGCGGCAACAGGCAAGGGCAGCAAGCCGCGATGGCTCAGTTCCGCAAGATGCACAACTCCACGCCTGCCACCTTGCGTAAACCCAATGCCGAAGAGGTCACACCGCAGCAAATCGGCGCAGACGCCAAACCCTGATCGTAAAGCGCAGCCAAATCTGCGCACGTGGATTCTTCCTGGCTGGAAGCTGATACCTAGAGGCTGGTAGCTGCCTTTCCTACCAGCTCACCACCGTCACTGCGAACGGTTCCAGCTTGATCGATCCCGCAGCCGGCTTCACACTGCGCGCCGGCCCATCGCCGGTCTCCAGATCCACTGTCCGCGCTGTCGCCTTCTCCGCGTCTGCCAGCGTCACGGTCACCGCCTTGTTGCGCTTGTTCGCCAGTAGCAGCTTCTTGCCCGTCGAAGTCACAAAGGCCTGCGCCGCCACATCGCTGCCTTCAATCTTTGTCTCCACCAGCTTGTCGCCTTCGTGGAAGTTGTCATGAAGCAACTTCAGCACCCAGAACCGCGCATTCGGCTTGTTGTCGATCCAGTTCATCATGCTTACGCTGGGGAACTGCGTCGGCGCTCCCACCAGTTGCGACTCGCCAATCACGTCAATCTGCTGTTGCGCCAGCTCCATATATAGATACGCGTAAAGCGAGCCCGCCAGGTTCCAATAAGCTTTAGGCGGCGGAACATCGTCTCCCGGCTTGTTATCGCCCGGCAAAATCACGCCCAGTTCGTCGGTATCTGTCCGCGTCTCCGGCGAAAGCCGCTTCCTGATTGACTCGATATACCGCACATTGTTCAGGAATCCATCCGCCTGGTCAAAGAACGTGTACTGCCAGCTGTCAATCGTCTGTCCCTCCACCGGCGACGCATAAAAGTGATACGAAATCATGTCCAGCGGAATGCCCGGCTTGTGATGGGCATGATCCAGAAAATACTCAAACATTTCCGGATTGTGTCCCGGAATCGCCAGCGCGATCCCCACAAACTTCGTCTGCGGCGACACCGCGTGAATCGCGCTCACGATCGCATCATAGCGATCTGTATATTGCTGCGGTGTCATCGTGTGCTCAAAATCCACCTCATTCAGCACCTCCCACCAGGGCAGGGAATAGTGATACCCGGAATCGTGCTTTACTCCGTTCTCGTCGGTGAATCCGCCGTTCACATACCAGCTCACTAGCCGCGCGTAGTAGTCGCCCAGTTCCTTGCCGCTCGGGTCGCGCAGCTCCGTGCCCTGCGTGTAATCCCAGGTCACTTTGTTCGGATCTTCCGGATACGCCGAAGGCTTGTCCGTCTTGTAGAGCCAGTTTGGCGAAGTGCTGAAGTTCAAAATCGTCGAGTGCCCCTCGGTCGCCGCTAGAAAATCCTTCGTCATCGGATCAATCACGCTGAAATCCCAGCTCGTCTTGTCCTTCGTCGGGGGCTCTAGCTCTGCCACCGCCAATTTCGGATACGGCAACCACGGCACGTAGCGCACATAGTCCGCGCCCAATTCCTTCACTGCCGCATACGAAGCCTTGCTGAGCGCCTGCCCCGGACGCAAAGGCGGGTTCACCACCACCTGGAACGTCGGCGACGACTTCGAAACAACCGTCGTCTTGTCCCAGGCAATCGTCAGTTTCGGAGCTTCCTGTCCATGCAGCGCCAGAGCCGCACCAAGTGCCAGGATGCCTGCCAAAAATCCAAGCACAAAATTGCGCGCTTTCACCACCGCCGCAGAATTGCTCATCGCCTTCGCTCCTTCAAATTGCATCTGTTCCCGACTCGCCGGCAGAAAGAAATCCCCCAACCACTTCGAGCCGCGGCCAAGATATACCACCCAGCGAGTCTGTGTTGCAATAGTTTATGTATTGGTACATCACCCCGATTCTTCGTCTTCCACTACCCGTCGTTATTCCTTCAAATTCACACCTTTTTCCCTTGCCCCTGCCCCTCTTCCTCCGTACACTCATGCCCATGAAAACCGGCCGAATCTTCCCCGTCTTCGCTCTCGCGCTGCTTCTTTCCGCCACGCCCCTCGCTTTCGCACAAGACTGGGCAAAATCCCGGCTCGATGCCTCCCCGCGCCACCACGAATACGTCACCCTCAAGCATGGCGACCGCAGTGTCCAGGCCTTCGTCGCCTACCCCGAAGTCAAAGGCAAAGCGCCCGTCGTCGTCCTCATCCACGAGATCTTCGGCCTCACCGATTGGGCCAGGGAAATGGCCGACGAGCTCGCCGCCCAGGGCTTCATCGTCGTCGCTCCCGATCTGCTCTCCGGCTTCGGACCCAACGGCGGCGGTTCCAGTGCCTTCGCTAGCCAGGACGACACCATCAAAGCCGTCTCCGGTCTCGATGCTGCCGTCGTCAACGCCGACCTCGACGCCGCAGCCGACTACGCGAAGACCATCCCCGCCTCCAATGGAAAAATCGCTGTCGCCGGATTCTGCTGGGGCGGTGGCAAGTCCTTCGCCTTCGCCGCTCATCGCGCCGGTCTCTCCGCTGCCTTCGTCTTCTACGGACCCGGCCCCGCCGACGTCACCACTGTCACCGCGCCGGTCTACGGCTTTTATGCAGGCAACGACGCCCGCATCGGCGCCACTGTCCCTGCAACCACCGCTGCCATGAAAGCCGCCGGAAAAAGCTACGATCCCGTCACCTACGACGGCGCAGGCCACGGCTTCATGCGCGCAGGCGAAGACCCCACAAATACCAACGCCGCCAACACCACGGCTCGCGAGCAAGCCCTGGGGAAATTGGTCAAGCTCCTTCGCTCCATGTAGTGCGCGCATCCCGCATCGCTCTCTGCGCAAGATTGCGGAGAGCCACGCCCTCTATCAGCCGACAACAAGCTGATAGCCGAAAACTGTCTTCTCGCCGCGGCAGGTAAATTAGAAAAATGGCCCAATCGCATGCCGAATGGAGAAGGGAACTGCGCGCAATGGTTGCGCTCGCCGTTCCCGTCGTACTCAGCGAACTCGGCTGGGTCGCGCAGGGCGTCGTCGACAACATCATGGTCGGCCGCCTCGGCCCCGCTGCCATCGGTGCGGTCTCCCTGGGAAACGCCATCTACTACACGCCTTCGCTCTTCGGCATCGGCTTGCTCCTCGGCCTCGACACCCTCGTCTCGCAGGCCTATGGCCGCAATGACCACGACGAATGCCATCGCTGGCTCGCCCAGGGCGTTTATCTCGCCTGCATCGTCACCGTGCCCATCATGATTCTGCTCGCGGCCCTCAGCTACGGTCTCCCGCATTTCGGTGTCACACCCGATGTCGCTGCTCCCGCATCGAGCTACCTGCGCGTTCTCCTCTGGAGCACGTTGCCTCTTCTCCTATATGGAGGCACGCGCCGCTATCTGCAAGGCGTCGGGCAGGTCCGCGTCATCACCGTCACCTATGTCCTGGCCAACCTGCTCAACTGGGGTGGAAACTGGGTTCTCATCTACGGCAAGTGGGGCTTTCCCGCCATGGGCGTCGACGGCTCGGCTCTTTCCACATGCATTGCGCGCGTCGCCATGGCCATCGTGCTTCTCGGTTTTGCCTGGCGTTACGAGCGTTCGCGCGGACACCCGCTCTTTCGTCATTGGTCTGGCCCGCAGCTTGCGCGCCTCCGTCAACTCGCGCGCATCGGTGCGCCTGCCGCGGGACAAATCCTTCTTGAAGTCGGCGCTTGGAATCTCTCCACGTTCTCCGCCAGCTACCTCAGCCCCGTCGAACTGGCCACGCATGCCATCGCTCTGAACTACGCCAGCATCTCCTACATGGTCCCGCTCGGAGTCTCCGCGGCCGCTGCCGTCAGCGTCGGTCACGCCGTCGGAGCCAACCATCCTGCACGCGCCCGCCGTGCCGGATGGCTCGCACTTGGTCTCGGCACCGCATTCATGCTCTGCGCCGGTGTCGTCTTCTTCGTCGCGCCGCGCGCACTCATCTCGCTCTATACCAGCGATCCCCGGGTGCTCATCGTTGGCCCGTCTCTTTTGTGGATTGCCGCGGCATTCCAGATCTTCGATGGAATTCAAACCGTCTGCACCGGGGCGCTGCGCGGACTCGGAGAAACACGCGCGCCCATGATCGCCAACTTCGTCGGCTACTGGATCCTCGGCTTGCCCCTCGGATTGACCCTCTGCTTCATTCTCCGTTGGGGCATCTATGGCACCTGGATCGGCCTCACGTTGGCCCTCGTCGTCATTTCCTTAAGCCTGCTCTTCCGCTGGCGGAAAGAGTCCCGGCGCATCGTCGTTCCCGCCTGAAAAATCAGGCGCTTACACCCCGCCTGCCTGCTTCCATCGCAGTCCGTCCTCGGTGGTTGTGCACCCTGCGGAAAACACCCCTGCGCGCCTCGTACCTGTCCACACCCGCCTCATAAGTTAGGGGGTTACCGAAAGAGAAAGCCGCGTGCCGCCACGGGCCATCCCGCCGGTGACTATAATCACAGGGGAGACTTGAAGCCTACTTATTCTGACTTCCTTCTCCGAGATTTCACCTGAAGGGACATCCCGCCAAATGGCGACAGGAGACCTCGCCCTGGGTCAAGAACAGGGCGAACTAACCACGCGCTCTCGCGTGATCAATGATTTCAGCATAATCGTAGCAACGGTGAACGGGTCCGGCTCGCAATCCGCCAATAGCGTTCTGCTGAAAAGCATCTTTGGTATGGGGGTTCCCGTCAGCGGTAAGAACCTCTTCCCATCGAACATCGCCGGTCTTCCCACCTGGTACACCATCCGTGCGAGCAAGGACGGCTATGTCGCCCGCAAGCGCGGCTCGCAGATCCTCGTGGCTTTGAATCCTGAAACCGCCAGGCAAGACATGCTAGAGCTCGACAGCGGCGGCATTGCCATCTACGAAGAGAGCATGAACCTCAAGCAGTATCGCGAGGACGTAGTCTCTTATCCGGTTCCCTTCGATAAGATCACCGCCGCCATCTGCCCTGAAGCCAAGCTGCGCAAACTCGTTCGCAACATGGTCTTCGTTGGCGTCCTCGCCAAATTGCTCTCCATCGACATTGCCGTTGTCGAAGCAAGTCTCAAAAAGCAATTCGCCAAAAAACAAAAAGTCTTCGACCTCAACTTCGGCGCCGTGAAAGCTGGCTGGGACTACGCGCAGGAGAAGTTCACCAAGCAGGATCCTTATTACATCGAGCGGATGAATCAGACCGCCGGAAAAATCATCATCGACGGCAACGCCGCCTGCGGCATGGGCGCAGTCTTCGCCGGTGTCACCGTGGTCGCGTGGTATCCCATCACGCCGTCCACGTCGCTGATTGAAGCCACCACCGATCTCCTCAAAAAGTTCCGTGTCACGCCCGAGGGCAAGGCCACCTTCGCCGTCGTCCAGGCTGAAGATGAGCTCGCCGCGGTTGGTATGGTGCTCGGTGCAGGCTGGGCTGGCGCGCGATCCATGACCTCCACCTCCGGCCCCGGCATCTCGCTCATGGCCGAGTTCTCCGGCCTTGGCTACTTTGCGGAGATTCCCGGCGTCATCTTCGACGTGCAACGTACCGGCCCATCCACCGGCATGCCTACGCGCACATCGCAGGCTGACCTGCTCTCCACCGCGTTCCTCTCCCACGGCGATACCAAGCACGTGATTCTGCTGCCTGGCTCCGTCAGGGAGTGCTTCGAACTCAGCTACGATGCTTTCGACCTGGCCGAGCGCCTTCAGACTCCCATCTTCGTGCTCACCGATCTCGACCTCGGCATGAACAACTGGATGTCTGAGCCATTCCAATATCCCGACAAGCCGCTCGATCGCGGCAAGGTTCTCACCAAGGAAGACCTCGACCGCCTTGGCAGCTTCGCTCGTTATCGCGACGTCGATGGCGATGCCATCGGCTGGCGCACCCTGCCCGGAACCAACCATCCCAAGGCCGCTTACTTCACGCGCGGCTCCGGCCACAACGATGCCGCCGGCTACACCGAGAAGCCCGATGAATACATCGCTCTCATGGAGCGCCTCGCCCGCAAGTTCGATAACGCGCGCAAGCTCGTTCCCGCACCCATCGCGGTCAAGAACGGCACTTCGAAAGTCGGTTTTCTGGCCTACGGCACCACCGACTTCGCCCTCCGCGAAAGCCTCGACCAGATCGAGAAACTCCACGGCTTCAAGGCCGACTACATGCGCATTCGCGCGTACCCCTTCGCCCACGAGATTCACGACTTTGTCGCTTCGCACGAGCGTGTTTACGTTGTCGAACAGGATCGCGATGCACAGTTGGCCAGCCTGCTCAAGCTCGACCTGCCCGCCGATCAGGTGGTCAAGCTGCGCAGCATCCTTCATTACAACGGCCTGCCTATCGATGCTGGCAGCATCACTGACGAGTTCGTGACCAAGGAGGGCCTCTAATGGCTACCGCAACACCTACTGCTCCCGGCCCCAAGGTCAATCGCATCGGCCTTCCGGTTCTTGAATACCGCGGCGGCAAGTCCACACTCTGCGCCGGCTGCGGCCACAACGCCATCTCCGAGCGCATCATCGACGCCATGTTCGAAATGGGCGTTCAACCAGAGCACGTCATGAAGATGAGCGGCATCGGCTGCTCTTCCAAGAGCCCTGCCTACTTCATGAGCCGCTCGCACAGTTTCAACTCCGTGCACGGCCGCATGCCTTCGGTCTCCACCGGCGCCATTCTCGCCCAGCACAACATGATGATGCTCGGCGTCTCCGGGGACGGCGACACCGCCTCCATCGGCATGGGACAGTTCGTTCACCTGCTCCGCCGCAATCTCCCCATGATCTACATTGTCGAAGACAACGGCGTCTACGGCCTCACCAAGGGTCAGTTTTCCGCCACCGCCGACATCGGCTCCAAGCTCAAGACCGGCGTCATTAACGATCTTCCCGCCATCGACACCTGCGCCCTTGCCATCCAACTCGGCGCAACCTTCGTCGGCCGCTCGTTCTCCGGCGACAAGAAACAGCTCCTCTCCATGCTCAAGGCCGCCATCGCCCACAAGGGCACCGTCATGCTCGACGTCATCAGCCCCTGCGTCACCTTCAACGACCACGAAGGTTCCACCAAGAGCTACAAGTTCATGCAGGAATACGACGAGCCCATCAATGATGTCGGCTTCGTCGCCAGCTTCGAAGAAATCGACGTTGATTACGACTCCGGCCAGGTCTACGACGTGCAGATGCACGACGGCTCCAGCCTCCGTCTTCGCAAACTGCATGAAGACTACGACCCAACCAACCGCGCCAACGCCGTCCGCACCCTCATGGAAGCCGAAGAGAAAAACGAAGTCCTTACCGGCGTTCTCTACATCAATACCGAGAAGCCGACCTTCATCGACCTTCTCAATGTCGTCGATGAACCGCTGGCCACGCTGCCTGAGTCGCTCACGCGCCCACCCAAAGAAGCGCTCGACAAACTCATGGCCAACCTCCAGTAGAGATCATTCTCTAAGGGCTAAAGGAAAAGCCCCGCAAACCGCGGGGCTTTTTCATCTCCGTTTCGCAAAAATCACTTTCAAGGTTGATCCTTCTCGATCTTCGAGCCTTCCAACTTCTCCTGCACTTCAAGCTTCTCCTTGCATCCAACCTGGAACTGGGACGGCCGATCGCCATCATCTGCACGGCAGAGATACTTCTGCTCCGCATCTTTGTGAAACTCGCATGTGCCTGGATGCCCCACGTTCTGGTTGTCATAGTACGTGCACGAAAGTTCGTTCCCCCCGACCCCATCGCTCAACGTGAAAATGATCTTAACCGTCGTCGCCACGTCCCCTTCGGAGAAGGGTGAGAAGTTGTAATGAATCACCGAATCCAGCGCGG
Organism: Occallatibacter sp.; assembly: GCA_035487015.1. Classification (GTDB taxonomy): domain Bacteria; phylum Acidobacteriota; class Terriglobia; order Terriglobales; family Acidobacteriaceae; genus Telmatobacter. The sequence continues at coordinate 9,386 of DATHMP010000052.1, read as the reverse complement.
CCTGCTGCAACATCGTAGGTCCACTCACAACACGGGCGGCTTCCACATTCCCCTTGGGACCGATCACAAGCGCAATGCGCACCTCGCCGCTGACGTGAGCCGCCTTCGCCATTTCCGGATACGAGGGAGGAACCCGGCTCTGCAGATGTTTGACTGCGTCCTCCCATGGAATCTCATGTGCATCCGTGATTGTTTTTTGTACGGCGGTCGCACCTGGATTCTGTGCCCATGCCTTACCAAAGGTTGCCGTCGAAGCCGCGATTCCGCCGATCAGCAGTACCACCGCCGCCGTCAGTACCCACCCGGTCGCTCCAGAAGAACCTGCCGTCTGTGTGCCCGTCAAAAGACGCTTGATGCGCATGCTTAGTTGTCCTCCATTTCCGCTCAGTGCAAATTGAGGTGCTGTCGAACGTTGTTCCTCGAGAAAATACAACGCTTTCGCGTAATGCAGAGCAGAGCCGGTTTCGGCAACCACGATATCGTCACAGCAGTGCTCGCGCTCCTGCCGTATCTGTCGCGAAACCCACCACACAGCCGGGTGATAGAAGAGCAATGTCTCCATTGCAACCTGAATCGTATTCACGAGGTCATCGCGCCGCCGAATGTGGGCCAGCTCATGCAGCAGTATTGCTTCGAATTGCTCGGCAGATAACCCCGCAAGGCTGGCGGCAGGGAAGAGAACGACCGGCTTCAGCCAGCCAATCACCATGGGTCCCGACACCACGCGCGAAGCAAAGAATGCGAAGGCGCGCCTCACCCCCAGGCGCATCGAAGCCCGCTGCACAACAGCATGCAGCCCCTCTGAAACCGGATCGATCGCTTGGGTCTTCAAACGATGTAAAGCAACACTGCCCACAATCGCACGTGTGAGAAGTACGAACACGCCGACAATCCAGGTCGCCAGAATCCCGGGCATCGCGCGGTCCGCAAGGTCGGCGATTCTTTCCGGCAACGAAGAGGTCGACAGCGTCCAGGCTTTGGCGTGCAGGGTCAGGCCGTGGTAGGCTCGCACCACAATCGCACTATCCTTCGGTACATCTCCAAGCGTCGCCAATAAGTAGGCAAAAGTGAGAACCGGGCACAGAGCCATCAACGCCAGCGCGCCGCAACACAGGACATATCGAATCTGCGCGGGCACCTTCCGTGACGCAGCAAGCAGCAACCAGAGGCCGAATGCAAGAACACCGCCCTGCCACACAAAGTGCAGCAGGCTCCATCCCAGTAGACGCAGAATTCCAGCGCTCATCGCATGTCCCATGAGGGTCATCTTGGTTTCTCCTCAAAATCCCGCAGAAATTCCCGGATCTCCGCCAGTTCCGCTTTCGAAACCGGCTTTGCCGAGAGCGCCCCGAGAACCAGGCTGGCTGCCGAACCAGAAAACGCCGTATGCACCAGGTGTCGAATCATCCTCTGCTGCGTCCGCTCTCGGGGATACCGTGCTTCATATACGTGCGACCGAAACCGTTCGTTGCGATTCACCAATCCCTTCTCAGCCATCACCTGCATCTGCTTCAGAACCGTGGTGTACCCCGTTTTCTTTCCCTCAAGCGACTCATGCACCTCGCGCACGGTGCTTGGGCCCTTCTCCCACAGCACCTGCAGAATCTGAAGCTCTGCTTCTGTCGGTAGCGGTTCTGTGCTCGGTTGCGATCCCTGCTTTGCCATGCCCAACACGTTAGTACGAGAAGTGTCGTATGTCAACGACAATTATCGTAGCGGCCCACGCTCGCCCGTGAAATCGCAGATCCGGTTCAACAGGAAGGGGGCTGCGCGCTCAAGTCAACCAACCGCAACTTGCCTGTTATTTTCTGATCGTGATGGGCGGCCCACCTGGCTTCGCCGCTGGCGCCGCCGGTGCCTTTGTAACGTTGTTGCTGGCGCCGCCGATCCTTTTCCACGTTCCTGTTCCCAGCTTGCCCGTCGCCACCACCACTCCCGGCGATTGCACTTTGTACGTGCCCGCGTCATCCCACGCCATCGTGATCGCATGCAGCGTGTATTTCCCATTGCTGGCGGTAAAGTTGCCCGCATTCGAAGGCGTGCTGTCCATTGCTTCGCTGTGCAGTTCATAGGTGCCGTTCGGCGCCACGCGCCACACCCATCGTCCGGGATTGATAAACAACTCCCAGGTTCCCACCATGTTCGGATCGACCGTCGAAGCATTCCCTCCCGGCGGCAGCGGCAGCGGGGCCGACCAGCGTACGTCATCCCCGGCACATGGAGCCGTCACAGTCACACAGCTCTTGCCATGCGCGTTCTGGCATCGCCCCAATGCCCCCGCAGCGGATTCATCTCGCGTGCTTCCAACATAAAATCCATACGCCTTGTCCGCATAGCTTTCCGCCAGCCCGATGCACATGTTTTCGCCCCACGTCAGCACCGTGCAGTCCTTCGCCCCGTTACGGCGGCAATTCTGCAGCGCCGTCTGTTCCGCGCTGCTCTGCGAGTTCTGCCCATGCGATCCTCCCGCCGTCATGCTCGTCGGAGAAATCGCCACCGCCGCAAAGTGCACCACCACCATCTGCGCCCCTCCCGGTGGTTTGGGCATTCCCTCGGCAGTGCATCCGTTGTAGCCGAAGTTTTCAATGCACGCGTCTTCCATCCCCGGCACCACCTCGTCCTGTGCCATCGCCGCGCGCGATCCCGCAAACATCATTCCGTCTGCTGCCATAATCAACAAGAGCACCCACGCTCCACGGCCCCTGTGCCGCATCCCTGCCTCCATTTGCTTCCCGGGGAACATTTCCTACTCATACCACGCCTCTCGGTCCACGCCATCCACAATCTTCCTTTTGTCCCTCTTGCCTGATCCCTGATCCGTTCTCTGTTCCCTGATCCCTGTTTTTCTGTAACAATCGCTGCGTTCCTTCAAACCCTTCGGAGACGTCGTCCCGCGTCATGACCGTCCGCACATTTCTGCTTCTTCTCTTCAGCGCTCAGCTTGCATCGGCCCAGCAGCAGCACAGCGTCGGATGGATCGCCTACAACGGCAACCGCGACGGCGACCACTACTCCACGCTCAAGCAAATCAATCGCACCAACGTTCACTCGCTCCAACAGGCCTGGCGTTTCGACACCGGCGAGAAGGGCCAGATCCAGACCAATCCCCTCATCATCAAACACACACTCTACGCTTACACGCCTTCGCAAAAAGTAATCGCGCTCGACGCCGCTACCGGCCGTCTCCAGTGGAAATTTGACTCCGGCATCAACGGCACGCAGCCCGCGCGCGGCCTCGCCTACTTCAACGATGGCGTCCACGGCCGTATCTTCGCCGGCATCATGAACTACCTCTACTGCCTCGACATCCTCACCGGAAAGCCCATCGCGTCCTTCGGCGAGCAGGGCCGCATCGACCTCCGCAAAGACCTCGGCCGTCCCTACGAAACGCAGTCCATCGCCCTCACCACACCCGGCATAATCTATAAAGACCTCATCATCGTCGGCGGTCGCGATCCAGAAACCCATCCCGCGCCTCCCGGCTTCATCCGCGCCTACGACGTCCACACCGGCGCATTGCGCTGGACCTTTCACACCATTCCGCAGCCCGGCGAGCCCGGCTACGAAACCTGGCCCAAAGACTCCTATCTCTCCGCAGGCGCCGCCAACAACTGGGCCGGCATGTCGCTCGATGTCGGTCGCGGCATTCTCTATGCCCCCACCGGCTCCGCCGTCATGGATTTCTACGGCGGCGACCGCCTCGGCAATGATCTTTACGCCAACTGCGTGCTCGCCCTCGACGCGGCCACCGGCAAGCTCATCTGGTACTTTCAGGGCGTCCATCACGACCTCTGGGATCGCGACTTTCCCGCTCCACCTGCGCTCTACACGCTGCAGCCGCGCGACGGCCCGCAGATTGATGCGCTCGCGCAGACCACCAAGCAGGGATACCTCTATCTCTTCAATCGCGTCACCGGCGTACCCATCGCGCCCATCCACGAAGTGCCCTATCCAGCCAGCGCCGTTCCCGGTGAAGTCACTTCGCCCACCCAGCCAAAGCCCGACTGGCCAGAACCCTTCGCCGCGCGTCAGCAACTCACTGAGGACCAGCTCACCAACCGCACGCCCGAAGCCCACGCCTGGGCCGTCAAGACCTTCCGCAGCATGAAGAGCGGCGGCGCATTCTTTCCCATGGGCGTCGACAGTCAGACACTCGTTTTCCCCGGCTATGACGGCGGGGCAGAGTGGGGTGGTCCCGCCATCGATCCGGTGCACCGCATCCTCTACGTCAACGAAAACGAAATGGCCTGGACCGGCGGACTCATCCCCGCGGCCGCCGTCAAAAGCCATGGCGAATTCGTCTTCCGCTCCCAATGTGCCGTCTGCCACGGTGTCGATCGCGCCGGATCACCACCCGCCATGCCCTCGCTCCTCGGCATTCACGATCAACTTACCGACGACGAGATCACTGCCGTTGTCCGCTCCGGACGCGGCCGCATGCCGTCCTTCCCCAACATCGACGACCGCGGCCTCCGCTCGCTCCTGCACTATCTTGACAATCAGCCGGAAGAGCAGGGAACAGCCGAAGGTCCCAGCCCTGACGCCTACATCTTTACCGGCTACCGCAAATTCCTCGACCCTGACGGCTATCCCGCGATCGCACCGCCCTGGGGCACTCTCAACTCCATCGATCTTAAGACCGGTCGCTATCTTTGGAAGATTCCCTTCGGCGAATATCCCGATCTCGTCGCGCAGGGCATCACCAACACCGGCTCTGAAAACTACGGCGGTCCCGTCGTCACTGCCGGCGGCGTCCTTTTCATCGGAGCCACCGTCTACGACCGCAAATTCCACGCCTTCGACGCCTCTACCGGCAAGCTGCTTTGGGAAACCACTCTGCCTTTCGCGGGCATGGCTACTCCAGCCACGTACATGCTCGCTGGGCGCCAGTACGTCGTCACCGTTTCCAGCGGCGGCCGCGATCCCAAATCCCCCGTCGGCGGCTCCTACATCGCCTTCGCACTGCCCGAAGCATCGACCGCAAAGAAATAGGCCCGCATCCCCCGGCGGACCCGCTCTCTTCTTCGCTATCGCCCGCGCCTTCACCGTTTGATACTCTTCTCCCAATCGTTCCCGGTTCCCAAAACTGACGGCTCCCTAGGACGACCTTGGCGAGATCAAGCTCCGATTGCGATGTCGATCACCCCGCTCGCATCCTCGCGCGTTCGCTCCCCCGTGCCGGGAAGGGAACCGGCCCACACCTCGCCTTTACATCTCCTTGCCTGAATCGCCTCGGGCATTTCCTGCGCGGATTTGTCTTTTTTCTGCTCTTCGCCGCGCCTCTCGCAGCATCGTGTCAGAGCTTCATCTCCATCCCGCTCTCCGCTTGCCTCTATCACGTCGGCGATGACCCTGCCTGGGCATCCCCTTCACTCGATGATCACGCGTGGCTGCCCTACAACTCCTGGCGTGCCCCCGGACCACATATCCGTCTCTGGGTTCGTTGCCACGCAGATCTCCATTTTCAGCAACCGATCGCCAATCCTGTCATCCAGGTTTGGCTCGCTTCAGCGTACGAACTGCATCTCGACGGACAGCCGATCGCCCAATTCGGCAATATCAGGAGCGGCAATTTCAGCCTGAACGCTATTCGCTCCTACCCGATTTCCCCCGTTTCGCTGGACAGCCGCCCTCATCTCGTGGCATTGCGAGTCAACGACTGTACTTGGCACTACGGTGCCGCTCCCATCACTTCGCTCATGTCCCGTCCGCTCGAATTGCGCATGGGCGATCCAGAGTCTTTGGAAAATCTCCGCGCGCAAATAATTCTTACCCGCGTCTCCGGTTATGCCGGTGTCACAGCGCGCTACGGCATCATCGGAGTCCTCAGCTTCCCGTTGTTCATCCTCTTCCTCTTCGACCGCTCTCGCACTGTACTTCTTCTCTTTGCCATTGCGTCCTTTTCACTTGCGTGCCTGCGGCTCAATGAATTCGCCGCGGCGGCCATGTTGCCCTACTCCATGGCTGCGGCGCTCACTTGGGCCTCCGTCTTCAACTTAGGTGTCACTTGGACGCAGTTCCCGTTTTTCTTCGCCTTGGCAAACCGCCGCCTTCCCATTTGGGTTCGTATTCTTCTTTGCTTCGCATCCGTCAGCGTCCTGCCTACATTTCTCGACGCGCTTGGCGGAGATCACGTTCCCCAGTGGTTTGTTCCCTTTGCCATTCACGGAATTCGGACGGCAACATTTATCGTCTTCCCGCTTGCCGCCTCAATGCCGTTCGTTGCCTTCTGGCCTTACTCCAAAATCCCGCCGCGCATGCGTGCGCTCGCCGCTCTCTGCCTCGTCTGGGCGGCCGTCGACATGTCCTGGTTTCTGATCCAATTCACCAATTTCTCCCTGCGGGAAATACCCAATCTCTACGCCCGTTGGGGCCTGACGCTGCTCAATTTCCGCGGCATCGTCACTGTCTGCGTTGTCGCCGCCCTCGTAGCTTTGCTCTTCCGGGAACAACGTCAGATCTCCCTCGACCGTGCTTTGCTTGCCGGTGAAATGCACGCCGCACGCGAGATCCAGCGCATGCTCGCTCCCGTCAAACTCGACACCGCCCCGGGACTGCACATCGACGTCGCCTTCCATCCCATGCGCGAAGTCGGCGGCGATTTCTACTCTTGCCGCGTCCTTCCCAACGGCGTCCAGCGCATCCTGCTCGGCGATGTCAGCGGTAAAGGTGCGGCCGCGGCCATGGCCGCAACACTCCTGCTCGGCGCTGCCGAAGATCGCAACTCCGATTCGCCCGTCGCCCTGCTTTCTCACCTCAATCGCGTCCTCTGCCGCGCCAACTTCGGCGGATTCGCCACCTGCCTCTGCGCCGATATCACACTTCATGGCGACCTTGTCCTTGCCAATGCCGGCCATCTCAACCCATTTCAAGACGGAAGGGAACTGGCGACACCCAGTAGTCTCCCGCTCGGAATCATCACCAATACCGACTATGCCGACACTCACATCCAGCTTCATCCCGGCGACGCGCTCACCTTTATCTCCGACGGCGTCGTCGAAGCCCGCAACGCCTCCGGCGAACTCTTCGGCTTTGACCGCACCGCCGCCATCTCCAAAGACTCAGCCGAAATCATCGCCCGTGCGGCCAGCACCTTCGGCCAGGAAGACGACATCACCGTCCTCACCGTCGCACTCGCCGCGCCCACTTAGCCCCCTCGCCAGCACCCTGTGGAAAACTCCCCGAAATATCTTCGCTTTTTCATCGCCTTTTCGCCCCCGCTTCAGCTATGCTGGCTTTCGCAACTGGAGGTTGCTCCTGATGGACTTTCAAAAATCACTCGTCGAAGAATACGACCGCGAAACCGCCAATACCCGCAAAATCCTTGACGCCATTCCCGACTCTGCCGACTTCACCTGGAAACCCCACGAAAAATCCATGACCCTCGGCAAACTCGCCGGGCACGTCTCGGACACCACCGGCGATTGGGCCGTCCACACTCTCACGACCGACAAGCTTGAGTGGAACCCGTCCATGAATTCGGCACCGCCCTCCAACAAGGCCGAAGTCCTCGCCAGCTTCGACAAGCAGGTCGTCGAGTCAAAAGCCGCCCTCGCCAAAATGACCCCAGATCGCTGGGATTCCAAGTGGAAATTCGTCGCCGGCGATCAGACCTGGATCGACGACACCAAGTACAACGTTTGGCGCACCTGGGTACTCAATCACATGATTCATCACCGCGCCCAGCTTGGTACCTACATTCGCCAGCTCGGCGCTAAACTGCCCGGCTGCTACGGCCCCTCCGCCGACGAAATGTAACCTTCCTTGACCCTCCCCCCAACTGCCTTTTCTCTCTCCTTCATTCGTCGATAACGTGGGAATGGGGAAATCCTGAAGGGATTTCCAAAGAGTGTGGGAAAGGCGGAAAGCCGGCTTCACGGCTTTCCGTGCTTTCCATGCTCTGTCATTTCCATGGCATGATTTTCAAGCGGCAACTGCTGGATAAACTGATATGCCGCAACCCCGTTCCATATGCTGTCATCGAGTGCATTGGCGATAGCGCGCACTTTAGATCGACGAGTACAGCTCCAATGAATATGGACATGGAACTTTCGCTACCGGCACCTCAAACTCAGCCGAACCGCATCCCCTATTCAGTTCTCAAAGCCTTCGCCGGATCAATCGAAGCCGCACGCCGCGCCGGAATCATCCCCGCAATACATGCTGCGACCGCCAGCGTGCAAACCGCCGCAGCGATCACACCGGTATCCCGTCCAACGACCTCATAGAGCTGCGACTGCACAGACTTGATAGAGCGCACACAGAGCAGCGCTACGGGTATTCCAATCACCAGTCCAACCGCTGTCTGCAGCATCGCTCCGCGTAACACCATGCCGACAACGCTGCCGCGCGTTGAACCCAAGGCCATACGAATACCAATCTCCTGCGTCCGCCGTTGCACGCTGTAGGCGGTTACGCCATACAGACCCACAGCAGCCAGAACCAACGCCAGCACCCCAAAAAGCAGCGTCAGGCGTGCGATCATTCTCTCTCCGCTGAAGTTTCCTTCGATCTGCTTCTCGAATGTCTGATAGTGATCTACAGCCAGATTCGGATCGACGGTCGCCAGCGTCTTCCGCACCTGTTCCTCCAGGCCCGGCGTCATGGCCTTCAGATGCAGCACAAACTGTCCCGCATAGAGTGACGAATCCAGATCCTTTGGAGGGCTCATATGTCCCGGTTGGAGCATCGGTGCAAAGAACATCGCATCCGCTTGATCCCGGGCGCTCTGATACCGCGTATTCTCTACCACGCCGACAATTTCGAAGTCGCCGGAGTTCTTAATGTCGATCACGCCAAAGCGCTTCCCAAGCGGATCTTCCCCGTGCTTGAACAGCTTTTGGACAAACGCCTGGTTGACCACCGCGACGCCCGGCGCGGTCGCAGTATCTGCATCTGTAAAGGTGCGTCCTCGAAGAACCTGCTGCCCAATGGCTTTGAAATACTCCCGACTCGCCCGATTGAAGAGTGTACCTGCGTCTTGTCCGGCATCAGGCGCGCGCTGGCCCTGGACATAGGCATAGAAGCTCCAGATGTCTCCATTAAGCGGCGTGTAGAGTGTCAGTCCAACATGCTCGACCCCCGGCATCGCATGAAACTTGTCTTCTATTTGTTGGTACAGCCCCTGCAACTGCTCCGGCTTATAGCCTGCCTTCAGCGGATTCATGTCGACGATTACCCGATTCTCCACCTCCAAACCCAGGTTCTGATGCTGCAGCTTATTCAAACTCTTGCCCAGTAGTCCCGCCCCAATCAACAACACCACGGACAAAGCAGCCTGCAGAATCACCAGCGACCGCTGCAGCAACGAAGACCTATCCCGGGTGGAACGGTTCGCACCGCGCATCGCATTCGCTGGATGCTCTTTCGAGCTAATCCACGCCGGC
>DATHMP010000051.1:0-87292 GCA_035487015.1 Occallatibacter sp. | reverse complement strand
GGTGCAGGTGGCTGCGGTGTCGCATCTGGAGGATGCGACGGTGTTGACGAACGCGCTGCGCAAGCATGGCTACCAGGCCAGCATGCGGCGCACACTCACTGACAGTCTGATTCACGTGCAGGTGGGGCCGTTCCCCGGTCGCGCAGAAGCCACTGCCATGAGCCAGAAGCTGCTGGGCGATGGTTACAACGCCGCGGTAATTCCCTGAGCAGTCCGTCCAAACTAGGTCCGCATCCACTCCGGCAATCCAGACGCAATGGAAGCGCGCACCGCGGCCATGAGTTCTTCACGCGTGGCAAAATTGGCCGGATAGAGCGGCGGATGAAACGCGATGTACACCGTGCCCGGCTGGATGCGCAGGCTTCCCTTGGCCATCAGCGTTTCCGATCCATGAATGGAGATCGGCACACACGGCGCTCCGGTTTCCTTAGCCAAATAGAACGGGCCCTTCTTGAACGGAAGCATGCGTCCGTCCCGCGAGCGCGTGCCTTCAACGAAGGTCGTAATATGGAAGCCTTTCTGGAGCACCTGTTGTGCGGTTCGAACACTCTCGATGGCGGCATCCACCCGGCCATCGCGATCCACCGGCACAAAGTCTCCGAGCTTCATTCCATAGCCCAGCACCGGAATCTTCATGAGCGAGCGCTTGAGGAATGCGGAAGTGCGGCCGGGAATGCGCGGAAAAAGCGCAGGCGGATCAAGATTGGACACATGGTTTGCCATGAAGATGCACGCCGTGTGCGGGGGAACATTGTCCGCGCCGGTCGTCTCCACGCGAACGCCGCCAAGACTGAAGGCCGTGCGCACGATCCAAAGCGCCGCGTTGTAGAGCGGCGTTGCATTGCCCGTAACGACGGCCCATGGAATGAAAAGCAGCGCAGCAGGCGCACCAAGCACCACGATGGTGAGAAGGACTGTGAGTGAGCGGATCATGAAGGCCGCGCAGCGCCTGAAGAGCTTTGTTTGAGGCGCGCGGGCAGTTTCTCATAGATTCCATCGAAGCCGCCGTTGGAAAGGATGGCCACAACATCGCCGGCCCGCAGCTGCGGCACAAGACTGTCGATGATGGCGTCGGCAGTGGGATGCATTTCGGCCGGAGTGCCGGCATGGTTGAGCGCGGAAACGACATCCTCAGGATGAAGTCGTTCGGCGTCAGGAATTCGTTGCTGCTGGTAAACACCAGCCAGAATCACGCGATCGGCAAGACGAAGGCTCTCGACCAGTTCGTGTTCAAGAACCTTGCGGCGGAGCGTGTTGGAACGCGGTTCGAGAACCGCCCACAAACGCGCTTGCGGGTAAACCGAGCGCAGCGCGCGCAGCGTCTCGCGGATCGCAGTAGGATGATGCGCAAAGTCGTCGATGACCGTCACCCCGTCAATCACCGCGCGAACTTCCAGACGCCGTTTCACGCTCTTGAACGTCGCGAGCGCAGTGACAATGGCTTCTCTTGCTATGCCTTGTCCTGCAGCTAAAGCCGAGGCGGCCGTCGCGTTCAGCGCGTTGTGCTCGCCCGCAAGCTCCATGGCAAGCGGCGACCACAGCACGCCCTTGTGCCACAACTCCCACCTTGAAAGGCCGTCCTCGTGACGCAGATTGCGTACCTGCCATTCCGCCGCTTCGCTGAAGCCATAGCGCTCCACGGGGCAAAAGGCATTGGCCACGCATTCCGTCACGTTGGGGCTGCCATCGAAAGCAACAATGCGTCCGCGCCGCGGAACCAGGTTCACCAGCCGCTTGAATGCAACCTTGACTGCCTCCAGATCGGCGTAAATATCGGCATGGTCGAATTCGACATGCGTCAAGATCAGCGCATCTGGAAAGTAGTGCAGAAACTTCGGCCCTTTGTCGAAGAAAGCCGTGTCGTATTCATCGCCTTCCAGAATGAACGTCCGCGTGGGGCGAAGCTGAAAGCTGCTGCCGAAGTTTTCTGCCACGCCGCCGATCAAAAACGAGGGCTCGCGCGCTGGATCAGCCGCGGCGGCCGTCTGGTAGATCCACGCCAGCATGCTGGTAGTCGTTGTCTTGCCATGCGTGCCCGCGATAACCAGAGATTCGCGCCCCGGAAGAAATTCTTCGCGCAGCAAAGCAGCCATTGAGGCGAACGGGATGCGCTGATCGAGGATATATTCGATTTCTGGATTGCCGCGCGACAGCGCATTGCCAATCACAACCAGGTCTGGCGCAGGATCAAGGTTCCCTTCGGCATAGGGTTCAAGAATCGGAATGCCGAGCGACTTGAGCAGATCGCTCATGGGCGGATAAGCAGCTTTGTCTGAGCCGGTAATGCGATGCCCCTGCAACTGAAGCAGACCGGCAAGCGATGCCATGGCGGTGCCGCAGATGCCGCTGAGATGGATGTGGCGAGAGGTTGGTTTCATGAACGTACGACGGGCTCCAGCAAATCCAGATGAGATTCAGAAGTAACATGCAATGCGGCGTGAGCGCCAAAGGTGAGCGTCACGTTCTGCCGCGAAACATGTCCGCTGCGCAATCCGATCGCAATCGGAATATCGAGGTCGGCGAAGAAGTGGAGAATCACCTTATCCAGCAAATCCGTCGCAGCGCCCGGCGAGAAGCAGTTGAGCATTTCGCCAAAAACAATGCCGCGGATGCCTTCGAATTTTCCGGCACTGCGCAGTTGCCAGAGCATGCGATCGATCTGGTAGGGCTTTGCGCCCGTATCTTCAATAAACAGCAGTTTGCCTTCGGTATTTGGCTCCCACGGTGTACCCAGCAATGCAGCAAGGATGCTGAGGCATCCGCCGTAGAGTGTGCCGCGCGCGCTGCCGGGCTTCAGTGAGCGCAAACCTTCCGCCTTTCCAACCGAATACGGCTTGCCCGCAAGCGAGGCTTGAAAGCTGGGCATGTGCACGCCGTCATCCAGTCCAAAGTCGGCGGCGACCATGGGACCGTGAAAAGCAGGCAGACCAATGCGGTCCAGCAGGTGCAGCTGCATGCCGGTCAGGTCGCTATAGGCGAAGAAAGGTTTCGGATGCTTCCGGATGAGTTCAATATCGAGCCCTTCGAGCAAGTAGTTCGATCCGTAGCCGCCGCGCACTGCCGCAACCATATGCATCGCGGAGTCGCCAAACGCTCCATGCAGATCGGCGAGGCGTTGTTCCGGTGTTCCAGCAAAGAAGAGTGGCCCGCGGGTTTGCGTGTTGGGTCCGAGATGGGGCGCATAGCCGAGGGCGCGCAACCGCTCCATGCCGCGATCGACACGCTCTGGGTTTGCAAAAGAAGCCGGCGACACCACACGGATGCCCGCGCCCTGCGGAACAGCCGCGAGCTGGACGAGAGATACCGATGGAGTCGAGGCAGGCATCTTTCACCAGGCCTCGCCGTTGGCGATGAGCGTTGCCGGCCCTGTCAAAAACAATTCCGCCGAGGGTCCGCTCCATGCAACGGTTTGCGCGCCGCCGGGGGCAACCACTGTGAGCGGCGACTGGCAACCATGCAGTGCGATGGCGGCTGTGGCCGATGCGGAGGTTCCGGTGCCGGATGAAGTGGTCGGTCCCACGCCGCGCTCGAAGATGCGAATCTCAATGTTCGACGGATTGAGGATGCGGACGAATTCAACGTTGGTCTGGTAAGGGAAGTCGGGCAGCGAGCAAATCTGTTGCCCTACGCTTTGCCACGCCTGTCCGTCGACTTTGAAGTCAGAATGATCAACGGCAATCACGAAATGCGGATTTCCAGTCGAGACTTCCACGCCCCGCACCTGCACGCCGGCAGGCATGGTCACCGTCCGCGGTGCGAAGGCCGGCACACCCATCCCGGTTGTCACGTCGACTGAATAAGCGCCCTCGGTGTGCACAGCATCAATGCGGCAGAGGCGTGAACCGGCATCGGTCTCAATCTTCAGCTCATCGCCGGGCCGGGCGCCGATCGATTGCGCCATCCATGCGGCCACGCAGCGGGTACCGTTGCCGCTGATCTCTGCGATCGAACCATCTGCATTGTGAAGTCGAATGCGTCCGGATTTCGAACCCCGCCCGTCGGACGGATTCCAACCGAAAAACTCCACGCCATCGGCTCCTACGCCGGTGTTGCGCGCACACAGCCGACGGGCAAGTTCGGCCCAATCGTTTCCGACAGCGGCTTCTTCTGTCACGATCAGGAAATCGTTGCCGCAGGCGTGAGCCTTGGAGAAGGGAATCAATCTTCCTCCGGGTCGCGGAAGGTCAACAGTGTGTCGATGCCCGGTCCAGCGAGCAATCTTGTTTTCAGCCGCTCGTGCTGCCTCTTTGTTGCGGAGAGGGCGAAGCTCATGCGCTGTAAGCTGCCAATCGTGTCGCGATCGACGCCGGCAAGGCGTTCCTTCGTCTTGTCCATGGCGTCAAGAATCGATTCCAGCATCCGGGTCTCGTCCTTACCGCGGGCTTCGTACGTCACCGTGTACATCTTCAGGCTGGCGCGCTGCTCAAGGAACCCAACGACCTCCATCGACCCGACAACCAGCAGCGCTGCGACCATCGCTGCGGCATACAAGCCGGCGCCGCAGGCCATGCCAATCGAGGCAACAGCCCACACGCTCGCTGCGCTCGCCAGACCGCTGACTCGGCTGCGATTGTGAAGGATGAGGCCCGCGCCCAGAAAGCCGATGCCCTGCACGATGTTGGAAGCCACCTGGCCCTTGTTCGGGCTGCCGTCGCCTGCCAGCACTGCCGAGAGCAGCGTGAAAAAAGCCGCGCCCATGCAGATCAACAGGTTGGTGCGCACTCCAGCTGCCTTGCGGCGGATCTCCCGCTCCAGGCCCACAACACCGCCGAGAACGCAAGCCAGCAAAAGGCGGCCAATCGCCCCATTCAGGACGTCCATCTGCTGCAGCCAATCGAAGCGGAAGGGCTGCACGAACTGGGCGAACAACGCGCTCATTGCGATTCCTTGCCCGATGCTATCACTGGTGCGGCGCTTTGGCCGCTGGCCCGGTATCGGAGACGTAAACGGTAGCGATCGGCTGGCCGGGATCGAAAATACGTGCCACCTGCGTGAGTCCTTCCGGATGTTCTTTCACAGCCTGGTCGACATCATCTCCGGCAAAGGCCACCACGATGGCGGCATGGGTCGCGGGCGCGGCCAGTGCAGCGCCGAACATGGGACCGTCGCCCTCATTGATTGTCTGGCGCAGTGGAACCCCCGTGAAGGCCACGAGATTGGGATAGACCGATGTCTTCATTAGGATCATGCCAGCGGGACGGGTAGTCAGCAGTGAACGCAGCAGCGGCGGAATCTGCTGCTCCAGCACTCGCCGCGCGTCAATGTTCTTGGTGCCTTCGATGTAGGTGAGCGGTTTTTCCGCCGTGACTTTCCAGTTGTTCCACACGGCCAGCGCCACCAGCAGGCCGGCGGCAAAACGCGTCCACTGCGGCTTGAAATCCTGCACCGCGGCCAGAACGAAGCTCGCCACAAACGCGAGACCGACCGCAAAAGCCGGCAGCATCTCCATGCCGTAGCGCGTGTTGTACCAGGAGTGCGGCCACCACTTGGGAATGAAGATCGGCACCGATCCGTAGGCAATCGAATAGGCATAAAAAGGAACTGGCAGCCAAAGCAGCAGTGCCCAGAGAAATGCCTTTTTGCGCGCGACAACGCAGCCGATCAGCGTGCCGAGAATGCTGAGAATGAGAAACCGGCTGCCCCACAATTCGGCAGTTGCATCAATCTCCGCTGTGCGGCCAAAGAAGAGAAGGGAGATCCAAGGATTGTGCCAGCCCGGATGCGGCGGCCCGGAACCGGGTGTCATGGTTCGCAGCTCGATGGCCTTTGCCGAATAAGGACCACGCGCGAATTCGAGCCAATCGCCAAAGACAGTTGCGTTGTAAGCCAGCCATGCCAGGGGCGCAGCCATCACAAAGGCGCTCGCCAGCCAGAAGGTCCGCGACCGAAGCTCGCCGCGGCGTAACAACACAAGGCCGATGCTGGTCCATGCCAGCAGAGCCAGAATCCAGCCGTCGTAGCGCGTGTAAATTGCGGCCACCAGGACGAAAGCGACCTGCCAGAGTCGCCGGCCGCTGTTGCTTCCTCCCGTATCTAAGGACCGCCGCCACGCCACCAGCCAGACAATCGTCCAGATCAGCTCGCACAGAAACAGCGGTTCGGTCATCGCCGTAGTCTGCAGGTAGAGCAGGTTGGGGTTCAGCGCGAAAAAGGTCAGCGCGGCGACTGCCACATAAGGCGTCACCCAGTTCCGCAGCATTCGATAGAGGCCTGCGCACGACGCAATGTAAGCGAGCGCCGACGGAATCACGCCGGCAATCCCGTTGGCCCACCAGCTGTACACCGCAACAAACGGCATCAGCAGAATGTGCGGCAGCGGCAGCCACACCGAACCAAGCTGCCGAAATCCTGGATTATTTGAATCAATGACTCGTCGAGCGATGTGCATGTGCGCCACCGCGTCGCCGTAGTTGAGCAGAGCATTGTGTTGCCAACTCCAGATCACCGCGGCCAGCGAGAATGCGGCGCTGACGGCCAGGACGGCAAGGCTTTCAGCGCGGCGTTGGGGCAGGTCAGTCAAGGTGCGTCAGCTCGCGGAACAGCTTAAAGCGGTGGTCAATGTCTTTGCGCGAAAGCTGCTGCAGGCGCTCGGTTCCGAAACGCTCAACGGCAAACGAGCCCATCACGCCGCCGTAGAACATGGCACGGCGGAATGCGCCGGGTGTGAGTTCGGGCTGCGCAGCGAGATAACCAAAAAAGCCGCCGGCAAAGCTGTCGCCCGCACCCGTGGGATCGACCACCTCTTCCAGCGGAAGCGCCGGAGCCCGGAAGGTCTTGGCGTCGAGGTTGTGCGGCGAGTTGCCGAAGAACGCTGTGGCCCCATACTCGCCATGCTTCACCACCAGCATCCGCGGGCCCATGCTGAGAACGCCTCGTGCCGCCTGCACCAGATTCGAGTTGCCTGCCAGCATGCGGGCTTCCGTATCGTTGATCAGCAAAATGTCCAGGCCCTTCAGAACCTCAAGCAGCGCCGGCTTGTGATCCTTGATCCAGTAATTCATGGTGTCGCCCGCCACAAGCTTTGCGTTGGGCGTGGCCTCGCGCACGCGCCGCTGCAAGACCGGATCGATGTTGGCCAGGAAGAGAAAATCGGAGTCGCGATACGCGTCGGGAATCTTGGGCTCAAAACCGGCAAAGACGTTCAGGTCGGTCTGCAGGGTTTTGGCTTCGTTCAGATTGTCGAGGTAAGAACCCTGCCAGAAGAAGCTTTTTCCTGGAGCACGCTCAATTCCGCGCGTGTCGATCTTATGCGCGTCAAAGACGGCCTGTTCCGCAGCGCCAAAGTCCTCACCCACCACGGCAATGACCCGCACATCGGTAAAGTAGCTGGCGGCCAGTGAGAAATACGTTGCCGCGCCTGCCAGGCAGCGCTCCCGGCGTCCTGCCGGGGTTTCTACGGTGTCAAATGCAACGCTGCCTACAACGGTGATGGCCATATTTTCTTTTCTCCAGGTTTGGTCGGGGATGTGAATCGAAATACGTGCGGTTTGGCTGATCCGGAAATGCCTACCAACCGTGATACTTGCCGAAGAGCAACTTCAGCCTCTCCTTGGCTGCCGCGGGAATTGCGTCGGGTTGTGTCAGCACGGCAAACTTGGCCGCGGAAGCGCAAGCGCAACTGCGTTCCTTCGGCATTGCGGCGACGGCGGCCTTCACCACGCGCGCGGCGTTGTCGGCGTTTTTGTGGAGCACGGCGACAATTTCTTCAATCGTCACGGAATCGTGTCCTTCGCGCCAGCAGTCGTAGTCGGTTACCATGGCGACCGTCGCATAGCAGATCTCCGCTTCGCGGGCCAGCTTGGCTTCCTGCAGATTGGTCATGCCGATCACATCCGCGCCCCAGCTGCGATAGAGATTCGATTCGGCCTTGGTGGAGAACTGCGGCCCTTCCATGCACACGTACGTGCCGTTGAGCTTGCCGACAACCCCAACACTGGCGCATGCCGCCGCCGCCGTCTTCGCAACCGTCGCGCACACCGGATCGCCGAACGCTACATGGCCCACGATGCCGTCGCCGAAGAAAGTCGCGATGCGATGAAACGTGCGATCGATGAACTGGTCGGGAAGCACAAAATCAGTGGGCTTGTGCTCTTCCTTCAGCGAGCCAACCGCAGATACCGACAGAATCCGCTCAACGCCGAGTTTCTTGAAGGCGTAAATGTTGGCGCGAAAGTTCAGCTCCGAAGGCAGAATGCGATGGCCGCGCCCGTGGCGCGCCAGAAAAGCAACTTTGCGGCCTTCGAGTTCGCCGAGTACGAAAGGATCAGACGGATCGCCGAACGGCGTCTCCACGCGGACCTCGTGCTGGTTGGTAAAGCCGGGCATGGAGTACAAACCACTGCCGCCAATGATTCCGATTTCCGCCTGAGCCAAGCTGCTCCTTCTCTTCCCAGGCGCCAATTCGCGCCGAGGCCGGGCCGCGTGCGGGCCCGTGCGCAAGGTGGGGCAAACATCTCAGTATAAAGGGTGGCGCTCGCTGCTTAGGCAGCCAACCAGGTGCAACCTGGATCGCGCCGCCCCGGGCTCGGTCTCAAAGCTTGGGAATCACCAGAATCGTAATGGACTGCGCAGGAAACGTCGTTGTCAGCATGCTCGTGGTCCCGGAACTTGATGGCGGCGTAACCGTCAGATCGGGCTTCGCCACGATGGCCGAGAGATTGGCCGCGCTGTAGTTCCATACTTTGGCCGCGCCGTTGGGTGTGAGATTCGCGAGCGACAGTGTCGTTGTCAGGTCGCCGTAGGTTTTGTTCACCACCACGAGAGTTACCGCGCTGTCCTTGGTCCGCAATGCACCGTAGACTGCAAGCTTGCTTTGATCCGCGCTCGTTGCAGCGAGCGCCTCGTTCCCGAAGGTGGAGTTGGCTCCGTCATAGTTTCGGTAAGCCTCGAAAGCCATCAGCCCTGGAACCTGCGTTGTTGGATCCGGCGGTCCCCACAATGCGCCCAGGTCCAGTCCTTCGCGCCCAAAGATGCCCAGGATGTCGGCCTGCGCAATCGCGCCGTTGATCGACTCAAGCCCGCCCCAGTTGTATTCGGTGATCGCTAACTTGGTCCCGGGATAATCCGCGTTCACCCAGTTGTGCATCATGGGAATCACCTGCGGCGCCTGCAGCGGAGTTGAGCAATTGGCGGTGTAGTTCGCGTCGGTCGTGTAGTTGGGTTGCGGATAATTCGGGTCGGTATACGTCGGGTCCCAGAAGACGCGCGTGGAGTTGAGGCGTGCTTGCTGCACGCTTGTGTCGCCTGCCGTGCTGAACGCAAGGTTGTCTGCCGCGAAATAAGTGTGAAGATCCAAGTAGTCCAGCAGCCTCTGAGTGTGCGCGGCATCGTACGCCGCAAACTGCTTCAGGTAGTACTCGATCATCGGCGTCCCGCCATGCGCGGTGCGATCGGCAGGATCGCTCCACGGTTGATAGCAGGGCCCAGTGCTCCACCCGGCTTCAATGTCTTTCTTCGAATAAAAATAAGCCCACCAGTAGTCAATTACCGGGCCGCTCACCGCCGCCGTGGGATCAGCTGCTTTTACCGCCTGCGCCGTGGCGATGCCGTTGTTCGTTACTTCGTCGTAGGTGAATGGTGCGGGGTGCACATCGCGATGGACACCATCCCACCAGCTTGGTTCGTTGTCGAGGTCATAGACAGCCACGCCGCCGTTTGCCGCGGTGCCAAATGTGCTCACAAGCGATGCCACCCAGCTTCCTGCAAACGACGGGCCGGCCGGAGTGCTCGTTGCGCTGGCCGAGACCCCCGTAATGTTGCAGCCGCTCGCATTCGTGCAGCCGTTCACACCATTCGGATAAACGCCGTTCCCACAGCCACGCGAAGCATCAACCGACACTTGATGCGGATACGTCGACGTGGGATAACTGCACGACGTGGAATCCTTCGCGACCCAACCGATCACGGGAACAGTCCCCAGCGTAGCGATTCCCATGGAAGAGTCGCTGGTCACCAGGTCATTAAATAGGCCAGTCGGGCCCAGGTCATAGACGCCCGGCTCATTTTCAAAGTAATAGTCAATCGCATCGTTGGTGGCATTGAGCTGGTAGTTGTAGCGCGAAGTGCTGTCGCCGCCCCAGCGCACAATGCCAATGTTCCCAGCCTTGGCCACGCTGGCGCTGAGCGTGTACCCATTCATGCCATAGATGTAGGGATTGATGGCGTGCGTCTGGTTGCCGGCATCGACGGTGAGCGCGGGCCCTGCTGCTGCGGCAGGCTGGCTCAGCGTCACCACCACGCTGCCGGAGACAGATGCGTCCTGCGTGCTCGTCGCGGTCACCGTAACCGTCGACGGGGCCGGATACGGCGTCGTGTACAGGCCGGTGCTGCTGATGTCGCCCGGGCTGAGAGTGCTTCCCGCTGGACCCGCCACCGACCAGGTCACACCACTGCTGAAGCTTCCTGTGCCGTTCACAACTGCGCTGAACTGCGTGGTCGTGCCGATGATGCTTGTGGCGGGATTGGGCGACACCGTTACAGACGTGATTCCGGAACCTGCAGCATAGGCGGCCGTAACCGCGATGTTGGCGTTGAGTGTGACGTTGCACGTGACCGTGGCCGACGAGGTGCAGCCGCTCCACTGAGAGAAGTGATTGTTGCTGGAACTGGCTGGAGCGCTGAGCTTGACGGCTGTGCCGCTCGCATACGTGCGGGAGAAACTCGTGCTGCCGTTGCCGGCGCCGTTCTTGTCCGCAGGGGACACGCCAATCGCTACGCCGCTGGCGGGATTGCTGGAGTTCACGGTGAGGGTGAAGGTGACCGGTGGCGTTGTGCCTCCATTGCTTCCGCCGCCACACGCTGCGATGAAGAGACAACTTGTGGCCGAGAAAACCCACACAAACGCCCAGCGCAACTTCCCCATCTACGAGCCCTCGATCCGGCCACATCCCACAGAGGTTTTCGGATCGGAATCATGGTACAAGAAGTTGGAGTGCGGCGCGGTGATGCGGGAAAGCCAAAGTAATCAGCTGCGCGAAACGCCGGCAGCTTCCAAGGCCTCTTGCAACGTCGACACGCCAACGCCGACAGCCCAGCCGGCCAGCAGCAGACTCGGCGCCTGCACCGCTTCCGCATCTCCCAGTGCGCCCAGCGTTGTGTGCACCACCTGCTGGTCAGGTTGCCCGGCGCGCGACACAATCGCGCAGGGAAACTCCGCCGGCAGACCTTCATCGAGCCATTCCAGCGCCAGCAGGCGCAGATCCCGCCCCGGCATATACACCACGCGCGTGGCGTCTTCGCGTTCCGGCAGAGGCGCTCTGTTGTGCGATGCCGCGTGATGCCCGGTCGAGAAGATCACGCTCGAAGCCGCATCACGGCTCGTGAGCGAGCAGCCCACCGCGGCCGCCGCCGCAAATGCTGCCGAGACGCCCGCAACAACTTCGAAGGGAACACCGGCGGCAGTCAGCGCGGCCATCTCTTCGGCAGCGCGGCCAAACAGCAGCGGGTCCCCGCTCTTCAGGCGAACCACACTCCGCCCTGCCCGCGCATTCTCGATCATCAGCGCGTGAATCTCTTCCTGGGTAATGCTCTTCGCACCGCAGCGCTTGCCTACATTCACCACCACAGCGTCTTGCCGCACCCAATCAAGAATCGCCGCTGGAACCAGGTCGTCGTGCAGAATGACCTGCGCCGTCTGGACCATGCGCAACGCCTTCACCGTCAGCAGGTCGGGATCGCCCGGTCCCGCACCCACCAGGAAAACCTTTCCCGCTTCCATCGGCGCCTGTGCCAGCTGGCGCGTAGCACATGTCGGCGATTCGCACACCTGCCGCTGTGCCAATGCGTGCAACAGCAACTTGCGCGCGTCGCTGCGTGGATGTGTCGCCAGAACTTCACGTCGAAGCTGCCCAATCTCCGTCAGCCATGGTCCCAGGTCGCTCGGCAGTTGTTCGTCGATCTCGCGCCGCAGCCGCTGCGCCAGCGAAGGGCTTTCGCCCGCAGTCGAAATGGCAATCTGCAAATCGCCGCGCCGCACCACCGACCCGAAAAAGAAATCGCAGTTGGGAATATCGTCAACCGAGTTGCACAAAATGCCGCGCGTCGTCGCTTCGCGATAGACCGCCGCATTCACTTCCGGGCGGTCCGTCGCAGCAATCACAATCGTGTTGCCGTCGAGATCGCCTGGCTCAAAAGCGCGTTCGATCCACTCCAGCTTCCCATCCGCCGCCAGTTCGCGAATCTCTTCGCGGGCCTCCGGCGCAATCACGCGCAGTCTCACCCCCGTCGGCAGCAGGCTGCCAATTTTCTCCAGCGCAACCGTACCCGCGCCCACCAGCAATCCAGGACGGCCATCGAGTTTTACGAAAATGGGAAGCAAGCTCATCAGATCATTCCCCTCGGGGCCAATGCCCTCCGCCGTTGCCTTCCAGCGAATTTCCTTACCGCTCCCAACTCAGTCGCCTACCGCGTGCGGCACGCGTCCCGTCGGCAGATCGCGTTCAACCGGAGCAACAACTTCGCCGGCAAGCTGCGCGCGCAGTTCGTCATTCGTGTGCCGGGCAAACCATGCGCGCAGATTCTCGCTTGCGTTGCGTCCCGCCAGATAATGCCGCAGCAGGCGCTCAATCGCTTCCGGCACCAGCGGCGCAGCGCAGCGGTAGCCCACCGGGCGTGCCACACCCGCGTGCTGCCCCACCGCCCCGCCCAGGCAGAAATAGTACGCATCGGTCAGCTTGCCATCGTGCTTGATCTTTTTCCCTTCAATGCCGATATCGGCAATCCAGTGCTGGCCGCATCCATTCGGGCAGCCGGTCACGTGCAGGCGAAGCTGCTGATCAAACTGCGGCACCCGCTCTTCCAGCTCTTCCACCAGCCACCGCGCAAAGCCCTTGGTCTCCGTAATCGCCAGCTTGCAAAACTCCGTCCCCGTGCAGGCAACCGTACCGCGCCAGAAATTGGTCGCCTCCACGTGCAGGCCAATCTCGCCCAGTGCGCGTACCAGCTCGCCGGTCTTCTGGTTGGGCACGTTGACCACAATCAGGTTTTGCGAAATCGTCGCGCGCAGCTGCCCATTGCCAAACTTTTCCGATAAATCGGCGGCAGCTACCAGTTGTTCTCCCGTCAGGCGGCCGCGCAAAATGGTCGCGCCCACATACGACAGCCCCGCCTGCCGCTGCGGATGCACGCCCACATGATCGCGAAAAACGTCATCGGGAACCGTCTCTTCGCCCGCCGGCAAAATAGCGAAGTCCACCCGCGACTGCAGCTCGGCCAGAAAGCTCTCCGCCGTCCAGCCCTCTTTCATGAACAGGTACTTCAGCCGCGCGCGTTCGCGGCTCTCGCGCAGTCCCTGCTGGTCGCGGAAGATTTCCGCCACGGCCCGTGCCGCGGGCAGCGCCTGTTCCGGCAGCAGAAACGCGTTCAGGCGCACCGCCAGGTGCGGCTCGTTCGACAGCCCGCCGCCCACCCGCAGCGAGTAGCCCGTTTTGCCGTCGCGCGTCGCGGGCGTCAGGCCAATGTCATTGATCTCCGGATAGGTGCACCAGTGCGGGCAGCCCGTCGCAGAGATTTTGAACTTGCGCGGCAGGTTGTAGAAGTCGCCGTTCGCCGTCAGCAGGTGCGCAATATCCAGCGCGATCGGCGAAGCGTCAATCACTTCGTCGTGAGCAATTCCCGCCAGCGGACAGCCGGTCACGTTGCGCACCACGTCGCCGCACGCGCCCTTGGGCGACAGCCCAATCGCATCCAGCGCGTCCACCACCTCGGGAAGCGATTCAATCGTCAGCCAGTGAAACTGGATGTTCTGCCGCGTCGTAATGTCCGCAAGGTTGCGCGCGTACTTTTGCGCAATCTCTCCAATGGTGCGCAGCTGGTGCGCGCTGAGAATGCCGTTCGGAATCCCCACCCGCATCATGAAGTAGTCTGACGCCAGTCCTTCGCCGCCCTTGCCGCCGGTGGCCCCCACGCCGTCGCCCTGCGTGTAAATGCCCCACCACTTGAAGTAGGTGTTCGCCCACTCCGGCACCACGCTCGTGCGTCCCTCGCGCGCAAACTGCCGCACTTCGTCAAAGGCTTCCCACGGATTCTTGGCGTTCTTCAGGCGCTCGGCGCGCTGTGCCTTGGTCTCTTTCACCGGTACGGCTTGATCCATTTTTTCCTCTTCAGGCAGATGCAACAAACCCGCGGCAGCAGTAGCTGAGTCGCGGGCAGGCAGGAAACCTTAGAAAGTGCGTTCGGGAAATTCAGACCCAGGTCACCTGCTCGCACAAGGCGGCATACAAAGGCGACAACAAGGCCAGAACATCATGCTTCGATTGTCTCAGGATGCCGGATCGAATGCAACCAATTCAGTCCGAATGGGACTATCGTATTGATAATAAGGTCATTGTATGGATGATTCTTTATCAGACAAATAGAGCAAAGCGGCCTTATCCCCGTGGAGGGCAACGCAACGGTTGCGTTTTTAGCATCTGGGTGTTATTGTGATTTATAAGTCACGCAGAAGGGGCGGACACCCGCTAAGCTCAGCGGAATCAAGGCTCGCCAACCTGTGCAAAGGTTTCGGGGTTTTGACACCTCACTTTCGCCATTTGATGTTGTACGTTAGTTCAGCGCATTCTGACAGGTATACCTTGAGAAATTTAAGAGCGTAATGGTATCCTTTGGCGTGATTTAAATGTCACACGGGGGATGTGGAGCCGTACGGTGGAAGCCTTCCCCAAGGAAATTCGAATGTACGAGACCGATTCGGGTTCCGTTCCGTTTAGCGAATGGATGGACTCAATCGAAGGCCAACCTATCTACGACCTTGTAATGACTCGCCTAGAACGAGTCGAAACAGGTAATTTTGGGGATCATCATCCGGTCGGCGAGGGCGTGAGCGAAATCGTAATCGATTTCGGGCCAGGATATCGTGTCTACTACGGCCTCACGGGAAAAGAACTCGTGATTCTTTTAGCGGGTGGTGACAAAGGAACACAACAGGCTGACATCAAGACAGCGAAGAAATACTGGAGTGCATACAATGCCGAGTAAGTCGTACGCCGAGTGGCAACTCAAAAAGCTTGCCAATCCGAACATCGCTGCATCCTTCCTTAATGCGGCCCGTGCGGACTCTCCAGAGATTTTCTTGAAAGCGCTAAAGAAGGTTGCCCAGGCACATCAAATGACTTGGGTCGCAAAGCAGGCCAATGTGCAGAGAGAAACCCTTTATCGCTCTCTTTCGGAAGGCGGGAATCCAACCCATTTGACGCTTTCCTCTGTTCTTGAGGCGCTCGACTTGGACTTTCAGGTAATTCCCAAAGCGAAACAAGCAAGCCTTGATTTAGGCCCCAGTGTGATCGCTTCAAAAGAACAAGACGAGGTTACGACAGTTTCCGGAATTGGTCCGAGAGACGTTGAATTGTTTCGCTCTCTATCTGCAGCAATCATCAGTGCGGCAAAGCAACGATATGGAAGCGGACTCGATGAGGAGATAGAGTGGAATCAAATTTCTCCTCCATTTGAATTCAGACAACAAAATGTTATGGCGGGTATGGGAGCATTGTGATGGAACAAGAAAAGAAAAAGCCTCAGGAATTGAAGCATTTTGAATGGAAGAGTGTACCTGGCGTCCCGGAAATATATTCGAATTACCTTTATATCGGTTGGACGCTTGACGATGTCCGAGTGACATTCGGTGGCATAAAGTCCGTAAATGTGAATTCTGATTCTCACATCGCAGAAGAGAAGGGGTCGGTCGTTCTATCTTGGCGGCAGGCCAAGAATCTTCGAGACATGCTTTCGCTTGTTGTAGACGCATTTGAATCGAAGAACGGTGAAATCACTCCGCCTTATTTAGCTGATCCTGCGTCCGGTGAAATTGGCAAAGAGCAGAAGCCGCGGTGAAAGTTCACAGGGTAAAATTCGATTCGCTTCTCTCACGGCTCCGAATCAGGAGCCGAAAGGATTCAAGCGACAAATGGCGCTCCGGCTCTGGAGCTGCAAGAACCCAAAATTCCTAAAGCCCAGCCCTTCGGAACCCCAAAACCGCACTGGTGCCCTACATCCCAGCGGCAGCCTGCACGGGCGGCCTCAAGCTCATCCTTGCAAAGTTTGCTGTTTCATTTTTCAAGAGAGCCGCTGTCTCCACCCATTCCGGTCCACGCCGGTTCAACCTCCTCCGAGTGATAAAATCGATCAGTGCCGGGTCCTACGCGACGTAATCCCGCCAACCCCGCCAGGTCCGGAAGGAAGCAACGGTAACGGGCTAGTACGGGCGCAGTAGGCTACCCGGTACTTTTTTGGCGCCTCGCGCTTGGACGCCTTGATTGTTTTCCCCCGTCGATACGGCTTGTGCCGGTTTCATCGCGGGTGCCATGGCCCTCTGGCCGTGTTGCAAGGAGAGTTGCATTGAGCCTTAACGTTCGTCCTGTGGTGGGCCGCCGAGCCAAAATTACGGCCCTCGGCACTTACGCTCCTCCCCAAATCCTTACCAACAAAGACCTCGAAAAGTTAGTCGACACCAACGACGAGTGGATCCTGTCGCGCACAGGGATTCGCGAGCGCCATGTGCTGGCCAAGGGACTCGGCGTCAGCGACATTTGCGTCGAAGCGGCAAAGCGGTGCCTCGCCGCCCGCGGCATCGAACCCAGCGACGTCGAAGTCATCATCGTCGGCACCGTCACCCCCGACATGATGTTTCCCTCCACTGCCTGCCTCGTGCAGGACAAGATTGGCGCAAAAGGCGCATGGGGCTTCGACGTTTCGGCGGGCTGCTCGGGATTTGTGTTTGCCCTGCAGGCCGGCGTCAAACTCGTCGAGAGCGGCGCACACTCCAAGGTCATGGTGATCGGCGCAGACGCCAACACCCGCATGACCGACTACACCGATCGCGCCACCTGCGTCCTCTTTGGCGATGGCGGCGGAGCCGTCCTCATTGAACCGGCCGAAGAGGGCGAGATCGGCTTTATCGACTTCGTGCACGAAATCGATGGCTCGGGCGGCGTCTCCCTCAACCTCAAGGGCGGCGGAAGCCTCAACCCTCCCACCCACGAAACCGTCGACAAGAAAATGCACTACATCTACCAGGATGGGCAGGCGGTCTATAAGTTTGCCGTGCGCAAAATGGCCGAAGCGACCACCCGGGTCCTTGAGCGCAACGGCGTCACCGGGGCCGACCTCGGCTGCTTCATTCCACACCAGGCCAACAAGCGCATCATCACTTCCACCGCTGAACGTCTCGGCATGGATCCGGAGCGCGTGATTATCAATATTGATAAGTACGGCAACACCTCCGCCGGCACCATCCCCCTGGCTATGGAAACCGCCGTCGAGCAGGGCAAGCTGAAGAAGGGTGACCTGGTCCTGCTGGCCGCTGTCGGAGCCGGATTCACCGTCGGCGCCGCCCTCCTCCGCTGGGAGATCTAGGCCCGCGCATCCTGCAACTGCGCCTCCGGCAACTGCGCGTCCGGCGATTCGCGCTGGGCGCAGAAATCCTCAGAAAGCTCACGCCTGAGCCCTGTGGATAACTCTTGTCAAGCCTATTTTCTTTTAACTTCATCTAAATGAACAACTTGCATTTGCATCCTGATTCCCCCAAAAGCGGATAATAGAAATAGGTAGTCGCGGACACCGCCAACTCCGCCAACACCGCCAACTCCGCTAACTCCGCCAACTCGGCTAACACCGCTAACTCCGCCAACTCCGCTAACTTTGCTTTCCGGCTGTGAATCTGTGACGCCCTTGCGCGAAGCGCTCCCGCCCGTGCGGCCAGCACCTGTGAACCTGTGAGACTGTGCGGCCAGCACCCACGAATCTGAACAAAAGTGCCGCATAACACCGGCATAGAACGCACTTTTTCAGCGCTAACTTGCCGGAAATGTTCAGCATAATGGGGAAAAATGGTACCCCCCCTCCCCCCTACCCCCCGGGGGTATACGCCGTGCGTAGGATCGCAATTTCGGGCAGTGAAAATTCGACAGGATCAACTCCATGCCGGCCGCACAGCTTGTATCCCGGGTGAAGCTGCGAGGACCAAGAGACTTTGCACTCTACCTCCCTTCTCCCTGGTTCTCCGCCAACTCCGCTAACGCCGCCAACTCCGCTAACGCCGCCAACACCGCCAACTCCGCTAACACCGCGAGCCGCGCTCACTCCGCTGAAGTCACCAGTGAAACTGTGAAGCTGTGAATCTGTGACGCCCTTGCGCGAAGCGCTCCCGCCCGTGCGGCCAGCACCTGTGAAATCGTGAACCTGTGAGTCTGTGAACGTGGCGCGCAGCGCTCCCGCCCGTGCGGCCAGCACCTGTGAAATCGTGAACCTGTGAGGCTGTGCGGGGCAAGCCGCCTAGGTTACGTGGTCAGCGCCACTTCCGGCAGTTCGTAGCGCGGCAGCACTCCCGCTTCGGCGGCCATGCGGAAAAATCCGCGCATGCCCTCAACGCACTCCTCGTCCAGAACATAGTGAATGTTCGTCGAGAGATACGCGCCAATCGTTTCCGCGGTAATGGGAAGCTTGCGCGACCACTCGTTCACCAGATCGTCGATGTGTGCCAGCCCGTGATCGCGGCTTCGAATAAAATCCCCGCTGATGCTCTCGTCCAAAGGTCCGCTCGACGCAGTTGCACTCCAGACAGCGGAGACAAAGGGAAGGCCCGTGAGCGTGTGCCACTCCTCGGCGAGATCGTGATAGACCAGCTCTTCGCTGCTGCGTTCCATGCGATTCGCCCGCTCTTCCAGCGCCAGCAGTGCAGGGTCGCCGATCACAATCGCAGCGTCCGCGCGGTCGAGCATGGCATCGAGATCGGCGGCCATGGGAACAAAGGGAACGTCCGCGTTGCCCCATTTGTGGAAGAGAATCCGCGCGTAAGCGAGCGTCGTGCGGCTGGCAGTATCGGCGGCAACGCTGCGCAGGCTTGCCAGCGGCCGAGATGCGCGCCGCACCAGCAGCAACGAACGCACGCGGCCTTTTGAAGCGATGGTGCAGCCGGGCAGAATACGCAAACCGGGGTTAGCTGCCAGCGCTGCAATCGGCACTAGACCGATGTCGGCCGTGCCTGCCACAAGTCGGTCGGCGCACTCCGAAGGCAGCATCCAGTCGATGCGATAGCGGGCTGCGAGTTCCTGGTTGAGCGGCGGGTGTTCGAAATCCCACATCAGGGGCGCTGGGTTGAGAAATCGAATCGCGGCAATGCGCAGGCGGGATGGCGTACTCGAACTCACTGCTCTTTAGACTACCAAGTTGTGCGAACGGATGCAGATTCACCGATTTACGCCAGTGACCGCCGTCATTGCGCAACGTTCTGCCGGCGCATAGAGTCAGCGGAATCCAAGGAAAGTGAGCCGGGCCATCCGCATTTCGGATGCATGCGCGCAACGCCGCGCTGACGCACAGACAATGAAGAGTTCCACTGACGCCCCTGCAACTGCCGCTGTACCCACCCTGTCGAAAGATAAGTTGGCGTGGCTTGCTCTTGCACTCACGCCCGGTCTCGGTCCCCGGCGCGTTCTCGACGCGATCAGGAGGCTGGAAGCCCCGCGTCAGCTCTTCCATCTTTCGCTTACCGAACTGGAAGCGTTGCAGATTCCCGCCTCCGCTGCGCAGCATATCTTCGACGGCAAAGGGCGGCGTGCGGCAGAAGAAGAGTGGACTCGCATCGTGAAAGAAGGGGCGACCTTGATCACCTTCGGTTGCGCGGAATATCCCGAGCGGCTGAAAGAAATCTACGATCCGCCACCGGTCTTGTGGATTCGCGGCGCGGCAGAACGGCTGATCCAGCCGGCAATCGCCATTGTCGGCACGCGGCACCCATCCCTCTACGGGTCAGGAATCGCCGAGATGCTGGCTCGCGATCTGGCCGCGCGAAGATTGCTCGTTGTGAGTGGCATGGCGCGCGGCATTGACACCTGCGCGCACAAAGGAGCGCTCGCAGCGCGCAGGCCCACTCTCGCTGTCTGGGGCACGGGAATTGATGTGGTCTATCCGAAAGAGAACAAAAAGCTGGCCGAAGAGATCGTCGCCACGGGCGGTGCGATCGTCAGCGAAGTGCCAACCGGCACATTTCCTGCGCCGCAGAACTTTCCACGCCGTAATCGCATCTTGAGCGGGCTCTGCATCGGCGTGCTCGTCGTCGAAGCCAGCGAGAACTCGGGAACGCGTGTGACGGCGCGGTGCGCGGCCGAGCAGAACCGCGATTTGTATGCCGTGCCCGGCAATGTCACCAGCAAGGGGTCATGGACACCTAACACGCTGATAAAACAGGGTGCCAAGCTCGTGGCGACCTGGGAGGACATCTGGGAAGAACTCCCGTCGCAGGTGCGTCGCGAGCTGGAATCCGAGGCCGGGAATGAATCGCAAGCCGGGCAAACCGCATCTCTACTGCCGGACCCGGTATTGAGGCCACAGGAAGCGGCGGTGCTCGAAATTCTCCGCGCCGATGCATCGCTGCAGATTGACGAGATTCTCGACCGGCTGGAAACGCAACTCACCTCCGCCGAGGTTTTCACGGCGCTGTTCGAGTTGGAGTTGTCGGGGCGTATTCGGCAGTTGCCCGGAAAAAATTATGTGCGGGCGCTGTGAGATACTTCGTGCGCTGCTCCGCATTGAAAACAAGAGAGAAGGCATCGATCGCAGCACAGAGTTATGCGGGCGGTTGGGCCGGTCCTGGACCTCTCGGTTTCAAGAAAACATCTTTTGAGAGTGGAATCGAAGCCGTGTTCCGTGTTAGTTTGCAACTTTTGCGGTCCGTTTTCCGTTAATGGTGGAAAAGCGGCCGGTTTCCTGGCTGATTCTTTGAAGTTCAGGAGCACAACAGCAAGACGGGTCTTGCAGACGGCCAACAGGCTTGCGCAAGACCATGTATAAGGATGGCAATGAGCAAATCACTGGTGATCGTCGAATCCCCCGCAAAGGCAAAGACGATCGAGAAGTATCTGGGCAAGGGCTTTGAAGTCCGCGCGTCTGTGGGTCACATCATGGACCTGCCCAAAAACGATATCGGCGTTGAGCTGAAGAACCGGACGTTTGAGCCGGAGCTGATTGTGTCGCCCGGCAAAGAGAAGGTTGTTGCGCAACTGAAGCAGGCTGCAGCAGGCGCGGACGAAATCTTCCTGGCGCCTGACCCCGATCGCGAAGGCGAGGCGATTGCCTATCACCTGGCGCTGCAACTGGGAACCAATGCGCAGCAGCGGAAGAAAATCCGCCGCGTCACATTCAACGAAATTACAAAGAAGGCGGTGCAGGAGGCGTTCACTCACGCACGCGACATTGACCAGAACCTGGTTTACGCGCAACAGACGCGCCGCGTGCTCGATCGCCTGGTGGGCTATCAGATATCTCCTTTGCTGTGGGATAAAGTGCGCCGCGGATTATCCGCCGGCCGGGTGCAGACGGTTGCAGTTCGCCTGATTGTGGAGCGCGAGGCAGAAATCGCCGCGTTCAAGCCGGTCGAGTATTGGACGCTGGATGCATTGCTTCATCCCGAGAGGCAGGGGGACAAGAGTTTCAAGGCGCGTTTTGTGGGCATCGACGGCGAACCGGTGCGCGTAGCCAACGGCATTGATAAAGATGGCAAAGATCAGTTTCTGGCCAACGCGGTACCCGACGAAACGTCGATGAAGGAAGTGGTGGCAGCGTTGGGAAAGGCAACGTGGTCGCTCGTTTCGCTGGACAGCCGCGAACAGCGTAGGAAGCCGCTTGCCCCTTTCATCACCAGCCAGTTGCAGCGCGACGCGGCAACCAAGCTCGGTTTCAATGTGCGGCGGACCATGGGCATCGCCCAGCGACTGTACGAAGGCGTGGATATCGGCGCCGATGGAACGACGGGCCTGATCACTTATATGCGTACTGATTCTCCTCGTGTCGCACCTGAGGCGATTACCGGAGCACGCGAGTGGATCAAGAAGGAGCTTGGCGCAAATTATCTGCCTGCCACTCCCAACGAATACAAGGGCAAAAAAGATGCGCAGGATGCGCACGAAGCGATCCGCCCTTCCGATGCGTCGCGTACACCTGACTCGATTGCGCGCTACCTCAGCGATGAGCAGTTGAAGCTTTATCGACTCATCTGGCAGCGGTTTGTGGCTTCGCAGATGGCGCCTGCCGTCTTCGACGTGACCACGGCAAAGATTGCCGCCGTGTCTGAGGCCAATCGCAAAACATATGACTTCAGAGCGAGTGGTTCCATTGTTCGCTTCGACGGTTACCTGAAGATCTACGAGGTGGCTGAAGAGAAGAAAGACAATGACGATGAATCCTCGAACAAGCTCCCCAATCTCGACAACGTGAAAGCTCTGGAGCTGGAGAAATTGGAAGACGAGCAGCACTTTACTTCTCCTCCGCCGCGCTTCAACGAAGCGTCGCTGGTGAAAGTGCTGGAGGAGAAGGGTGTGGGGCGGCCATCGACCTATGCCTCAATCATCAACACCATTCAAGATCGCGAGTATGTGAAGAAGATCCAGGGGCGCTTTGTGCCGACTGAGATTGGTACGGTTGTCACCAAGCTTCTGGTGCAGAACTTCCCTTACATATTCGACATGCAATACACCGCGAAGTTGGAGACCGAACTGGATGCAGTCGAAGACGGTGAAGAGCGTTGGACTGATCTTCTGAACGGCTTCTACGAACACTTCGAAGAAGAGCTTGCCGTTGCAGGCAACAAGATGGAAGACGTCAAGCGGATGGAAATTGCGACCAACGAACTCTGCGACAAGTGCGGAAGTCCGCTGGTGTTGAAGTGGGGCAAATTCGGCAGCTTCTATGCCTGCTCAAACTTTACCCGGACGAAGCCCGTGACCGTAGCTTTGGGTCCCTGGAAGAAGGATCCGAAAGCAGTTACTAAAAAGATCACAACAACGCTCAAATTCCCCATGACTGTGCGCGCCACAGTCGAGGACGAGAGCGTGTTCTCGAAGGAAGTTGCGGATACCAAATCTCTGGTGGCTGCAATTGTTGAAGCAACCGATGATTCCGCGGTCAAGGGCAAAAAGACTTTTGTCGAGCAGGTGAGTTGCGATTTCACCAAAGAGAATTTTGCGGCCAAGCCTGACCTGAGCGCTCCTGGCGCAGACGACGTGCCGGAGAAGGAATTCTGCGACAACTGCGGCAAGGAAATGGTTCTGAAGAACGGGCAGTGGGGACCATTCATGAGTTGCCCCGACTACTCCGCCGATCCGCCCTGCAAGACGATTCGCAAGCTTAGCCAGAAGCAACAGCAGAAGCAGAACGCGCCGAAACCGACGGGCGAAGACTGCCCGGTGTGCGGCAAGCCGCTGGTGCTGCGTCAGGGCGCCTATGGCGAGTTCGTCTCATGCTCGGGATATCCCAAGTGCAAATACGTGAAGCAGAACCTGATTGAAGGCATGAAGTGTCCCAAGTGCGGCGACGGCGACATCGCTGAGCGCAAGGCGCGGCGCGGCAACATCTTCTGGGGCTGCACCAACTATCCCAAGTGCGACTTCACGTCGAACTACAAGCCGGTGCCGAAGAAGTGCCCGCAGTGCGGCAGCCCTTATCTTGTCGAAAAGACCCTCAAGAGCGGGATCTTCCTCGAGTGCCCCAACAAAAAGAAGAGCGGGGAGGAGGAAGTTGCCAAAAAGCGCGGAAAGAAGCCGGCAGCTGAAGCAACAGCCCCCGCTGTGGTTTGCACCTACTCCAAGCGCATCGGCGATGCGCCGCCTCCGCCGACGGCCGAAACGCATGGGCCCGTGGTGGACAAAGCCAGGAAGGAACTGCAGCCGGCTTAAGCGGTCCGGACTGGGCACAGCGTGAAGGCAGGGCAATCCGTTACCATTGCTGCGGAGATCCCGCACATGGAACGCATGCTTGCAACGCCTGGTGACGCCGAAATCATCCTCAAGCTGTATGAATTGCGCACCGAAACAGTGATGCGGCAGGCGCGCGCCTGGATGACCGGCGAGTGGTGGCCGGACACGGCGGAAGAGTTCTTCGCTGTCAGCTCAAACCCCGCTGACCCGCACAGTGCCTGGTTCCGGCAGGTAATCACTTACTGGGAAATGGCCGCAGCGATGGTGCTGCATGGCGCTGTGTCGGCCGAGCTTTTCGTGGACTGCAACGCGGAAGGTTTCTTCCTGCTCGCCAAGTTTTCGCATATTCTCGAGGAAATCCGCCAGCGAAGTCCCGGTTTCCTTACCAAGACCTCAGAAGTCATCACCCGCTTTACGGCGGCGGCCGCTCGATATGAAGCGGTGCAAAAGAATGTCGAGGCGCGACGCGCAAGTTTGAAGTCCGGCAGGTAAGCGCTGAGGAAATTTTCCTGTCCCACGAAATGGCGAGCCTGTAAGAACCTTGTGTAACCAGGGTGCGGCGGCGCAGAATGAAACCCGGTAGCGAGCTTTTCTACCATT
The DNA here is from genome assembly GCA_035487015.1 of Occallatibacter sp. GTDB lineage: Bacteria > Acidobacteriota > Terriglobia > Terriglobales > Acidobacteriaceae > Telmatobacter. The sequence goes on along the minus strand of DATHMP010000051.1, from coordinate 63,011 downwards.
GGAGGTTAGTATGAAGCGATTGGCAGCAGTATTGGTTCTGGTGGCGTCGTTTGCGTCGGTTTCGGCAAAAGCAGCGGATTCCGCCGAACTTAAAGGTTGGGTATCGGACGCGAATTGCGGCTCCAAGCACGCAGGATCTGGTGCAGCGTGCGTCAAGAAGTGCATCGAGGGCGGGGCGGCGCCTGTGTTTGTCGATGAAGCGAAGAAGGAAGTCTGGGCCATCGACAACCCTGATTCCGTGAAGAGCTTTTACGGCGATCACGTCACCATCATGGCAACAGCAGACGCAAGCAAAAAGAGCGTCCACATCGACTCGGTTGCCGAAGCAAAGTAGCAACTCGTAAGCTCAGGAATCGATCATGCCCCGGGACGAGCGCAGGAAGCTCCGCACGCCCTCCAGGGCATGATTTCTGTTTACCGGATTTCTGTGAGCCTTTTCTCGCCTTGCCGGCTGAATGGTTTTTGAAGTTAAACCTGAGCGTATTGGCGTAGATAATTGAAAATAAATCATCTAATCGGCTGTACTGGCCGGCTTTGATGATCGGCTTGTACGACCGTTCCACGGGACAGAACTCGTGAGTTGATCAGATCGGATATCGGCGTTCCGAAGAGATGCTTCGTCTGCATCGTGGTTGTAACTGGCTTCTTGAGCATGAACTGAGGTGGCGAATCTTAGCGGCTCGCTACTGCGTCGAATCTCTGTTAGTGTTCTAAAGATCAAGGTTCGCGAACGCTTTTCGAGCGGGCGAGCGCGGTGTGGAAGACCATGGCTAAAGCTACCTGGAACGGCAAAGTGATTGCCGAGAGTGAAGTTACCGAAACTGTTGAAGGAAATGTTTATTTTCCTGAGGGCAGCCTTAAGCGCGAATATTTTCGCCCGAGCAGCACCACGTCCACGTGTCCGTGGAAGGGGCAGGCGCGTTACTTGAGCCTCCTCATCGACGGGCAGGACAATCCCGACGCCGCCTGGTATTACCCCGATCCCAAGCCGGCAGCGCGCAAAATCAAGGGTTATGTCGCCTTTTGGCGCGGTGTAGAAATCGAGCAGTAGTTAAACTCAAATCCGGCGCCGATCCTGCCCCGGTGCTGCTGGAGATCCAGGCAAGAATGCCCAAAAGGATTTTTTTTCTGACCCTGGCGCTGTCCACGGCCCTCTTCGGCTGTGCGCACCCGGATGTTCCTGCGCCTGCGCAAAGCGTGGCGCCAACTCTCACCGGCGATGCGGCGCATCCAGGACAAACGCAAGGGTGGGTCGACACGAAGCTCTACTTTGGCCTGGGCCTGGCAGACGATCCAAAGCAGGGCATCAGCGAAGCCGATTGGCGGGCATTTCTCGACAAGGAAGTCACGCCGCGTTTCCCTTCGGGATTGAGCGTCGTGGACGTGTACGGGCAGTGGTTGAGCAAAGGGGCTTCAACGCCAGAGCGGCTAAGGTCGAAGATGTTGATCATCGACTATCCGGATTCGCAGGAAAATCGCGACAAGATTGAAGCCGTTCGCGCGGCGTGGAAGCAGAAAACCGGGGACCAGTCGGTGCTGCGGGTGACGCAGCCCGCGGATGTCTCCTTTTAGACCACTTCAAAAATTGCGGACGTAGTGCCACACGTCCGTTCGAATTCCGGGGGACAGGTTCGGGAATTCGGTGTGAACGCGTTCAACACCTTTGCAGACGAACCCGCATTTTTCCATCACATGCGCCGACGCTCGATGCTCGATATGACAGACCGCCTCAAGCTGGTGAACACCCAGTTCGCGTGCCAGTTCGACCATCGCATGCAGGGATTCGGTGGCGAAGCCGTTGCCCCATGCGTCACGCGCCAGCTTATAGCCGGTCAGGGCTTGGGAAGGTGATTTGAACGACAAGCCGGTGCTCCCGAGAAGCTGCCCGGTTTCGCGCGAAAAGATGAGATAGGGGCCGGCAGGACCCGCCATCCACTCCGCATCGCTGAAATCAAGAAAGGCGCGCGTATCGTCAAGCGAGCGGTGACGCGGCCAGCTCATGTACCGCGTCACCTCGGGGTCCGCCGCAAATCGTGAAAAGATCGCTTCGGCATCGGCGAGCTGCGGTTTGCGCAGGGCAAGCCTAGCCGTTTCAATTTCTTCCTTGAATTTGCTCGAATCTACTTCAGTGCTCATAAATTCAGGAAAGTGGCTTACCGATCTCCCAGTGATGGCCAAAGGGATCGACGACGCGGCCGATTCTCCAGCCGTAATCTTCATCCGTGACGGGCGAAATTGAAGCAGCTCCGGCAGCGATCGCCCGGTCGAACATGGCATCGGGATCGGCAACGACGAGAATCATACGCAGAGAGGAACCGCCCAGAGTTTCAGGGCTGAAATTCTGGTGCGCCGGAGACTCGTCGGAGAGCCAGAAATCGGATTCGCCCACTCCGAGCTGGGCAACTACGGCACCGTCGTTCTCGAGCAAAAACAGCTCTTTTGCTCCGAAAGCTGCCTTGTAAAAGTTCACGGCACCTGCGCCGTCGCGCACAGAGAGCATCGGTGCAACTGAAGTCTTAACAGGTCTTGCTGCCTTTGTTTCGGTCATCGCGCCTCCCTCGGTTGAGTGGTGATGCATGGGTGGTTGACGCGGATTCTGGGGAAGCGATCAATAGGCCTGCAACTGGTCGAGAGGCAGGCGAACACGGAAACAGGTCGAGCCGGGTTCTGAACGAACACTGATATGCCCGCGGTGTTTGCGGACGATGCGCATGGCGTTATCGAGCCCCAGGCCGAGCCCCTGGCCAGGAGCTTTGGTGGTGAAGAAGGGTTCGAAGATTCGGTCCTGCAGATCGGGTGGGATGCCAGGGCCCGTATCCCAGATTTCGACAAGGAGCATTTCACCCTCGAGGCGACAGCCAAGGCGCAGGGTGCCGGCGTTGCCAAGCGCTTCGAGCGCATTTTCGATCAGCGCGGTCCAAACCTGGTTGAGTTCGCTGCCATAGGCACTGATGTGGGGCAAATCGGCCTGATAGTCGCGCTCCACCGCAACGTTGGTCATCCGCGAGTGGAACATCTGCAGCGTGGCGTCGAGTCCGGCTGGCACATCGACTTCAAGGATGGGCGCCCGATCCATGTAGGAATAGGCCTTTACGGCGCTGATGAGATCGAAGATGCGATCGGTGGAGTTGAGCAGCGTTTCGACCGAGCGAGTCGAGCGGAGGTAGCGCGCAAAATATTGCAGGGCAACGCAGGCCTCGCGCGGCTCCAGCAGTTTGCGGAATTCGATCAGGTCTTCAAGAGTTGCGCCTTGTTCGTTGAGCTGGGCAGCAACGTCCCAGGCGCCATCGCAGGGCAGCTCCGTGAGCCAGGTGCGCAGTTGCTCTTCGCGGGCAATCAGGTCGCCGGCGTCGCGGTCTTCGAGCGCGGGATTGCGGCTGAGAACCTTCTGCTCCCACTCCTCGATCCCGCGAATCTGTTCTTCTGAGAGACAAAGGTTTACGAGCTTGAATCGGTTCTGGCGATTGCCGCGAAGCTCATTGACGAGGCTGGAAGCGGCGCGTTGCGCAGCCGAAGCCGGGTTATTGAGCTCATGGGCAAGGTTTCCGGCGAGCTTGCCGAGGGCTCCAAGCTTTTCCGCCTGTTGCTCAATCCGAGTAACTTCGCGGACACGGTCGAGCAGAGTGGAGACGACTCGCTGGGCCATCGATGGAATCGCCTGCAGCATCTCAGGGAACCGGTCTTTGGGAATGAGTAAAGCCCAGACCGGGGAAACGGCGAATCCCTGGCCGCCGGAGACTTTCATGCGTGAGAAAGGTAGCAATCCGGTCATTTGGCCGGAGCGGCCGATGAAGAGTTCCATGGGTCCGCCGCGCTGGCGCCGCACATGGATCTCTCCTTTGAGAATGAGAATCATCTTGTCTGCGGGCTGGCCCTCTTCAAACAGAACCTGCCCAGGTTCGCCGACTACCTCTTCACCGTTGCGGGCGAGCCACAGGCGGTCTTCAAGAGGCAGGCCGTGCAGCGGGCCAATACGCTCAAGCGCGGCGGCCACTTCTTCAATTGGGGTTGGAACGGGTGGCGCAGCCAGCGTTGAGGCGGTTGTTGGGGAAAGCATCCGGGGTTCCTCCGGGTTGCATGTTCAGAATAGCCGATGAGGCAACCGGTGGGGTGAGGAGAAGTTGCAGGGCGGTCTGCGGATGAAAGAAGGAGGATGGGTGAATACGTTATGATGATGCCGCAGAATTCCTTAAAGAAAGTGCGCCATGATGAAAACCTTTTCAAGTATTTTTCTGCTCTGCGCCGCGCAAATCCTTGCGATCGCGCAACCCGCCGCCCAGTTTGACAAAGATGCGAAGGTATTTCGCCTGGACGGCGGCAACGTGTCTTACGTGTTCGGGGTGAATGCAAAAGGCGACCTGCAGCAGATGTATTGGGGTGGAAAACTCGGTGCAGGCGATCGCTTTTCTCAGGCGCAGCAAAGGCCCGAGTGGGCATCGTTTGACTCGCCTTACACTAATACGCCGCAGGAATATGCCGGATGGGGAGCGGGGCTTTTTGTGGAGCCGGCGCTCAAAGTGACCTTCGCCGACGGGAACCGTGACCTGGTGCTGCATTACGAGAGCCACACGGAAACGCCGCACGGCGTCGACGTCGTGCTTAAAGACATAAAGCGGTACATACTTGTCACGCTCCATTACTCCATGGACCCGGCGACAGGAATTCTGGCGCGGTCGGCGACCATTGAAAACCGCGAACCGCAGCCAGTCACGATTGAACAAGCAGCCGCAGCGGGGTGGGCACTGCCTCCGGCGCATTATTCGCTCAACTACCTTACGGGGCGTTGGGCCGGCGAGTGGACACTGACGCAGGAGACGCTGCATCCTGGCGAGCGGGTGATCGAGAGCCGGCGCGGGACAACCGGTCATCAGGCGAATCCGTGGTTTGCCATTCAGTCTGGGGATCCTGACGAGAATCATGGGGAAGTGTGGTTTGGTGCGTTAGCGTGGAGCGGTTCGTGGCGCATTACGGTGGAACAGGATCAGCTTGATGCAGTCCGCGTGACTGGCGGATTCAATCCCTTTGACTTTGGATATGTGCTGCATCCTGGCCAGTCGTTGGATACACCGGTGTTTTACGGAGGCTACTCAGCGTACGGACTCGGTGGCGCATCGCGCATGCTGCACCACTTTGAACTTGCGCATGTGCTGCCGCATCGCCTGGGCGAAGGCGAGGCGGCTGCTCCAAAGCCGCGGCCCGTGATCTACAACTCGTGGGAGGCCACGGAGATGAACGTGACCGAAGCAGGCCAGGAAGCGCTCGCGGAGAAAGCCGCCGAGCTCGGCGTGGACCGTTTTGTAATGGACGATGGATGGTTCGGTCAGCGCAAGACAGACCACGCGGGCCTGGGCGACTGGTATGTGAACCAGGAAAAGTTTCCCCAGGGACTGAAACCCTTGATCGACAAGGTGCACGCGCTTGGAATGGATTTTGGACTGTGGGTTGAGCCGGAGATGGTGAATCCCGATTCGGATTTGTACCGCAAGCATCCGGAGTGGGTACTCAATTTCGCGGGTAGGCCACGCAGCGAAGAGCGCACGCAACTTGTGTTGAACCTGGCGCGACCCGATGTGCGCGCATATGTGATGGGTTTCCTGGACAAGCTGCTGACAGAGAACGATATTGCATTCCTTAAGTGGGATTACAACCGCAACTGGAGCGAACCAGGATGGGATCAGCTGCCGCCGGCTGAACAGAAAAAGGTCTACGTCGAATTCATCCGCAATTTGTATGGAATTCTTGGCGAGTTGAAGAAGCGGCACCCCAAGGTCGAATTTGAATCGTGCTCCGGCGGCGGAGGACGCGTCGACCTTGGAATTCTCCAGTATGCCGACGAAGTTTGGCCGTCAGATAACACTGATCCCTTCGACAGAATCAGTCAGCAGGACGGCTTCACTTACGTCTATACGCCGCAGATCATGATGGCGTGGGTGACCGACTCGCCCCATTGGGCAAACAAGCGGGCGACATCACTGGAGTACCGAATGTTGAGCTCCATGCAGGGATCACTTGGCATCGGCGCGAATATCTCAAAATGGACCGACCAGGAAATGTCGACGGCAAAACGGCTGATCGCGTCTTACCACCAGGTGCAGCCGACGATCGTGCAGGGTGACCTCTACCGGCTTATTTCGCCGCGGAATGGGAGTGAGTTTTCCGCGACGCAAACTGTCAACCACGATAAGAGCCAGTCGGTGATATTCGCCTTCGTCCATTCAACGCAGGAAGGTCGCGGCTTTCCTCGACTGAAACTCATGGGGCTCGATCCCGCCGCGGAATATGCGTTAACACCGATTGAAGGCAGCGTGGCGAAGGATACGCCCGCCGTTGCCAGCGGATCCTGGTGGATGAACCACGGGCTGGGCATGAGCGAAGAATTTCGGGGCGATTTTCAGGGCGCCGCATTCCGGCTGGATAAGAAATAGACGGGATCCGACCGGCTTTCATTGCTGCAGAACTGGCCGCTGGTATGATCTGGCATGCGGCGGAGTGCTCCAAGCCGGAACACGATCGGGCTGTGAGGTCCGGTTGATTCCTCTCTGGGGATACCCCATGGGAACGTGAAGAACTGGCAATGCGTCGCGTGACGGGCAGAGCGCGCTGCGCTCGTATCGTCACTCAAGGCAAGACTCGTTGGGGCACTCTGCTGTTGATTCACGATGCTGAGCCGAACCTTCCACTCCGCGCTGGCGCGGTCAATGCTTGCCGGCGAAACTGCATTCGATCCGCTTGCCGATCGCATGCGCCGCACCCTGGGCCGGAATTGGCGGTGGATCCGGCCGCTGGCAAAGCGCTACTTGCAGCACTTTGGCGCCAGCACACGGCCGCGTCGCAATAAAGTCGTCGCATTCCTTCAACAAGATGACGGCCTCACTGCGGCAAAGATTCGCTATCGGGAGGAACTCCGGATTGCGGAGTGGCACAACGAACCAAATGCAATGCAGCCGGTGGTTACGGCCCGTGCATGGAACATTCCAGCCATCAAATCAGTTGGCGAGCTCGCGAATTGGCTTGGTTGCAGGCCGGAAGAGTTGGAATGGTTCGCCGATCTAAAGCGCCTGACTTCGCGCGGACGGACCGGCACTGGCGACAGGCTGAATCACTACAGCTACAGAGTATTGGGCAAGCAGGATGGAGCGTTACGCCTCATTGAGTCGCCGAAGAATCGGCTGAAGGCGATGCAGCGGAAGATCCTCGAGGAGGTACTTCAAGGAGTCGCCGTGCACGATGCGGCGCACGGCTTCAGAATAGGCCGATCGATCAAGACATTTGCGGCACCACACGTCGGCCGGCATGTTGTGCTGCGGATGGATTTGCGCGATTTCTTTCCTTCGATTCGCGGTGGCCGCGTGCAGGCGTTCTTTCGTACCGCCGGTTATCCGGAGACGGTAGCGGATCTCCTCGGCGGCATTTGCACCAACTCGACGCCGCGCGGCTTCTGGCGGACGCTGGGGAGGCAGATTGATGTCGGGCGCATGGTTGAGGCTCGAGCCTTCTACGCCTGGCCGCATCTGCCCCAGGGTGCACCGACCTCACCAGCACTTGCGAATATCTGCTCGTATCGGATGGATTGTCGCCTGGCAGGACTGGCGAAGAGAGCCGGCGCGGTGTACACGCGGTATGCCGATGATCTCGCGTTTTCCGGCGGGGAAGAGTTTGCACGATCTGCGGAGCGGTTTGCGGTGCGAGTGGCGGCAATTGCGATGGAGGAAGGGTTCGAGGTGCAGCACCGCAAGACGCGCGTCATGCGGCGCGGAGTGCGCCAGCACCTTGCAGGACTCGTTGTGAACGAGCGGGTCAACGTGCAGCGAAGAGACTTTGACGAGCTGAAAGCAATTCTCACGAACTGCGCGCGGCAAGGTCCTGAGAGCCAGAATCGCGAAGGGCATAAGGCGTTCCGGGAACACCTGCTTGGTCGCCTCAGTTTTGTCGCGATGGTGAATGCCGCGAAGGGTGCGAAGTTGCAGAGAGTCTTTGAGCAGATTCGGTGGTGAGATGAGTCCAGTTCTAGGAAAAGAAACGCCGGACAGCGAGTGGCTGACCGGCGATCCTTTGTTCGTACCTGAAGGCTTAGCCTCTTGGCAGTTCTAACGCGACTTGGCGACTTCTTCCACCGTAACCGGATCGAGAAACGGCATTGAAGCGCGCAGCTTCTTCCCGACGATCTCGATGGGGTGCTTGGCTTCTGCGTCGCGGAAGGCCTGGAATTCCTTGCGGCCGGAGCTCTGATCCGCGAGGAAACGCTTCGCAAACGCACCGTTCTGAATCTCGGTGAGGATCTGCTTCATCGCCTTCTTGCTTTCGTTATTGATTACGCGCGGACCCGACACGTAATCGCCCCACTCCGCAGTGTCAGAGATGGAGTAGCGCATATAGGCGAGACCGCCGCGATAGATCAGGTCGACGATGAGCTTGAGCTCGTGGAGGACTTCGAAGTAGGCGCTCTCCGGCTGATAGCCGGCTTCGACAAGGGTTTCGTAGCCTGCCTTGATCAGCGCGCTGACGCCTCCGCAAAGTACGGCCTGCTCGCCGAAGAGATCGGTCTCGGTCTCTTCCTTGAAGGTAGTCTCGAGCACGCCGGCGCGGGTGCAGCCAATGCCCTTGAGATAGCTGAGGGTGAGGGCATGGGCCTTACCGGTTGCGTCCTGGTGGACGGCAATCAGGCCTGGGACGCCGCCGCCTTCCGTAAAGACTTCGCGCACCCGATGGCCGGGAGCCTTGGGCGCAGCCATGCCCACGTCAATGCCGGCAGCGGGCGCGATGGTTTTGAAGTGGATGTTGAATCCATGGGCGAACAGCAGCAGCTTGCCTTCACCTAGATTGGGTGCGATCTCTGCGGCGTAGAGCGTGGCAGCGGTCTGATCGGGGACCAGCACCATGACGACGTCGGCCCACTTGGTGGCATTGGCCACAGTATCGACCTCGAGGCCGGCCTTTTGTGCCTTGGCGATGGATTTGGAGTTGGCGGCGAGGCCCACTTTGACCTGGACACCGGAGTCCTTCAGGTTGAGCGCATGGGCATGCCCCTGCGAGCCGTAGCCGATGATGGCGACCTTCTTTGCCTGGATAAGGGTGAGGTCGGCATCGTGATCGTAGTAAGTCTTTGCCATGATGTTCTCGTTTGTTCCTTTTCTTGCGGAGTTAAGAGGTTAAGTCAAAACAAATCCTGAGGTGAATGTTCAATCAGGTTCAACTGCGGCGTGCTCATCCGCCAGGTCAATTTCGGGGAGCGGCCTTTCGTCTGAACCTGCGCCCATGGCTTTCAGAACACTGGAAGTGTGATGGCCGCGGCGCATGGTCATTTTGCCGCTGCGGCAGATTTCCAGAATTCGGCCCTCGTCTTCGCGGAGGACTTCGATCAGGCCCTCGATCTTGCTCTCAACGCCGGTCATCTCGATCATCAGCGACTCAGAAGTAAGATCGACAATGCGGGCGCGGAAGACTTCAACGAGGTCAAAGATCTGGGCGCGGTTGCGTGGGGTTGCGGCAACCTTGATGAGCGCCAACTCCCGTGTCACGCTCGGGGCCTGGGCAATGTCATCGACGTCAACAACATTCTCCAGCTTGAAGAGGCTGGCGCGGATGCGATCGCCCGCTTCGGCCGATGCTTCGCAGACCAGTGTGAGGCGCGACAGTCCTGGACGCTCGCTGCGGCCGACAGTCAGCGAATTGATATTGATGTTGAGACGGCGGAATAGCGACGCCACGCGCGTGAGCACGCCGGGCAGGTCTTCAACATAGGCGACGAATGTGTGCTTCATAGTGAGCCTCAGGCTTTCAGAGATCAAGTTTCTGTTCTCTTTCGGGCTAATTGTCTTTCGACGACTCGATCAGTGGATTTTTACCGGGCCGCCGGATCATTTCGTGCAATGCGCTGCCAACTGGAATCATCGGATAGACCGAATCTTCTTTCTCGACCATGAAGTTGAGCAGGAAGGCGCCAGGCGCTTTGCGAGCCGCCGTGACAGCCGACTCAACCTCGGAGCGGGTTTTGACGGCCAACCCGGCGATACCGTGGGCGTCGGCGAGTTTCACAAAGTCAGGGCTAACCAGGGGCGTCGACTCGTAATTGCGCTCGTAGAAGAACTCTTGCCACTGGCGCACCATACCCAGGTATCCGTTGTTGATGATCGCAATGTTGATTTTCAGTCCTTCCTGCACAATGGTCGACAGCTCTGCAGCGGTCATCTGGAAGCCGCCATCTCCCGCGATCACCCAGACTTCCTTTGCAGGACGGGCCGTCTTTGCACCGATGGCCGCAGGCAGGGCGAAGCCCATGGTGCCAAGGCCGCCTGAGGTGACAAGGGAGCGCGGCTCCTCATGGTGGAAATACTGGGCTTCCCACATCTGGTGCTGGCCCACGTCGGTGACCACGATTGCCTCGCCGGCAGTGAGTCGCCACAGGTCGTGGACAACGTGAGCAGCGTAGAGATGGCCCGAGTCAGGCAGATTCTTGATGTCGTGAACGGCAGATTCGCCCTTGCTCGCCGCGATGGTCTTGAGCCACGCGGTGCCGTCGCGGCCTGCGATGCGCGGCAGCAGTTCTTCGAGCACTTCGCGCAGATCACCAACGAGTGCGACATCGGCCTTGACGTTCTTGTTGATCTCAGCCGGGTCGATCTCAATGTGAATCTTCTTCGCTTTGGTGGCATAGGAGGCTAGCTTCCCTGTGACGCGATCATCAAAGCGCATGCCGCAGGCGATCAGCAGGTCGGCGTTCTGGATGGCATCGTTGACCCAAACTTCGCCGTGCATGCCCATCATGCCGAGGTTCAGTGGATGAGAAGCAGGAAATGCACCGAGGCCGAGCAGCGTGAGCGCGACTGGTATCTGCGTGCGCTCAGCGAGAGCGCGCACTTGATCCATGGCGCCGGACTCGGAGATGCCATGACCAGCCAGAATGACGGGCTGCTTGGAATTGCGAATCAGTTCGGCGGCTTTTTCCAGACCAGCCTCATCGACATGCAGCATCGGATGTGGCCGATACGCCTTGGGCTTGGCTGCAGCGAAGTCGAAGATGGCTGTGCCTTGTTGCGCATCCTTGGTGATGTCGACAAGCACCGGACCAGGCCGGCCCGACTGCGCGATTTGGAAAGCCAAACGCAGCGCAGGTGCGATGTCCTCGGTCTTGCTGACGAGGAAGTTGTGCTTGGTCACTGGCAAGGTGATGCCGGTGATGTCAACTTCCTGGAATGCATCGGTTCCGAGCACCTTGCTCGAAACGTTGCCGGTGATGCAGACAACAGGAATGGAGTCGAGCATTGCCGTTGCGATGCCGGTAACAAGATTGGTGGCGCCAGGGCCGCTGGTGGCCACAGCCACGCCGACTTTGCCCGAAGCGCGCGCGTAGCCGTCAGCCATGTGCGCGGCGCCCTGCTCGTGGCGGACCAGTGTGTGATGGATGGGAAATTTGCGTAAGGCATCGTAGACAGGAAGAATGGCCCCGCCGGGATAACCGAACACATCGGTTACGCCCTCTCCGACCAGCGTCGCCCAGACGATCTCAGCCCCAGTGAGAGGGGTGGGCGTGGCGTGACGAGCGTTCGATGCCTGATTGTCTGCGTTGCTTCCCATAGTTTTCTCCTTTGGAGCCACTAGCCGCTAGCTGCCGGCCCCTGTGTCGTTGGTACAGACTGACTGCAACTCCGGAAAATCTCTTATGCGCTACGTGTAAAAGCAGCTCATGTTGCTACCTGCTAGCGGCTGAAAGCTGTTCTACGTCGTTGCGCCCTTCGATGCCGACGTGACGCGGTCGACATATTTGCGGAAGACGCCGCCAGGCCAGCGCAGGGAAGGCGGCGTGAAGTGCTCGAGGCGGCGCGCAATTTCCTCGTCGCTGACCTCCAGCGTGAGCGTGCGATTGGGAATATCAAAGTGAATCGTGTCACCCTCGCAAACAGCGGCGATCGTGCCGCCGACGAAAGCCTCAGGTGCAACGTGGCCCGCGGTGAAACCACGCGTTGCGCCGGAGAAACGACCGTCGGTGAGCAGAGCAACCGTGGAGCTCAGCTCGGGGTGCCCGCTGACTGCTGCGGTCACCTGCAACATCTCGCGCATGCCGGGCCCGCCCTTGGGCCCTTCGTAGCGGATGACAAGGACATCGCCGGGCTTGATTTTGTTCGATTGCACAGCCGCGAAGCAGTCTTCTTCGCAGTCGAAGACACGCGCGGGGCCGCGATGCTCGTAGCGGTCGGCAGCGGCGATCTTCATCACGCAACCTTCGGTAGCGAGATTGCCCTTGAGGATGACAAGACCGCCGGTGGATTTGATGGGTTTCTCGAAAGTGTGGATGACTACCTGGTCGGGTGTTTCCTTAGCAAGCGCAGCTTCTTCGGCGAGAGTGCGGCCGCTGATGGTTATCGTAGAGCCGTCAGCATGCCCTGCGTCAATCAGGCGCTTGGCCAGTACACGCGAGCCTCCCGCAGCCTGAAAGTGCGAAGCCATGTATTTGCCTGCGGGGACGAGATCGCAAATGAAGGGCGTCCGCTTGCTGATGGCGTCGAAGTCATCAATGGAGAGCGGGATGCCCATTTCGTTCGCAATGGCCAGCAGGTGCAGAACGGCGTTGGTGGAACCGCCGCTGGCGGCAACGCTGGCAATTGTGTTTTCAATCGCCTTGCGCGTGATGATTTGCGAAGGCCGGCGATTGGCGCGGACGGCTTCCATCATCATGCGGCCGGCTTCGCGCGTTGCAGCGTATTTGTCGCTCGCCGTGGCTGGAACACCGGAGAGATAAATGGGCGAGATGCCGAGAATTTCGCCGGACATGGCCATGGTGTTCGCGGTGAACTGTCCACCGCAAGCACCAGCGCCCGGACAGGCATTGGCTTCGAGCGCTTCAAGACCGGCGTCGTCAATCTTGCCGGCGGCGTGTGAGCCAATTCCCTCGAAAACATTCTGAATTGTGATATCGATACCGTTGAGTTTGCCGGGCGCAATGGATCCGCCATAGAGCATCATGCCGGGAATGTCGAGGCGACACAGCGCCATGATGATGCCAGGCATGTTCTTGTCGCAGCCGCCAATGCCGACGAGGCCGTCGAAGAGATTGCCACGAGCGACCAGCTCGATGGAGTCGGCGATCACCTCGCGGGAAACCAGCGAGGCTTTCATGCCCTGCGTGCCCATGGTGATGCCGTCAGAAATCGTGACTGTATTGAATTCCATGGGGGTGCCCCCTGCCTCGCGGATGCCTTCTTTGAGCGCGGTAGCAACTTCGTGCAGGTGAACATTGCAGGTTCCGATTTCGGTCCACGTGTTGGCGATACCGATGATGGGCTTGTGGAGGTCGTCTTTTTTGAAACCGGCCCCGCGCAAATAGGAGCGCGCCGCAGCGCGGCTGGGGCCCTCAGTCAACGGAATGCTTTGGCGCTTGCCTTCGATTGTCATGTGCTCTTCGCTTCACTCATCGCCAGCGTCTAGCCTTTAGCCGCTAGCTACTAGCCTGTTGTTGCTGCACGTTGAAAGTTTTATTCGGAGCCAAAAGCCAGCAGCTCGATTTCAAGCTTTGGCTTGCAACCAGCCGGCGTGGTCGTGTTGCGTTTCAAATGCGTCCAAGGCTGCGCCATGCCGCAGTGTGAGCCCGATGTCATCGAGCCCTTCAATCAGGCAATATTTGCGGAACGAATCAATCTCGAACGACGCGCAAAACCCGCGCCCGTCGCTCACGGTCTGATCCTGCAATGACGCTGTAAGCTGGTAGCCGGGAATGTTCCGTGCATTTTGGAGGATAGTCTCGACTTCCGCCTCACTCAGCCGGGCGAGCAAGATGCCGTTCTTTCCGGCGTTGGAGAAAAAGATGTCGGCGAAGGTTGGCGCGATGACGCAGCGAAAGCCGAAGTCGGAGAGTGCCCATGCCGCATGTTCACGGCTCGAGCCGCAGCCGAAGTTTTTGCCTGCAACGAGAATCTTTGATCCTTTGTAGCGTGGGTCATTGAGGACAAAGTCGGCGACAGGCTCGCCCGAGGGCGTCTGGCGCCAGTCAAAAAACAGAAAGTCGCCATACCCCGTCCGTTCGATGCGCTTCAGGAACTGCTTGGGAATGATCTGATCGGTGTCGACGTTGGTGCGGTCCAGCGGCGCAACCTGCGAGGTGAGTGTTGTGAACTTTTCCATTATGCCGTCACCTCTTCATTCACTTTCCAGTTGCGAATATCGACAAAGTGGCCGGCGATTGCAGCTGCTGCGGCCATCTCGGGGCTCACCAGGTGCGTGCGCCCTCCGCGGCCCTGGCGCCCTTCGAAGTTGCGGTTGCTGGTGGAAGCACAGCGCTCGCCCGGCGAAAGAATGTCAGGATTCATGCCGAGGCACATCGAGCAGCCCGGCTCGCGCCAATCGAATCCCGCGTCTTTGAAGATCTTGTCGAGCCCTTCTTTCTCAGCCTGCGCTTTGACCTGTTGCGAGCCGGGAACCACCATGGCGTGGACATGCGTGGAGACCTTGTGGCCGGCGGCGACCTTTGCCGCAGCGCGCAGGTCTTCAATGCGGCCGTTGGTGCAAGAGCCAATGAAGACTCGGTCGATGTTGACGTCTTCCAGCTTGGTGCCGGCTTTCAGGTCCATGTACTCGAGGGCACGCTCAAAAGATTTTCGATCGAGCTCGTTGCCGGCGGCAGCGGGATCGGGAACTGCCGCGGTAACCGGGGCAACCATGCCTGGGCTCGTGCCCCAGCTCACATAAGGAACCAGTGTCGCCGCGTCGATGACGAGTTCGCGACCGAATTTTGCACCGGGATCGGAGGGCAACTTTGACCATTTCGCAATAGCGGCCTTCCAGGCATCTCCTTTTGGGCTGAATCTCCGTCCTTCCAAATAAGAGAAAGTGGTCTCGTCGGGAGCAATCATGCCAGCGCGCGCTCCCGCTTCGATGCTCATGTTGCAGATGGTCATGCGGCCTTCCATCGAGAGTGAACGGATGGCCGAACCGGCATACTCGATCACGCAGCCGGTTGCGCCGTCCGTGCCGATTTTGCCAATGATGGCGAGGATGATGTCCTTCGCAGTTACGCCCTGGGGCAGCTTTCCCTCGACCGAGATGCGGAAAGTCTTGGGATCGGATTGAGGCAAGGTCTGGGTAGCGAGAACGTGCTCCACCTCGCTGGTGCCGATGCCGAAGGCCAACGCGCCGAATGCACCATGCGTGGAGGTGTGCGAGTCGCCGCAGACAATGGTCATGCCGGGCTTGGTGATCCCGAGCTCGGGACCGATGACGTGTACAATGCCTTGTTCGCGCGAGTCGATGTCGTAGAGCTCAATACCGAATTCCGCGCAGTTCTGACGAAGCGTCGTGATCTGCTTCGCGGCGATCTGATCCACAATGTTGAGGCGGCCTCCGATTGTGGTGGGTACGTTGTGGTCAACTGTCGCGATGGTGCGATCGGGGCGGCGTACCTTGCGGCCCGCCAAGCGGAGTCCCTCGAATGCCTGCGGAGAGGTGACTTCGTGGACCAGCTGCAGGTCAATGTAGAGCAATGTCGGCTCGCCTTTGGGCTCGGCCACGACGTGCTGGCGCCACACCTTTTCAAATAAAGTCTTCGGTTCGGAGCTCATCCATGATCCTTAGAGGGTTATGCGTTAACGACAAGTGTCTTTACTGTTTCGCGAACTTTGGCTCCCATGTCTTTCGTTGAGAGCACAGTGAATCCCTGTGGATTGCTGCGCGCTAAATCAGGCGTGCGGAAGCCGAGTTCGAGCACCTTGCGCACGCTGGATTCAATGGCCGCGGCTTCGGCTTCGAGCCCCCCGGAGTGGCGAAGGATTAATGCGCCTGTCAGGATTGCACCCAGCGGATTCGCCAGGCCTTTGCCGGCGATATCGGGCGCGGATCCATGAACCGGCTCATAAAGATTGACTTTTCCGCCGATCGTGGCCGAAGGCAGCATGCCTAGCGATCCGGTGATCACAGCCGATTCGTCCGATAGGATGTCGCCGAAAAGATTCTCCGTGAGCACGACATCGTAGTTTTTCGGCTGATTCATGAGGTGCATTGCCATGGCGTCAACATACTGGTGTTCGAGGGTGACGTCAGGGAACTCGGCGGCGACTTCTGTGACCGTGGCGCGCCATAGCTGCGAAACTTCGAGCACATTGGCCTTATCGACACTGGTCAGCTTCTTGCGGCGCTTTTGCGCGAGTTGGAAAGCGATGCGAGCCACGCGGGCCACTTCGTCCCGCGTATAGCGCATAGTGTTCCAGGCTTCGCCCTCGGCTTTGTTCCACTCGCGCGGTGCACCGAAGTAGAGGCCACCGAGAAGTTCACGGACGAAAAGGATATCGGCGCCATCGACGATTTCGGGCCGCAGCGGGCTGTTGACTGCCAATTCCTTGAACGCGAAGGCAGGACGCAAGTTGGCAAAACCGCCCAGCGCGGCGCGAATCTGCAGCAGGCCTGCCTC
Source organism: Occallatibacter sp. (assembly GCA_035487015.1). Lineage (GTDB taxonomy): Bacteria > Acidobacteriota > Terriglobia > Terriglobales > Acidobacteriaceae > Telmatobacter. Next base: position 46,618 of record DATHMP010000051.1, on the reverse strand, counting down.
GGGACGCTTGTCGGGCGGCAGGGAATTGAATTCGTTGCCACCAACTGCACCCAGCAGAACAGCGTCGGATGCCAGCGCCGCGGACAGCGTGTCTGCCGGCAGTGGTGTACCGTCCTGCACAATGGCGACGCCCCCGATGCGTCTGTGATCCAGAGTGATCGTGTGGCCGCCGAGTTCTGCGACCTGCTTGAGGACAGAGACCGCTTCGTTCGTGACTTCAGGGCCGATGCCATCACCGGCGGTGATGAGAATTTTGAGGTTCATTCCTATTCCAGAGGATTGAATTTCCGAGATCTGCGATCAAGGGTTGCGTTCGTGGTTGAGTCAGTCCAGCTGCGTCACTGGGACATTTCGTCGTTCGCGAATTGGATCGGGCAAGAGGCCGATCAGGTCCTGGTCATAGATGTTCTTTTTACGGTCGGCGAGAGCGACAAAACGGTAGTAGATGTGCTGCAGTTCGTCGCGGTCGACCGCGAATCCGAGTTGCTCGAGACGATGGCGCAGCGCTGCGCGGCCCGAATGCTTGCCGAGCACCAGATGTGTCTTGGAAACGCCAACGAGTCCGGGCGTCATGATCTCGTAGCAGAGCGGGTTAGCGAGCATGCCGTGCTGGTGAATGCCCGACTCGTGCGCGAAGGCATTCGCGCCGACGATGGCCTTGTTGGGCGAAGGCTTGAAAGTGATGATCTGGCCGAGCACTTCGCTGGTGGGGTAGAGCTGATCGAGCTTGATGGTGGATTTGACGCCATAGCGGTCAGAGCGGACGTAGAGAGCCGCCGCTATCTCTTCGAGCGATGCGTTGCCCGCGCGTTCGCCAATTCCATTAATGGTGCACTCGACCTGGCGCGCGCCCGCTTGAATGGCCGCGAGTGAGTTGGCCACGGCAAGGCCGAGATCGTCGTGGCAATGCGAGGAAAGAATCACACCATTGGCGTCGATGGCCGGGATCCGCCGGCGGACTTCCGCAAACATCTCTCCGTACTCTTCCGGAGTCATGTAGCCGACGGTATCCGGCATATTGATGGTGGTCGCCCCGGCTTCCACAGCGATTCGTACCATCTCCACAAGGTAATCCCGATCTGAGCGCGTGGCATCTTCGGGCGAGAACTCCACGTCTTCGCAGAGCGAGCGGGCAAGCCGAACCGATTCTCCGCAAAGCTCTAGCGCCTCGGAGCGGCTGATTTTGAGCTTGTATTCAAGATGCAGATCGCTCGAAGCGAGGAAGACGTGGATGCGGGCACGGTCAGCAAATTGCAGTGCACGCGCAGCCATCTCGATATCTTCTTTCTTGGCGCGGGCAAGGGAAGCGATCCGTGGTTTGCGAATTGCCTGCGTAATGGTGGCAATGGCGGCAAAATCACCTTCGGAGGCCATGGCGAAACCGGCTTCGATGATATCCACGCCCAGATCCTCGAGCGCATGGGCCATGGTGAGTTTTTCCTGCGTGGTCATGCTGCAACCAGGCGACTGTTCGCCGTCGCGCAGGGTGGTGTCGAAAAAGGCTACGTGATCTGAGGACATCGGTCCGCCTCCGAGGGGAAGCCACTGCAAACAACACAATTTTCCATCAGTCGGCTGGTATAAGGCAAAGTTATTATTCTTGGGGCCGTGATTAGCTTCGGTTATGATCTCCTCAAATGCGAATTCCGGAGCAATGCGATGGAACTAAGCCAGTTGGAGACGTTCTTAGCGGTAGCCGAGGAACATAGCTTTTCGAGAGCTGCTGTGCGGCTGCACCGCACCCAACCGGCCGTCAGCCAGGTTATTCGCAAGCTGGAGAGCTCGGTCGGCGAGAGGCTGTTTGATCGGGCGGCGCGCGATGGTTCGCTCACGGCAGCCGGAGAACTTCTGCACGACTATGCTCTCCGTCTGTTGGCGCTGCGGCGCGAGGCGACCAGCGCGCTGGATGAGCTCAAAAGCCTGGAACGCGGGCAGTTGCAAATCGCGGCCAACGAATACACGTGCATGTACCTACTGCCGGTGGTTGACGCGTTTCGCAAAGAATATCCCAACGTGAGAATCGTCGTGCAAAGAATGCTGGCCAGCCGAATTCCAGACGAACTGAATCTGCGGACCTTTGAGATTGGCATGGTGTCGTTTCGCCCGGATCCGGCCCAGTTCCGGACCATTGCCGTTTACGGTGACAGTCTGGCGTTCATCGTAAGCCCAGGGCATGCACTTGCCCATGCCCAGCGCGTTTCAATCAATGATCTGGGCAAAGAGAATTTCATTGCGCACCATGTGGCCTCTCCGTTGCGTAGAAAGGTGATTGAAGCGTTTCAGCGATATCGGACGCCCTTGAATATGGGGATCGAATTGCCCACGATTGAGGCGATTAAGCGGTTTGTCGCCATGGGCAATGGGGTGGCACTTGTTCCGCATTTGACGGTGGCCCGTGAATTGGAGGCGGGCGATCTGGTCCAGGTTACGGTCGACGAGCTGGAGATGAAGCGAGTGCTGCGCCTCGTGCATCGCAAGCAGGGAACCTTAAGTTATGCAGCTCGGGCATTTCTGCGCACTGTGCGGTCGCAGGCGGAGGTAAAAGGGCCACCGTTTTACTATCACGTGGACCGGGCGGGGTAGGAGCCTGCGCCAGAGCAACAAGCAGGCAGGGATTACTTGGAAACGAGAATCTGAAGCTGTGCTTGAAAGTCATTTTGAGCCAGTTCAGGTAGCGAATCGAGATCAGCGACGTCTAAGCCCGTAAAGCACTTCCGGAGTCAACCCTTCTGCCGTGAACCCGTTCCGGCCATTTACAATTGCTGAGAGCGGGGCCCGGCACGAACCGGAGCACCGGAATCAATCTGTTTGGTTGCCGGCCACACGGTTGGGCAGTCGCGAGGTTTACCACGGAATGAAGAAGATCGCCTTTATTGCATTCCTGCTGGCAGTGTGCGCGGCAGCGGGGAAAGCGCAGGAGAGCAGGCAAGACATCAGCATAAGCGGGACAGGGATTTATGAGCCCTTCCGGGCTTCAACCACAGACGTTCAGGCAAGTTCGAATGTGGGCGAAGGCGTAATGCTGAGCTACCGGTTCATGCTGACACCGTCGAGTGCCCTGGAAGCCAACTACGGTATCACCTACGAAAACAAGATCCATTACGTCATCAGCAACACGAATAACTATTTGGTCAACACGCGCACCCAGGAAATGTCGTTCGCCTATGTGCGCAGCTTTACGTTTCGCAAGTGGAACCCATTCGTGGAAGCAGGCCCGGGCGTACTGATTTTCCTGCCCATTCGTGATCAAACGACGCAGACACTCGATGCGAAGCAGCAAACGGGAATAGGCGCGATGTACGGCGCAGGATTCGCCTATGAAATCAGCCCGAGCTTTGACATTCGCGGCGAATATCGCGGCATCGTCACAAAGGTTCCCACGTTTGGCGTTTCGCAGTTCGATACCAAGCGCTGGTACAACATCTATTACCCAGCGATCGGCGTGGCTTACCACTTCTAAATCCAGCCACAACCAGCGCAAAGCGTTCAATCAAAGGGAGGATGGTGCGCCATCCTCCCTTTGATTTTTAGCGAACTTCTGAGGAGCGGCGGCTCGTTTTCCTTGCGCGCATTGTGTCCGATGTCTGCGCCAGCAAACCGTGGCAAGGGGATGAGTTGCCAGACTCAGTGAATCGGCCTGCCGGATCCTCCTCGCCATGACATTCACACAACTGTAATCAAATTGCGCTTTTCCTTCCTTACACTTGTCTCGCTATGCTCCAGGACGGACCACTTACCATTGCGCGCCGCGAGGGATTGACGGCCGAGACGCTTATCTTTGCCCTCACGGGCCCTCTCACTCTCCGCAACATGTTTGACCTGCAGAACGACCTGCGTTCCAGCGCGACGCCGCGCCTCACGATCCTTGACCTAAGCGACGTCCCATACATGGATTCGGCAGGGATGGGGCTCGTCATGAATCACTACGTTCACTGCCAGGCGCGCAACGGCAGGCTCGTCGTTGTTGGCGCGAACGGCCGTCTCATGGACCTCTTCAAAGTCACCAAAGTGGACACAGTTCTGCCGCTTGCGGCCACTATTGAAGAGGCCGAAGCAAAAGCTTGATCGCGCCCAAATGATTCCGCTGCCTCAAGTAAACTGGCAGATGGAGCCTATGCTTTGGGACTTCTGAAGAAGACACAAACCACTCTCGAAATGATCAAGTGGGAGCACTCGATCTTTGCGCTCCCGTTTGCGCTGACGGCAACTTTGCTTGCGGCGCACGGTCTGCCATCTCTGCGCACCCTCCTCTGGATTCTTGTGGCCATGGTGGCGGCTCGTTCTGCAGCGATGGCATTCAATCGCTGGGCTGACGCGGATCTCGATGCCGCGAACCCACGCACCAGCAACCGCGCCATTCCTGCCGGATTGCTGACGCGTCCCTTTGTTCTGGGTTTTACCACTCTCATGGCGGCGCTCTTTGTCCTTGCGGGGGCCGAGTTGAACCGACTTACCTTGTTGTGTTCTCCGGTCGTTCTTCTGGTCCTTCTGGGCTACAGCTACATGAAGCGTGTCACGCGCTGGTCTCATCTTGTTCTCGGTCTTGCGTTGGGCCTCGCGCCCTCCGGAGCATGGGTCGCCGTCCGCGGTTCTCTCGATCCACGTATCCTGGTGCTCACGGGCGCCGTCACGCTCTGGGTTGGGGGATTCGACGTTCTCTACGCTTGCCAGGACTTCGAGCATGATCGTTCGGCCGGACTGCACAGCCTGCCGCAATCCATTGGTATTCCTGCAGCCTTCTGGGTAGCGCGAATCATGCATCTCGTGATGCTAGGACTTCTATGCCGGTTTGCCGGCCTTTTTCATTTCGGCATTGCAGGATGGCTCGGGATTGCTGCAGCGGCCTTGTTGCTGGCCTACGAGCATTCCATCGTTTCGCCGAGCGATCTTCGTCGTCTGAATGCGGCTTTTTTCACAATGAACGGCGTGATCGCCATGGTGTTTCTTTGCTTTGTCGCGACCGATCTGTGGCTGCGTCGCTGAGGCGGAAGGTCGGCCAGTCGCTGTGGTATGGTGCCAGTGGGCATCTCGCCTGAATTTTTTGAGCGGGCTGGTCACACGCGAGGGATTCAATCAGCGCAATGAAAGTTGCTATTCAAGGTGAGCCCGGTTCCTTCAGCCACGAAGCGGCCATCAAGCTCGAAGCTGCGGCGGATATTGTTCCCTGTTCGCTTTCGGCCGATGTCTTCTCCGCTCTTACAACAGGAAGAGTCGACGCCGCCGTCATTCCGATTGAAAACAGCCTCGCCGGTTCAGTTCTCGAACACTTCGATCTGCTGTTGACTCACGATGTCCGGGTTGAACGTGAAGCCCTGCTGCGCATCCGGCACAATCTGATTGCGGTATCCGGTTCAACGATTGCCAACATCGACCGCGTCTTTTCACATCCCGTTGCCCTGGCGCAATGCCGGCGCTTCTTAGCTTCGCATCCCAAGATGGAATCGTTTGCTTCGTACGACACCGCAGGAAGCGTCAAACAACTTGTCGAGCTGCGCGATCGGCACGCTGCCGCCATCGCCAGCGAAGCTGCGGCGGGTTACTACGGCGCAAACATCTTGCAGGCCGGTATTGAGGACAACCCGGAGAACTACACTCGCTTCTTCCTCGTCAAGCGCAACAACGACGCTCGCATCGACCCTGAGTCGAACAAAATAAGCATTGCCTTTTCAGTGGAGAACAGGCCGGGTTCACTGGTGGCCGCGCTTGCTGCACTTTCAGAGCTCGGCACGAACCTGACCAAGATCGAATCGCGCCCCGTGCAGGGCAAACCTTGGGAGTATGTTTTCTACGTCGATTGCCAGATTCAGGCTATGAGCGAAGGCGAAGCCGCTTTGGCGACTTTGCAGCCACACTGCGACCTGGTGAAGGAGCTCGGCAGATACCGCGAGGCCGGACGACCGGGCAGCAACGTGTAGCCGAGCGATTCCCATTGCAATGAGAACCGGCTTAGGAATTGCAAACCCCATCGACGAAGTCCTGCCGATGGGGTCAGCGAATGCACATGACTGAGGTGAGAGGATTCGTGGAGAATCCGATTATTGTTGGCGGGCCTCCGTCGACTGACCGGCGACCTGCAAATAGTTCTTGACGCCGAAGACCCCGGGCACGCCGTTGGCTCGGATGAAAGCCGTTTCCTTGTCTGCCTGCGAGTCGACAACGCCATACAGTTCGACGTGGCCACTCACCACAGAGATCCGGATGGGCTTGCCTGGGTCGATGGCGTACTTGTTCAGCGACGGGTAGCCGTAGACAGAACGGGCTACCTGGAGCCGGATTTGGTCGTCCATCGGCGAGGCGGGGTCGACTTCAACTTCGTTGACTACGTCTTTCACGCCGGGATAGGTGCTCACTACGCCGACAGCAGAATCTCGGTCGGGATAGCTATACGCGTGACCAGCCAGCGTAACTACACCATTCTGCACGTTGACGCTGATGGCGTTGAAGGGAGTAGTGCCGTAGCCGACGCGGTCGTACTCGATTTTCTCAACCAGTTTGGATTGCAACTCCTGGTCGGAAACCGAAGGCCCAGAGACTTCGATCTGATCGCGCACGGCAGTCACACCCTTGGCTTTGCTGACGCGCTTCGCAGCGTCCGCTTTGTATTCGTAGAGATTGACAGTTCCGGTGAGAGTGGCGATGCCGTTGGCATCGACGTTGACCTGAACGTCTTTGAATTGCGATTTATCGAGTTTAGATTTTGCTGCGCCGGAAACCTCCGGCGAGTCCGGCGCCGCGACGCCAATTGTTCCGGAGTTCCGGGCCGCCGCCAAGGAAAATTGGGGAAGGCTCAGGAGGGCTCCGGCGGCAAGTGCCGCCACAATGATGCGGGAATGACTGATTTTGCGTGTCATACCACGTTCCTCCATGGTTTGCTGCTCCTTAGTGCCGGCAGCTAAGTGTGCAAGCCTGCCGTACGACCTGTATAGACACGGGAATGCTGCTTAAGGTTGCTCTCGGCCCTCGCCGCAGTCCCTGTGGCCCTGCAGCCGGCTCATTTGATGGGCAGTTAGCGCGTCAGGGCGACGTAAGGGAAAAGGGACCGCATACTTTGTCTCTGTCTCGCCGAAAGCTCACGGCCTTCGAGCCTGCTGACCCGATGTACAGCGGATCGCTGTCGCTTTGGGAACTTGTGAATCCAGGCGCACATTCCGCGCATCACACCAACCCGCGATTATCACTTACGCGCAAAAATAGCCATCGCCGGGAGACCGTTGTCCCTGCCTTTGCGGACCGGGGAAGTATGTTCCCTCGGCACCACCTGCCGATTCACAACGCGCGAATGCTCGGCCGCTTTGCGCACCCTGAGTTATATCGATCTCAACCTGTTCCCAACTTTGGTGTCCTTCTCTTCGGAGCAGTGCGGAAGGGTGGCAAACCAACCAGCGGTTCGAGAGCAATGACCACCCAACCAGAAATCATCAAAAATCGAGACTACTTCCGGTTTGCCCACCACACTCCCGCGACCTCGAACGTTTGGCATCAAGACAGGGGTTGGGCACAAATGCAGCCCCCCCGGTGTCTATATCTGTATGACGCCGAATGAACTGGGGACAATTCTGGTCACAGCCTCAATGTGTGTTGGGTTGCTCGGTTGCAAGAGACACCCTGTGGCAGAGCGGGAGAATCAACCGGGGATCTCATCGCGGCACGATGGAAATCAATGGCTGGCTTGGCCGGGTAACGAACGAGTTTATTTCGTGGCAGCGTACATCGATGGGTATGAAGAGGGCATTCGCAATGCATGCGCCGCCGCCGAACACACACTCGCCCTCAAGGCGAACCAAGCTTATGACCACTCCAAAGATGAGATCGTACTTCCATCTGGCGTTTGTTGGAAAGGCGCGGCACATTACTCAAGGTTCAAGCCAAATCCCGCTGGCAACCCAGACGTGACCGCATACACAGACGTCCTCACGCGGTTCTATACCGAGCACGGGCAATATCAGAACGTCCCTTACGAGTACCTCATGCATTATTTGACCGACGAACAGTTCAAGACTGCGCATGATCTGTACAACATGGCGAAGACAGGTGCTATTCGCACTAGTTGGTGAGTGACCGGCTTTACGAAGTTATCGGATTTCAGGTCCTTGTTACACTTGTTGGCACTGCACTTTTCTTGCAAGTCGCATTGGTCTCAAGGTGCTGGGCCTCTGCCAATAGAGCACCCGCTTTCCTCAGCAATTCGTCCGCCTGTGCTTTCAGAGAATTGGCGCGTTCGCGCAAACGAACTGATTTTGGGATATCTGCAGGTTCTTTCGGTTCTCTCCATCCCGTCATGGGGAAAGTTTAAGCCGTCCTGGGCGAATCACCCCCAATCCGGCAATAAGGCGATTTCAGGATGACTTCCAGATATTGTCCACATTTCGCCCTCACTCGATTCTCTCGTTGGCCTCAGGCTCACCGATTTGCAAGGGGAAACACTGTCAAATCAGGAGACCCCGGACCAAATCGTTGCCGATGCGTATAATCCACACACCGGAGAAGACGAGCCATGTGCTTTTCAGCAGCCGCGAACTTTGTCGGAAGCGGCGTTCTTGGCACCCTGGGCGTCGTCACACTCACAGGTGAAGCATCGACGTGAGTTGCTTTTTGCAGAGCTTCCGACCCTTTTTTCCATTCACCAATTCATTGAAGGGTTTGTTTGGCTCGGATTGGACGGAACTCTCTCGCCTGCTGTGACCCACAACATGGGCGCCGCGTACATGCTGTATGCGCAGGGACTGTTACCTTTCCTGTTGCCATTGGGTGTGCTGCTCTTTGAACCGGATGGAAAGAGCCGTAGACGCATGGTGCCTTTCCTGGTGATCGGCGTTGCGACGGCTCTCTACATTTTATGGGCGTTGGCAGCCTACCCGACGCAGATTTACATAAGAGATAACAGCATTGTCTATATCAACCCGGCGACAAACTACACTTCCGTCGCCATCTTGTATCTCATCGCTACCTGCGGTTCGCTCTTTTTCTCCAGGGTCAAAGCGATGGTCATCTTCGGCTCTGCAAATCTCGCGATTCTCCTGTTGGTTACCGCTGTGAAGCGGTACGCGTTCACATCGGTGTGGTGTGCGTATGCGGCGATTGCAAGCGTGATCGTCCTTGTCTACTTTTGGAGAAGCAGCGGAGAAAGACCGCTTCTCTACGCCTGACGTTCATGGGGATCATAGAATCTCCCGACGAGAAGCGCTCCAGGGACATAGCCGAAACCGCGCAGGAACGAACGAAACGTTCGCCTTTCGCACAGGCGAGGAAACTCACGCACCTCATATTCAGATCGCTGAACCGGCGAGACTGAATTTCGTCTTGCGCGGGTGGCTTTTGTGCTCATGGGATGAGTGAAGAGGAGCCTTGCGAGGACGATGTGTCGCCTGGGGTCTCGATCGGCGGGGTCTGATACTTCGCATTTTTCTGAGGTTCCAACAGCGTCGGCGGCCACGAGTTCAGCCTGTCGTATTCTTCCTGTTGCTGTTGATCTCCATAGTCCTCAAGGAATTTTTGGATCCGGATGCGCTCTTGTTCCTGTTTTTCAGACATCCAGGCGTCGGCTTCGTCGGAGTAAAGCTTGAAGTCTGCGGCTGTGGCGAGTTCCGATTCCAATTCCTGTGCTTCGTAATGGTCGTTCTGCCCGGGGTTGGGCAAAGCGGCGATTTGCGGCTGAGGGGATTGGGCCTTGGAGGGAAGCGGCTTGTCGAGCGGAAGAGCTTTCGAGACTTTGGGCTCATCGAAAGATTCGGCGAGGGCGGCTGTTTCGCGTTCGCGTTCGCGATCGGCCTGATCCATGGCGTCGTGTCCCTGAGTGATGCGGGTATAGATGCGTTTGGCGTTGCGATATTTCACGCGCCCGGGGTGACAGCAGCCTTCCTGAGCGGGACAGGAGCGACAGTCGATGCCGGGTTCGCAGGCGACTTTTTCGGGCGCGATCCACGCGCCAGTGTCGTCGCAAGAGAGGTCGCGCACGATTTCGACAGGGAGATGGCTGGGGCGTTTTGAAGCCATATGCGAAGCAATTTGCAGTCCGTAGAGGAAGACGCCTGCGCGGCGGGAATCGATACGCGAGGAGGCAAGGGCCTGAAGGACCTGAGACAAGGCGATCTGGATGCCGTAGGGCTCTTCGATGGACGACAGCTGGAGCGGCTCGTCCTGGTGGAAGGCGCTGACCTGGCTGGAGCGCTGAAAGCACTGGTGGTAGTAGCAGAAAGGTTTGGAGCGGAGTGCGGGGGACTGGCAGCGAACACCGCTGGGCATGAGGTGACGGCAAAGGGCATACATAGGCAAACTCCCGGCGACCCCCCTCCCGGACTCTGGGAGGAAGGTGCTTGTTTTCAGTTAGTTAGCGATTGAGTTTGGCGGCAAAGTCGTCCAGCAAAAAGAGTTAGCCGCAGAGTCGTCTAAAGACAGGGGTTAGTGCGGAAAATAGGGAAGCGGGAAACGGGGAACAGAGGGGATCGGGAATAGCGGGCACACATTTTCATCTCCAAAAGAAAATGGCCTGGGGCAGGCCGATCGGCCCTTCCCAAGCGCTACATCCAGTATGAACTCTTGCGCGAATTAGGATGCAATCGTTGTAGAAAAATCGACTGAATGAAATGAGGGAGTTGCGCTCTCGATTGAACGTGAGCCCTTGACAGGTTACAGCGGGGAGCGCGTGGGGAGCGAGTCAGCGATTGAGAGGATTTTGGAGTTGCCATCCGCTGGAAAGGCTGCGGTTCTTTTCGTCGTCTGCGTCTTTCTCTGCGGATTCGAGCGTGGGGTGAATGTAGTACTCGTGGCCGGTCACTTCGGCTTTGAAGTCAGGATCGCGCTGGATGGAGTCGCCCTCGAAGATGTGAACTTCGTAAAATGTGCCGTCCTCCGAGGGGCAGGCGGCAATATGGCGGTATTTGCGGGGAGCACCTGGCGCGTCGGAATAGAGGACATGGAATTTGCTGAATCTGGGCATAGGGCATTTTACGGCGAAATCAGCGGTTGAGCCTCTGCTCTCGATACGTGGATGGGTGCCGACGTGGGTACGCGCAGGCGAGGGGCAGGTACATGCGAAGGCTGGATAGAGATGAAGGAAGGCGGTGTCAGTCGCGGGGATCGGGAAGGTGGAACATGCGCTCGAGGAACTCAAGAGAAGGTTCAGAGGATTCGATGGAGGCTTTGAGTGCTTCCGGCAGGCGCTGAAATTGGAGATCGGTTAACGGTTCAGCGACAGAGAAGCGGAGATCTGCAGAAGAACTGGATCCGCTGTGCAGATGCCATGCGATCATGAGCGACCGGTAATCGACCACCTGGATCGTGACGATACCGTTGGCTTGCTTGCGGTCCATGATCATTCCCTCCGAATCGTGTTGACCATGATCGTCAAGCCGCACAGGAAGTGTCCATGACACATTGGTGGACATGACTTATGGGATGGCAAAGAAGGTTACGCATGTTGTAGCATGCCGGGGCCCCGTTGTGTGGCAAAGGGCTTGGAGATGGCTGTGGAAAATGATCAAAACAAACCCCATCGGGGAGGGATACCGATAGGGTTTGTGATGGACCGCGAGGCGAACGGAAATCTCAGTCTCACTGACCGGAGTTCTCGTCCTTCTTCTCGTCTTCTTTTTCGTCGATGAAATTGCCGATGGCCTTGCCGCCCTCGAAGCCGGCAACGGCGGCGACGCCTTCGGTAAGGATCCCTGCATTGGGGTCCAATTTCTTGGCGGCTTCTACTGCGGCAAATGCGCCTGCTGCTTCTTCAAGAATGCCCACGGTGTTTCTCCTTTGCGTTTTGGGGGTAGGACGGTTCGATCTCGACGGAACGAGCCGAGGGGCAAGCATAGCATGCGGAACGGCGGTGCAGGCAATGCGAAATCGAGGTGGAAAACTTGTGCACCTGCGCGGGTGCAATTGCAATTTTTGGCGTTGCGCGGGATCGGTTGTTGTTGCGGTTCAGCGATAGCGACGCGTGGCCTTGACAACCATGGAGAAAACGCCGGATTCGTCGCGAGCGACGAGCAGCGAGACATGGCGATTGATCGCGATTTCAGCCTGGAGGAGTTGCTGGGCGGTGGTGTTTACGTCGGTCGCGTAAGTGAGCGTGAGGTTTTTGCCGAGCTGCTCTTCGACGGTGATGCGTGTGGTGGAGTTGCCCAAGACGCCAAGGTAGTTGGGGTCGACTTTGACAGAGCCCGCACCAAAGAGTTTTTGCACGCGGCTGCTGACGGTGGCGTTGAGCGCGCCGCCGAGCAGCGCTTCGGTGGTTGGATTGGCGGCGACTTGTTCCTGCTGCTGTCCATAGAGCTGCTGTTCATTCTGGGTGCGGCCAAGAGCGAGGAGCGCGACGACGTCGGCTTCAGGCAATGGTGGATCGCTGCGATAGGAGACGTTCATTTTTTCGGGCGATCCGTGAAGGCCGAGAGTGATGTCGTAGTCTTCGACGCGAGCGGTCGCGTTGAGGTCGATTTCTGGCTCGATGCGGACGGGGTTGGTGAAGGTGATGTCGCCGCGCTGGAGTTCGTAGCGCGTGCCGGCAATGGTGGCACTGCCTTCAGTTATGGAGATGCGGCCGAGCAGCGAGGGTGTGGCGAGGGTTCCGCGCAGTGTGAGATCGACGTCGCCGGCGAGCTTGGCGTAGGCGTTCTGGAAGTTGAGCTGTGGCGAGGACTGGATGTGCACATCGAGGCGAACGTGGTTGGAAGGGGCGTCAGGCGACACGACGGGTTGAATTTTGCCGGCCTGGGTGGCGAGTCCCGCGATGTCGAGGTCGGGACTGACGGTGAAGCGGGTGATCATGACGCCGCCGCTGAGGAGCAGGTTGTTCTGAGGACCGAGGAGATGGAAGTCGGCGTCGGCGAGGGAACTGACGCCTGCCGGATAGCGAATGCGAATGCCTTTGCCGGAGACGGAGAGGTCGGCGAAGATGCCGTGCTGATAAGCGAGGTAACCGGAGACGCTGAGCTGGCCTCCGCCGGTGGTTGCTGTGAGCGAGCGGACTTCGAGGCGATTCTGATTGAACTCGAGGGTGCCTTTGAGCTGGCTAAGACTATTGGGCAGGTCTTCGAGTGCGAGCGACGCGTTCTGAAAGTCAACGCGGCCGCGCAGGCCGGGATCCTGGAGAGTGCCGTGGGCTTCGACCTGGAAAGTGGTGGTGCCACTGGCGGTGAGATCGGGATCGAGGGTTTCGGCGAGCTTGAGGTTGATAGAGCCGTTGGAGGCGAGATCGAGGCGGCGATTGTTTTTGAGGTCGAGAGAGCCTTGGGCGTGGAGATCGGTTTGTTCGCCGGTGATGTGAACGGGATCGAGGGTGATGCGCTCGCCGGCCAAGGCAGCGTGAAGAGGGCCCTGGCTCCGGAGATGAACGCCGACAAGGGTGAGCTCGAGGTCCTGAATCTGCGCTTCGCCGTGGAGCTGATCGGTGTGAGCGAGCGGGCCCTGGATAGTGACGGTTCCTGCGAGCGAAGACTCGCCGGTGAGGCCGGGGATGTGAGCCAGCTTGAGGGGTGCGGCGATGTTGAAGTTGGCGAAGTCGAGGCGGGCCTGGGTGGTGTAGTCCTTGTTAAGCGCGGTTTCGCCGTGAGCAGTGAGGGACGCGGTGTCGAATTGCGTGGCGACATCGTAGAGTAGAGCGTGGTTAGCGGTGTGCGCATTGATCTGAACGCCACCGAGCGGCTCGCCGCCGAAGGTGATACCTGTGAGCAGGCCTTTGGCCAGAAGGCGGGGATCCTCGGGAGTTCCAGAGCCGGTGATGGTGAAGGCGAGTTGTCCGGTGGTGGCGAGGCCTGCATTTTGCAGGCTCTGGACGTGGCTGAGGTCGATGGCGGAGCCTTGGGCATTGATCTGGAACTGGCGCGTGCGGAGGTCGTAGCTGCCCGAAGCTGAAAGTTTACCGGCGGGGTGATCGACCGAGACAGAAGAAAGTTGAAGAATGCGACCGGCAACTTTTCCTTCCGCGCGAACGCGCGCGATGGGTTCGCCATAGACGTTTCCGTGATTGAGCTCAATCCAGCCGGAACCATCGAGGGTTGCGATGGGGCCGTCGGCCTGGAGCTGCGCATTGAGTTCGCCACTGAGCGGGAGGTTTTCTCCGGTGAGGGATTCAAGTTCCTGGGCGCTGACGTGGTTGCCGGTGACGTGGATGTGGAGTTGAGAATTGAGGTCGAAGCTGGGGCGTGGAATTTTGCTAGTGGGCGTTGCGGCGATCAGTGAGCCGCCCAGGGCAACGGTTGCAGATCCGTGGACGAGGTCGGCGTGATCAATGGTGATGCGCGCAGCGGAGTAGGTGCCCGTGGCGTCGACGGAGTCGAGGTGAACAAAGCGAGGCGCACCGTTGGACGGAGTCGGCGGGAGCTCGACAGCGAAGTCCGAGGCTTTGAGGTTTCCGGTGAGGTGCGGATCAACGAGTGAACCGGTCCAGGTGCCCTGGAAGTCTGCATCTCCAGAGAGCGTGGCGGGGAGCGCGGCAGATCCGGTACGGCCCTGGCGGTTGAGGCCGAGATCGGAAAGGAGCCGGCTGAATTCGTCGAGATGGTGGGAGTGGACGGCGACGGCGAGAGTTGTCGAGCTGGTGAGCGGATAAGCGCCGAGATGACCCTGAGCCGAGATGTGACTGGAGGGCAATGTGAGGTCGAGAGAGCGCAGATCCACGGAGCCGTCGCGCTGCGTGTAGGTTGCATCGACGACGCCCGAGGTTGGGGCCTCGCCAGCGAGCGATGTGGCGGGCGCATTCACGCCGAATTTGGCAACAACTGCGAGCGTGTTGACATCCCCGTTGTTCCAGGTGGCAGTGGCAGGACCATTGAGGCGGCCATCGAGGCCGAGTCGCTGGTAGGGCGGCTGGCTGACGAAGTCGAGGATGGTATCGATGGCGACGTTTTTGAATTGCGCGGTGACCTTGCCGTTGACGGGAATCGTGATGACGTCGGCCGGGGCCACATTCTTGGGCTGGACGGCTTGCGGCCGTTTGTGGAAGAAGAAGGATTTCTTGGTTGGGGGCGGGGCCGGTTCGAGTTGCGCAGTACTGGCGATGGGAACGATCCAGTGAGTGAGGGCGACGGTGCCTTCCATCTGGCCGCCCTGGCGGAGACGGGCGATGACGGAGGAGATGAGAAGTTCCTGCGGGTCAGCGTGCACACGCGCATCGAGTAGGATGCCGCGGGCATTGACGCCGGTCCCGACGTAGGCGCCGCCATCGACGTGGATGGGGCCATCGATGCGAAAGAGGCCGTCGTGGCCACCGGCGTCGAGGTTGAGGTGAGCGATACCCTCCGGTGCGTTGGGGTAGCCGGTGATGGGATCGAGGAGCCGCATGTCGAAATCGCCCTGAGCTTTAGCGCTCCAGTAAGCCCGGGCGAAGTTGGTGAGTGCGCCGGAGACGGTCAACGTGCGATCGGGCACCCCCTTGCTGCGCGCAGTGATGCGGAGCGAACGGAGCGAGGCGGCGTTGTGCTGGAGATCGATCGTGGCCTGGAAGTAGCCGTCGACGGGAATGGATACAGGTTTTGCTGGGGTGCCTCGCGCGATATGGAAATTCTGCGCACCCAGTTCAATGGTGTAGGTCTCGGGCGTTTTGGCCTTCGAGGGAACGTAGGTGAGCACGGTGGAAATGTCGCTGGCGTCGAAGTCGAGGGGAAGGTGGCGATTCTGCACGTCGAAGGAAGCTGCGCGGTTTTCGTAATCGAGGAAGCCTTGTTCGACGGCGATGTGGCCGGCCCTCAGATCGAACAGAGTGTCGAGCGTGGGCTTGTCGGATGTGACGCGCAGTGGTTGTGGCTGATTGGTGGTGCCGTCGGGATAAACAATGAGGTGCACGGCGGGATGCGTGACTTCGAGGTCGCGCAGTTGAATGCGTGGGCTGAAGATTTGAAGAATGCTGATGCGGACATGTGCGCGATCGACCTGGACGTAGGGCGCTTCGTTCGCTGCTTCGCGTCCGTGGATGAGGAGACCGGACAATTCAGCGTCGAGGTCGAAGAGGTGCCAGTGAAGCGATGCGAGCTCAACGCGGCCGCCGGTGGCATCCTGAATCTTCGCAATGATGCGCCGGCGCACGAAATTTTCGCAACTGGAAGAGCCCGCCCACAGGAGGGCAAGCAGCAGCAGCGCGGACAGAATGATGGCTGCGATGCCGAAACGCAGAAGACGCCGACGCGGTTTGCGCACGTTCGCTGGAGGCGTGGAAGTTTTGGGGATAGATTCGCTCACGGCGTGCCTGCTCCTTCTTGCGACGGAGCGGCCGCGGCCTCGAGGGATGGATCGAGGACTTCGACGTCGCCCTGCTTGCGCAGATTGTCGAGCCAACCGGAGAACATGGCACTGACTTTCTGTTGCAGGAGAATCTCCTGAATGCGGGAAGAGACCTGATCGATCGGCGGGACGGCCTGTCCGGATTGGTATTGCGGCACAAGCGTGTCGTGATAGTAAGCCTGGATCTCGTCGGGAGAAATTTGAATGCCCTGGCGAAAGCGCATTTCGATGAAACGGAGAATACCGAGGCGATTGCGGAGGTAGTTGTTCACTTCCTGCTCGGTGAGCTCGTGGCGGACGAGGAAGGCGTTCCAGCCTTTGTCTGTGGAGCAGTCTTCGCGCACGCAGATGGGAAGTTGCCTGCGGAGCGCCGTGAGGCGGTCGCTGATTTCCTGCTGCGTGGGGGTTGCGGTTTGTGCGTCTTCATCGCGAATCTGCTGGCGAATGAGGGTGCGGCTGATGAGGCGCTGCAGAGCGGTCTGTGGTGTTTCATCGCGATTTTCGGCGGTGTTGGGCTCGAGCACCGAGGCGCGCATTTCCTGGAGGAGATCGCTTTCGAGGATGGCGCGGTCATTGACCACAGCGATGACGCGGTCAAGGGTGACGGGCTTAGCGGAGGAGGCGGCTTGCGCAGGGGCGAAGGGAATGGCGATGAAGAGCGTCAACAAGACGAGGAAAGACTGCGAAGCGCGCGTGCGATGGGACCTGGGACGGGATGGATGGAGGCAGATCATCAGAAGGTTTGCCCCAGGGAGAAGAAGAAGTTGAAGTGGCCGGCTTCGCCTACGTGCTGGTCGGAGTAAGGATTCGATTTGGAGTAGTCGACGCTGATGGGATAGATGGGTGGGTTGAGGTTATAGCTGAAGTCAAGGCGAATGGGGCCGACGGGCGTATGGTAGCGCAAACCGAGGCCAGCGGCATGGGAGAAGTAATTAAAGTTACAGTTGCCGAGCGGGCCGATGGAAGTCGGCTTGGTGGTGGGCGTGGGCGGATCGTTGACGGTTCCGGGAGTGAGCACCTTGCAGGCATCGCGGTCGGGCTGATGAATGCGGAGCGCGCTGGCCCAGGCGTCGCCGGCGTTGGCGAAGACGTTGCCCATGTCGTGAAAGACGACGAGGCTGAGGGAATCGCCGAAGAAGGGGAGCATGGGCGGGGGCAGACGCAATTCGGTGCTGTTGACGAGGGCTCCGGCGCCGCCGATGGGAAATCCGGTTTCAGGATCGCGAGGGCCAGCGGCGTTGATGGAGAAGCCGCGCAATGCGTTGGGGCCACCGGAGTAGATGCGCTCCGGGAGGGGAATGAGTTCGTCGGCGGCTGAGCCGAAGGCGCGTTCCTGAGCGTAGCGGGTGTTGCGCGCGATGACGAGGCGATCCTTATCGAAGCTGTAGAAGCTCGAATTTGAAACATCGAGCCGGTTGAACTGTGCTTCAGAACCGAAGGAGTGGCCGGAGAAGAATTCCTGAAAGCTGGTGTAGGTACCGCGGTGCGCATCGAGCGGCGTGGGATAGCGCGTGTCGCGGAGCCATGTGAGGCCGGGGCCGGCGACGCGCACGGCTGAGGACAGAAGCGGAATTTCGGATGGGAAGACCTGCAGACTGCTGGCGGCGACTTTTACGCGGCGGAAGTCGAATTCATAGACGAAAGTGTTGGCGCGGGAAAAGACGCGGTTGGCGCTGTTGAAGTGTTCGGTCCAGCGGAGGCCGGCATCGAGTTTGGAAGCGACGTACGTGGTGACGTCCTGGCTGTTGGCGTAGCCGCCGGTGAAGTTGAGGCCGAAGTTTGGATTTCCGTAGAAGTGGGGATTCTGAAAGACGAGGTCGACTTTTTGTTCGAGCAGGCCGTAGGTGCCCTGGATGGATGCGGATTCTTCTCGTCCAAAGAGGCCGTTGCGCGTGAGGTCAGCGAGCACGCGCGGGCTGATCCCGGTTTTGCCGTTGGGTGAGCAGGCGGTTCCGGTGAAGATGTAGCCGGCACAGTTGTTCTGGGGTGTGCCGGTTTGCGCTTCGAAGCCAATACCGTAGGTGAGTGTCCAGCGACGGGCTTCAGTGAGCTGGACGAGGACAGTCTTCTGGGTTTCGCCGCCATTGGGATTCTGGACGGCGGTGTCGACTTCGTTGAAAAGAGCGAAGTCGTAGAGGTTGCGCTGCGTTTCGGCGAGTGCGGTCTGGCTTAGTGGATCGCCGGGATGGAGTGTGATGGCACGCTGCACAGCGTCGGGACGGGTGGTTTGCAATCCGGAGATGTAGACGTTGCGAACAAAGACTTGCTGGCCTTCACTGATATGGAAGGCGACGTTGACGAGATCGGAGCGGCCTGAGTCGTTGACTTGGTCGACGTCGACGCGCACGAGATTGAAGCCTCTGCCGAGATATTCGGTGAGAATCGCGTTGCGATCGTCAGCAAGATTCTGCGGCGAGAGCAGTTGGCCGGGCGCGGTGTTCATGAGCTTGAGCAGAGGGGCAGTGGGGACGTGGTCGTTGCCCTGCAGCGTGACTGTGCCTACGCGTTGTTGTGGCCCTTCTTCAATGTGGTACTCGACAGCCAAGCCGGCAGGTTTGCGCGAGGAACCGGCTTGTGGGTTGGGTACCTGGCTTGACTGGGATGTGACTTTTACCGCGGAGAAGCCATTGTTTTGATATACGGCCTGGATGGCGCTGATGTCGGAAGCGACGAGCGCCTGGCTGTAAACGCCGTGGCGATCGAGGGTATCGGCGGGGCGGATGCTGAGGAGGTCGAGGAGGGTCGCCTTGTCGAAGTAGCGATTGCCGGAGACGGTGACGTGCTCGACGCGGCGGCGATCGCCGAGGTTGACGGTGAAGACGATGAGAACTTCGTTGCTGTTGGCTGTCTGCGTCTGGTGGTCGACTTTGACGTCGAAGTAGCCGAGTCTCTGATAGTAATCGCGCAGGCGGCGATTGCCTTCATTGAGCAAGTCGTCGTCGACGGTGCCTTCTTCGTAGATGGGAATAGCTCGCTTGATGCGTCCTTGATCGAGGTTGGCGCCCTCGAGGCGGACCCGGACGATGGGGCCGCGGGTTGCAGAGAACTGATAGTTAATGCGTTTGGTGGCGGGGACGTAGACCTGCGACTCGAGTTTTACGTCAGCCTCGAGGCGGTTTTGTTTCTGGAAGTGTTTGAGGACACCATTGAGCGCGCGGCTGACGGTGTCGTGGTCGACACGAGCGCCGGGAGACAAATGAGCATCGCGGCGAAAGGTTTCGAGGCTCATGTCCGGATCGCCGGTGACTTTGACTTCACCTATGTGGGCCTGCGGGCCGGAGACGACGTGAAAGGCAATGTCGACGAGTTGATCGGTTGCGTGGGGCGTGAGTTTGTGTTGAATGACCGGTTCGTGGAAGCCGTTGTCGGCGAGAACCTGGCGCATGCGTTCTTCGGCTGCATCGAGTTGGGACTGGGTGAAGCGAGTGCCGGGCTGCAGCCGGCTGGAGCGTTGGAGCTGGGTATTGATGGTTGCGCCCTTGGCGCCGTCGACGCCAACGGTCCCAATGAAGGTCCGGGGCGTTCCCTTGAAGATGAGAGCGACGCCATCGGCTTGACGTTCCGCGTCGACTTGAACGTTGTCGAAGAGTCCGGTGGCATAAACCTGTCGCAGGCTTCGCGTGACTATGGGGCGCGTGAGTGGCGACCCGTTGAGGGCGGCAAGGCGATCAGGGAGGGGATCGAGGCGAGCGGAATTGATGCCATCAAAACGGATGCCGCGGACAGGCAGGCCCTGAAAGCCTGCGAGATTTCCGGTGAGGGGTTCTTCAGCAAAAGGGGATTCGGATTGGGAGTGATCGGGTAAGGTTGTGGATTCTGGGGCGATGGTGGCTGGCTGGGAGCTGGAATTTTGCGCGGGGGCTGCCAGGGAGAAAAAAAAGGCCGAAAGCAGCACGGAGAGGGTCCAACCCCTGCCCAGTTGCCTTGCCCATTCTGCCGTCAAAAGCATCTCTCCCGAAAAAACACTAAGAATGGGACCGCGTTGCGCCAAATGATTGCATCCAAATGAAAATTGGCATGGAAAAAACCAAGCTCAAACCCTTCGACGTTGCATCCATGCAAACGCTGCAACCTATACTAACGAGGATAGGGGTCTCGTGCAGCAAACCCCGGCTCGCAACGACGAGCACTCCCCCCGGAAGGAAACAGATGCCCCGATCTGATTTAGCGAAGAAGAACTCGCCTGATTCGAACACTGAGCCAGCTCCGCAAGCTGCAGAGCCTGTGCGAGTGGCCGCAGTTGACTCGAAGGCCGTGGATGCTGACGCGCTGGCACGCGCGCAGGCAGGCGACCACCATGCATTTGCCCATCTCTACTCGCTGCACAAAAGGCGCATCTATTCTTTGTGCCTGCGGATGGTAGGGAACGCAGCGGAAGCGGAGGATCTTACCCAGGAAGCGTTTCTGCAGTTGCATCGCAAGATTGCCACGTTTCGTGGAGATTCGGCGTTCTCCACCTGGTTGCATCGGCTGGCGATCAACGTGGTGCTGATGCATCTGCGCAAAAAGGGTTTGGCATTGATGTCGCTGGATGAGGCGATGGAGCCGACGCAGAGCGATGGGCCGGGGCGGAGTTTTGGTGCGCCGGATCTGGCGTTGGCAGGCTCAATTGATAGGCTGGCGCTCGAACGCGCGGTGGGCGACTTGCCGGCCGGTTACAGGCTGGTGTTCGTGCTGCACGATGTGGAAGGCTACGAACATAACGAAATCGCCGATATGCTCGAATGCTCGATTGGCAACAGCAAGTCGCAGCTGCATAAAGCGCGGTTGAAATTGCGCGATGCATTGCGGACGTCTCTCGAGAGGGGAGGGCAGCGATGAATAGCGACCGCGAAGAAATGAGCTGCCAGGAGTTCCAGGCACAGCTGCCTGAGCTGGTGGGAAGTGGCGAGGATATGTCGAAGCATCCTCACCTTCAGAGCTGTGAAAACTGCAAAGCGCTTTTGGCGGACTTGCAAACGATTGCCGATGCTGCCAAGCAGTTGCTGCCGGTGGAGCAACCGAAGGAAGATCTTTGGGACCGCATTGATGCGGCGATCCGGCTGGAAGAAGGGGCACTGGGGCAAGAGGAGTAGTAGGCGCTGGGCCGCCAAATCCGAACGATTGATGGGTCTGATGAATGTATTCATCAGACCCTTTCAATTTTCCCCATTTATCGCCGATAGGTCCTGCAGAACGTCGTTTGAAAGTCGGCTCGCAGTTTTTTGGGATTTGGAGTGGAATTGCGAGAGTTTTCCGGTTCCGGACCGGGAAACGGGACTAAGATTCGTTGATCGACCGCCGGGGACGTGAGTTGGGAGCGGTGTCTGGCCCGTGAACGCGTGGAACACTGTGGATTGGCAGGGCGTATCTCTCTTAGGAGAAGGCGAAACCTGCCTAGCGGTGCGGATGCGGAGATTTCTGAAACTTTTCGTTGCCTGCGTGGTCTAATGAAGGAAAGTTGACAAAAGGACACTCAATGCCGAAGCAGCCGACCATATTGCCTCCCGCAAGTACTTCCAATCAAGAGAGTTCCGGTCCTCGCCGTGTGCCGGTACTGCCGGTTCGCGACACGGTCCTGTTTCCGCATGCTGTTCTACCGCTTACAGTTGGGCGAGAGAGCTCGATTCAACTGATTGAATCGCTGGGCGAGGAGCGGTCAATCGTGGTGGCGGCGCAGCTCGATCCGAGGCTGGATACGCCGAAGCCGGGGGACATGCACGAAGTGGGGACTTTGGCGACGGTGCACAAGATTGTGCGGATGCCGAACCAGAGCCGGTTTGTCTTTACGGAGGGTGTGGAGAGGGTGAAGTTGCTGCGTTTTGTGCAGACCGAGCCTTTCATGATTGCGGAGATCGAGGAACTGGCGGATGCGGTGCCGGATTCGACATCGAATGTCGAGGCGCTGGTAAGGAATGTCATCGAGCAATTTCAGAAGATTGTCTCCGAGTCGCCGACGCTTTCTGACGAATTGCAGACGATTGCCGCGAATATTGAAGATCCCAGCAAGCTGGTAGATTTTGTTTCATCCTCGCTGCCGTTTTTGACGACCGAAAACAAGCAGAGTCTGCTGGAGACGGCGTCTGTTCTGGACAGGCTGGAGCAGTTGAACAAGCACCTGGCGAAGGAGCTCGAGGTGCAGCAATTGCGCACCAAGATTCAGAGCGAGGTGCAGGACCAAGTGCAGCAATCGCAGCGCGACTACTATTTGCGCGAGCAGATGAAGGCCATCCAGAAGGAACTGGGCGAGCAGGATGAGGGCCAGCGCGAGGTGGAAGAGCTGCGCGCGAAGATTGAAGCCGCAGGCATGCCGGAGGACGTAAAGAAGGAGGCATTGAAGGAACTGAATCGGCTGAGCCGGATGTCGGCGATGGCGGCCGACTACTCGTTGACGCGGAACTACATCGAGTGGCTGGCGGTATTGCCCTGGGCAAAGAGCTCCGGCGAGAAGGTGGACATCAACAAGGCCAAGGAGATTTTGGACGAGGATCACTACGAGCTGAAGAAGGTGAAGGACCGCATTCTCGATTATCTGAGTGTGCGTGAGCTGAAGCCGGACATGAAGGGACCGATTCTTTGCTTTGTGGGACCTCCCGGAGTGGGCAAAACGAGCCTCGGGCGGTCGATTGCGCGCGCTCTGGGGCGCAAGTTTCAGAGGGTGTCGCTCGGCGGCATGCATGATGAAGCGGAGATTCGCGGGCACAGGCGGACCTATATCGGTGCGTTGCCGGGGCAGATCATCCAGAGTATTCGCAGGGCGGAAACCAACGACCCGGTGATCATGCTGGATGAAGTGGACAAGCTGGGGCGGGATTTTCGTGGCGACCCGGCGTCGGCACTGCTGGAGACGCTGGATCCGGAGCAGAACAACACGTTTCGCGATAACTATCTGGATGTGCCTTTTGATTTGTCGAAGGTGCTGTTCATCTGCACGGCGAACATGCTGGACCCGGTGCCGCCGCCGTTGCTGGACAGGATGGAGATCATCCCGCTGCAGGGGTACAGCGAGGAAGAGAAGGTGCACATCGCAAACCGGTATCTCGTGCCGCGGCAGATCAAGGCCAATGGGATCACGGACGAACAAATCGAATTCCCCGAGGATGCGATTCGGCAGATTGTGCGGCACTACACGCGCGAAGCGGGTGTGCGCAAGCTGGAGCAGGTGATCGGCACGGTGGCGCGCAAGCAGGCGCGGCGCGTGGTGGAAGGCAAGACCGAGAAACTTATCGTGACAAAAGACACGTTGAAGGAGTTTCTGGGCGGGATCCAAGTGCGCGTGGAGACAGAAGTGGCGGAGCGCGTAAAGCGGCCCGGTGTGGCAGTGGGACTGGCTTGGACGCCGGCAGGCGGCGACATTCTCTTTATCGAGGCGAACAAGATGAAGGGGAGGGGCGGCTTTACGATGACGGGGCAGATTGGCGAGGTGATGCAGGAATCGATGCAGGCCGCGCTGACCTGGGTTCGATCGAACTCGCCCAAGCTGGGGCTGGCCGAGGATTTCAACAAGGACCTCGACCTGCACATTCACGTTCCGGCGGGAGCGATTCCGAAGGACGGACCATCAGCAGGTGTGACGATGGCTACGGTGCTGGCGTCTCTGCTGACGGATACGCCGGTGCGACCGCTGACGGCGATGACCGGTGAGATCACGCTGAGCGGAAATGTGCTGCCGGTGGGCGGGATCAAAGAGAAGTTTCTGGCGGCGCGCCGGGCGGGAGTGACAACCATCATTCTGCCGGCTGACAATCGCCAGAGCGTGGAGGAGGATCTTACGCCGGAGATGATGGAAGGCGTGGATGTTCACTACGCGAGCCACATTGAAGACGTGCTGGCGATCGCGCTGCCGCTGTTGAAGGCGCGTCCAGAGGCAGTGGCGGTGAACACCGAGCTCAGCAACGGCAATGGCACGAGCGTAGCCGCATAACAGCGGCTGCGTAAGGAGCGGCAAAAAGAGAGCAATTCCTGAGGGCAGGGGCGCTTCAGGATCAGTGCAGGTCGCCATTCCCTGGGGGGCGACTTGAATGGATTGACTTCGCGGAGCGTCCACTCAGAAATTGCTTGCGACCGGCAGAGATGCCGGTCTTTTTTGCGTAGCGCGCATTGGCCCGACCGAATGCGGGCTGGCGCGTCTAACCTTTAGCGTTGATATGCTTTCAATCATGATCCAGGTGCGGGTACTGGCGTTTGGCGTACTCAAGGATGTGTTGGGCGGCAAGGGCATTTTGCTGGGGCTGAACGAGGGCGCCACGGTTGCCGATCTGCTCGCCGAGGTGGAACGGACCTATCCCACGGCGCGGTTGCACGGGATCGCGGTGAGCGTGAACGCGGAGTATGCGAACGGCCCGCAGATTCTCCACGACAAAGATGAGGTTGGGTTGCTGCCGCCGGTGTCGGGAGGGAGCGCAGCGCGCGCGGCGGATACCTTAGACGAGAATGCGGGCGGGGCCGAAATTGTCGCGCGGCTGACACGCGAGCGGATTGATGTGGAGGATCTTGTGGCCGCAGCGAAGCAGAGCGTGGATGGCGCGGTGGTGGTATTTGACGGGATAGTGCGCAACAACACGCGGGGACGCGAGACCCTCTCTCTCGACTATGAAGCCTATGAAGAGATGGCCGCGAAGCAGATGGGAGAGCTGGCGGCGCGGGCGCGGGAGAAATTTGGCGTGCGGCACGTGACAGTCGTGCATCGGCTGGGACGACTGATGGTAGGCGAGACGAGCGTGTTGATCGCGGTAGCTGCGGCGCATCGTGGACAGGCGTTTGACGCTTGTCGCTGGATGATTGACACGCTGAAGAAGACGGTGCCGATCTGGAAGAAGGAAACATTTGTGGATGGGGCAGTGTGGGCGGATGGGGAGCCGTTTCCGGACGGTTGGGGTGTGGAGGCAAAGAAGGATGCCAAGTAGCGCAGGGTTGCGCGGCCTTCGCGTGCGGATCGCGCCGCTGTTGGGAGTCGGTCTTCTTATTTCGGCGGGAATTCGGTTGCCGGCACAGGATGTGACACTGCACGTGGATGTGCGGCTGGTGAACGTGTTTGTGAATGTGACGGACGCGCATGGCGCGATTGTGGGCGGACTGACGCGGGATGATTTTGCGGTGAGCGAAGACGGCAGGCCGCAGGACATCGCGATTTTTGAACGGCAGTCGGAATTGCCGCTGAACCTGACGCTGGGGATTGATACGAGCGCGAGCACCTATAAGGATCGCGGGCTGGAGCAAGTGGCCGCGAAGCGTTTTGTGCATGCGCTGATGCGGCAGCAGGACCAGATGAGCGTGATTGAATTCGACACGTTTGTTACGCAGCTAACGCACTTCACGAACAACGTGGCGCAGATCGATCGTGGGCTGGATCACATTCACGGCGAAGGCGGCACAGCGCTCTACGATGCGATCTATCTTGGGTCGCAGGGGCTGGGACCAAAGCAGGGACGCAAGGTGCTGGTGTTGGTCTCCGACGGGGGCGATACGGTGAAGAGCACGAGCTACGCGCAGGCGCTGGAGCAGGCGCTGCGTAATGAGGTGATGATTTACAGCATTATCGATGTGCCGATTGAAGCGAGTGCGGGTCGTGACCTGGGCGGGGAGCATGCGCTGATTACTCTGGCAGAGCAAACGGGTGGAAAGAGCTTTTATGCGGAGGCGGGCGGATTGGACAAAGCGTTTGCGCAAGTAAGCAACGACCTACGCACGCAATATCTGCTGGGCTACTACCCGCACAACCAGGAGCCGGGAACCAGTTTTCACCGGCTGCATGTGAGCGTGCCGCGGGCAGCTGCGGAGGCGTTCAACATTCGTTACAGGACCGGGTACTATGCGGACAAGCCGGCGAAAAGCAATTGAGTGAGGCGTGCTAAATTTCAACCGCGGTCACGGTGATTTGAGGTGCGGGCGGCAAGGACTGAGTCGTTGAATCGTCCCCGTTGCCTAGCGGGTTGATGTGCGGCTCTTCAGTGATGCGCGATGATTTGCCAAAAACGACATCGATATCTCGATTGAAGGTGAAATTTCTCATTCGCGGTTCTGCGGAGGCGTTGGCGGGTTTGGTAATGCTGTTCATGGAAAAAGCCACCTTGGCGGACAGCCCCTGAGGCGACTGCCGCACCTCGGAGCACTCGAGATTCTCCTGAACAATACTCGACGGATCACCGGTCAGACCGGAGCGCGTTGAACTTCCCGCAGTTCCCGTTCGACCATCGGCAACGGGCACATCGAGGACGAAGGTTTGCGAGGGTTGTGCATGCTGTGGGTAGCTGATGACAAACGTGAGTTGAAAATGTTTAGCAGCGCTTTGAGCGGCCACGTTGGATGGCTGGGCAGGAAGCAACACGGCGGCGCAGAGTGTGAGTATGGTTGCGTGGGTTCTGGTCACGAGACTCTCCTTAAGAGGTTGTGTCCGGGAGTGGAAAGTGTTGCATACATTGAGACGCAGCATTGGATTTTTCTGCTCGCGGCAGGCCTCGTGGTGCGACCGGATGCTTTTGCGGGTTTCCTTTGGCGTGAATTATTTATGGCTGTGCCGTTCTGACTGTGCATCTAAAATGGAATCATGACTCCTCCTCCCCTTTCCACGCGGCGCCGTTCGAAGACGCCACCGCCCGGCGAGACCGGCCAGGAAGCTCTTTATCTGCGATCGCTGAGCGACCGGCAGGTCCCCGTGACCTTGAAGCTGCGAGACGGCGAGACGGTGCGCGGCTGGATCGAGTACTTTGACGACGGGATGTTGCGGCTGACGCGCGAAGGGAAGCCGAATCTCTTTATTTACAAGCATCAGATCCAGACCATCACGGAAACCTCAAAGAGGCGCCCCGCACGGTTCGCGATTTCGAACGAGGCTGGCGGGTGAAGGTAGATCGAAGCGAAGCGTCGGACTCGTTGCTGAAGAAGGCTGAGGCGATTGCGCGCGAAGCAGGCGCCCGTCTGCGCGAGTTTTTCCTACAGGGAGTGGCGACCGAGTACAAAGGCGACGTGGATCTGGTGACGGTGGCCGACCGCACGGTAGAGAAGTTGATTCGCGCGCGGCTGGGCGAGGTGTATCCGGAGCACGGCGTGTATGGCGAGGAAGGTACGCGCGATGGGCTGGAGAGGGAATTTCGGTGGTACGTCGATCCGCTGGACGGGACGACAAATTTTGCGCATGGATTTCCGCAATTCTGCGTGTCGATGGGGCTCGAGCAGCGCCCTGCGGGCACCAAGGCAGAGGAAGATGGAAAGCTGGTGGCGGGCGTGATCTACGATCCGATGCGCGACGAACTGTTTGCGGCGGAACGGGGGCGCGGAGCGACGGTGAATGGCCGGGCGATCCATGTATCACAGAATGCGGAGCTGGCGGAGTCACTGGTGGCCACGGGATTTCCGAGCAGGAAGCGTCATGCGAGTCCGAATGTGCACTTCTACCAGGAATTCACGTTGCGGTCGCATGGCGTGCGGCGGGCCGGGTCGGCTGCTTTGGACCTGGCGTACATTGCGGCGGGCCGGCTGGACGCATTTTGGGAGTTCAACCTGAACCCGTGGGACACGGCGGCGGGGATTCTGATGGTGGAAGAAGCGGGCGGCAGGGTCACGGATTTTGCGGGCGCGGCGGTGGAGTTGAACAGCCGCGAAGTACTGGGGTCGAATGGCCTGATCCACGAGGAGATGGTAGCGCTCTTCAAGGACCTGTTTGCGGGGCGGAATCTGGCGCCGATTCCGACGCCGGCGGAATGGGCGGCGCAACGGGCGGCGAGAACTGTGCAGAGCTAAGTGGATTGATGTCAGCGGGAATTCGGGTGCACTTGCGATTACCGCATGGCAATATGGGAGAGGATTTCGGCGCTGCTTCGCGCGGGGTCGTGTGCTACTATCAGCGTCGAGAAGAAACCTTTCCGGAGAACTCCCAGATGGCCTATGTGATTGCAGAACCCTGTATCGGCACGAAGGACACCGCCTGCGTGGACGCTTGTCCTGTCGATTGCATCCACCCCAAGAAAGATGAAGCCGGTCACGGGGAAGCGGACCAGCTTTTCATCGACCCGGTCGAGTGCATCGACTGCGGTGCTTGTGTTCCGGCCTGCCCGGTCTCGGCGATTTTTGCGCTCGATGACCTGCCGGAAAAGTGGGCTCATTTTACGGAGAAGAACTCGGCGCACTTCGGGCGCTAAGTCACTTCGAACGCCGAGACGCGTCCGCTGCGGCGGGCGCGTTCGTGTTTTTGGACGAGCGTGTTGATTGACATTGCGCCCGCGGCTTATTAGATTGGGCCGCAATAGAAATCTTATGGAAACCAAGGCTGGATGACCGGCGGCCGGAGCAACTCCGATCGATCTGAGCCGTGTCCGACGCCTGGTGGAGAAACCATGTCGTCAAAATGCAAGAGCAGCTGGCCGGTGGCATTCTTTCTAATTTTTTTGATTTCTGCTTTGTTCGCCCAGTCCGACGCACAGACCAGGATTCGTCTGACTGCGGATGCGAAGGCGCCTGGTCAACCGCTGGTCCATTTCTGGAGCAAGGTGGTGGGGGCCGGTCGCGCCAACGAAGGGCTGCGCGCCACCTGGCAGGAGGAATTGACGACCGCGCATCAATTGGGCGGGTTCGAGTACGTCCGCTTTCATGGTCTTTTTCACGATGACATGTTTGTCTATCGCGAGGATGAGCAGGGCCAAGCCGTTTACAACTTCCAATACGTTGACGATGTTTTCGATCGAATGCTGGCGACCGGAGTGCGTCCGTTTGTGGAGCTGAGCTTTTCGCCGGCAGAGATGGCGACGGTGAAGGGAACGACATTCTGGTGGCAGGCGAACGGCAGCCCACCGAAGGACTACAACAAGTGGGCGGCGCTGGTACGCGCGTTTGTTGAGCATTGCGTGGCGCGGTATGGGATTGAGGAAGTTCGCAAGTGGTATTTCGAAGTATGGAATGAACCGAACCTTGACGGATTTTTCAAGAACGGAACGCAGCAGCAGTATTTCGATCTGTACAAGGCAAGTGCGCTGACCATCAAGGAGGTTGATGCGGAGCTACGGGTGGGAGGGCCGGCGACGAGCAATTTCAATCTGGATGAGAACGCGGTGAAGGCTGCGGTGACGTCGGGCAAGCCGTATGATCCGCTGAAGATTCCGTGGCGACCGGTGTGGATTGAGGATTTTTTAAAGTATTGCAAGGCCAATCATCTTCCGGTGGATTTTGTGTCCACGCATCCTTATCCGCAGGACTTCAAGATCGATGACGCGCAGTTGCCGAATCACGATCATTTAAGGCGAGGCATCGACTCCACGCGCGACGACCTGCGCATGTTGCGCCAGATGATCGATGCGAGTGATTACCCGCACGCGGAGATACAGCTGACGGAGTGGAATTCGAGTCCCTCGCCGACCGATTACACGCATGACTCGCTGGCGGCGGCGGCCTTCATTACAAAGACCAACCTCGATTCGATCGGACAGGCGGATTCGTTGTCGTACTGGGTGTTTACGGATGTGTTTGAGGAAAACCGCAAGACCGACTCGGTGTTTCACGGCGGGTTTGGCTTGATCAATTACCAGGAGATCCTGAAGCCGGCCTTTCACGCGTACCGGATGTTGAACAGTCTGGGGGACGAGCTGATTGAGAAGACGGATGGCGCGATTGTGACGCGGGACAAGGCAAGCGGCAAGATTGCGGCGCTTGCCTACAACTATCCGCCGGAAGAGAAGATTGCTTTGCCGCTGAGCGACACGCTGGCTGAAGCGGACGCATTGGATGCGAGCGGCAGCGCGCGCAGTCTCGACCTGCATATGCGCGGATTGAAGCCCGGCGCTTCGTTCGTGATTGAGACGCTGGACCGAGGACACGGGGATGCGGTTGCGGTCTGGGAGTCGATGGGAAAGCCGGAGCCGCCCGATCGGGAACAGACGCAGGCATTGCGCGAAGCTGCACGGAATACGAAAAAGGAAATGGTCCATGCCAACGAAGTGGGGAGTTTGAACCTGGAGCGCTCGATTGCGCCATGGAGTTTGGTGCTGGTGAAGGAATTTTGAGTCGCCGGGGAAGGAATGCCCCAGGCCGACGGCATGCCTGGGCCAGATGCGATGATGGAATTTGATGGCCGTACTGACGTCAGAAGCGGTAGTGCTGCGCACGTGGCCGATGCACGAGGCGGACCTGATTGTCAGCTTCTTTACGCGGGACTTTGGGCGACTCAAGGGCACGGCGAAGGCGGCGCTGAAAAGCCGGAAGCGATTTGGCGGCGCGCTAGAACCGATGACGGTGGCGCGGGCCTTTTTCGCGGAGCGTCCGCGGCAGGAACTGGTGAGGCTGGATCAGCTGGAGATTATCCGGTCGCCATTGTCGGCTCCGGTAGATCATGTGCGGATGGCAGTGCTGAGCTTTTTTGCCGAGGCGATAGACCAGGCGCTGCCGGAACATGATCCGCAGGATGCAGTGTACCGGCTGCTGGTTTCGGTGCTTGAGCAGACCACGGTGGAGCATCCGTGGATGCCACTAACGTATTTTCAACTATGGCTCACGCGCCTGATGGGATTGCTGCCAGATTTGCTGCATTGCACGGCGTGCGGGGAGCGGCTGCTTGCCGACGAGGTGAGCTTCCACGAGTACTCCGACGGGCTGTATTGCGCCGTACATCGCGGGGGCAGTGCGAATGCCTTGTTGGCGGAGTCATGGGAATTGGCACTGCGGATGCTGCGGGCGCCTGTGTCGGCGTTTGTGGGAGAGCCATGGGAATCGGGAAAAGCGTGGGACCTGAGGCGGTTCACGCTGCAGGCGCTGGAGCGCCATATCGAGAAGAAGTTACGAACGGGCGAGATCCTGGCAGGGTTGTGCCGGTGATTTTGGGGCAGTCTGGGAAACCGATTGCTAAAATGGTGGGAGTTTCCCATAAAGAGAGATGCTTTCGTGCCATCAAACTTGACCGAGTCTTCTACTCCGCGCAGAGCACTGACATTTCAGGAATTGCTTTTTCGGCTGCAGAGTTTCTGGGCCGACCGCGGCTGTGTTTTGCAGCAGCCTTATGACGTGGAAGTGGGCGCGGGCACCATGGCGCCGGAGACGTTTCTGCGCGTGCTGGGGCCGAAGGCGTTTCGGGTCGGTTATGCGCAGCCTTCGCGGCGCCCGGCAGATGGACGCTACGGCGAGAATCCGAATCGCCTGTTCAAACACACCCAGTTTCAGCTGATTTTGAAGCCGCCACCGGTGAACGTACAGGAACTGTATCTTGAGTCCCTGGAGGCGATGGGAATCGACCTGAGCAAGCACGACCTGAAGTTTGAGGAAGACAACTGGGAGTGGCCCGCGGGCGGAGCCTGGGGCGTGGGCTGGCAGGTGATGCTGGACGGGCTGGAGATTACGCAGTTCACATATTTTCAGCAGTGCGGGGGAATGGACCTGGATCCGATCTGCGCGGAGCTGACGTATGGCATGGAGCGCATAGCGAAGTACCTTCAGGATGCGAACTCGATCTATGACATTGTGTGGGCGCGCGACCCGGAGACTGGAAAGCCGGTGACCTATGGCGAAGTGCGGTTGGCGGAAGAGCTGCAGTTTTCGGTTTACAACTTTGAAGCAGCGGATGTGTCGAAGGCCTGGGAGCACTTCAACCTTTACGAGGCAGAGGCGAAAGCGTTGCTGGAGAAGGCGAACGCGCTGATGGCCGATGAGAAGGCGAGCGCTCAGGAAAAAGGACGGTTTCCGCTGCTGGCGACGTATGAGCTGGCATTGAAGTGCTCGAACCTTTTCAACATTCTGGACGCGCGCGGCGCGATCAGCGTGACGGAGCGGGTGGGCGTGATTGGCCGGATCCGGAACCTGGCGGTGGGCGTGGCAAAGGCATTTGCGGCACAGCAAAACGCGGCGGCGGCCAGCACGTAGGGGCAGAATGGGCGGCTTTGCGTTGCAGTTGACGGCGTGGAGACTATCGGCTCGTTGGTAGAGAGAATTAAGAACCAGAATTGAAGAAAGACTTTAAGGATTATGGCTGACTTTTTACTGGAGATCGGGCTGGACGAGGTTCCGGCGCGCATGATTGCCGGGGCCGAAGCGGAACTCGGGCGCCGGGTGCAGGAATTGTTGACGCGCGAGCATCTGCTGTCGGACGGGGCAAAAGTGACGACGTATTCGACGCCGCGCCGGCTGGCACTGTTGGCGGAGGGATTGCAGACGGAGCAGGCCGAGACTGAGGAACAGCTTATCGGTCCCTCGTGGAAGGTGGCGTTCAAGGATGACGCACCGACAGCGGCGGCGGAGGCGTTTGCGAAGAAGGCCGGCGTTGCGGTTTCTGCACTCGCCAAGGTGACAACGCCGAAGGGCGAATATGTAGGCGCGACGGTAAAGCGGCCGGGACGCAGCGCCGTGGAGCTGCTGGCTACGGAGTTGCCGAAGGAAGTACTGGGGATCTATTGGGCAAAGAACATGTACTGGCGCGCGGGCAAACCGGAGCGGTTTGTACGGCCGGTGCGGTGGGTGGTCGCGCTTCTGGATGGTGCAGTCGTGCCGCTGGAGATTGCAGGGATTGTAGCTGGACGGTCGAGCCGCGGGCATCGCGTTCTGCACGGGACCGCACCTGTGGAGATTTCGACTCCAGGGAGCTACGCGCAGACGCTAAAAACAGCCAAGGTGCTGGTTGAAGTTTCCGAGCGGAAGCAATTGATTCGCAAGGCATTGGACAAGGCCACAGGAGTGGTGAGCGGCGCGCGCTGGCGGGAAGACGAAGCACTTGTGGAAACCGTGACCCATTTGACGGAATGGCCTTCGGCGATTCTGGGAAATTTTGAGGCGGAGTACCTGGCGCTGCCGGAAGAAGTGCTGGTGACGGTGATGCGCGACCACCAGAAGTATTTCGCAGTGGAAGATGCGAACGGGAAGCTGGCGCCGCATTTTCTGGCGGTTCTGAATACCGAGGTGGATGCTGAGGGGCAAGCGATTATCCAAAGCGGGAATGCGAGGGAATTGCGGGCGCGGTTCAAGGATGCGCGGTTTTTCTGGGATGTGGATCAGAAAACTCCGTTGACGGCGCGCGTGGAGAGCCTGAAGTCGGTGACGTTCCAGAAGGAACTGGGGAGCTATTTCTGGAAGACCGAAGAGAATTTGAAGGTTGCCAAGAAACTGTCGGAGACAGTGAAGGCAGCGGGAGTTGCATTCGAGGAAGCCGCGGTGCGGAAGGCGGTGGAACTGGCGAAGACCGATCTGACGGCAGAGCTGGTGAAAGAGTTCACGGAACTGCAAGGGATCATCGGCGGGCTCTATGCGCGGGTGCAGGGACTGGGCGAGCGCGTGGCGCTGGCGATTTATGAGCAGTACACGCCGGCTTCGATGGAAGACGATGTGCCGGTGTCGGTCGAAGGGCAGTTGCTGGGTCTTGCGGATCGCATCCAGACGATTGTGGCGATGTTCAGCATTGGAAGCGCACCGACGGGATCGAAGGATCCGTTTGCGTTGCGGCGCGCGGCGAATTCCGTTGTGAAGATTTTGGCCGAATCGGATCTGCCGCTGACGTTGATTGGGGTGCTGGGCGCAGCGGAGACGGAAGAGAAGAACACTGAGCAGGTCGCGGCGTTTCTGCGGGAGCGGCTGCACTTCTATCTGAAGGATGTACGCGGGTACGCTTACGACGTGGTGAATGCGGTACTGGCGGCGGGGGCGTTCGACGTGCGCGATGCAATAGCGAGGGCGCAGGCTTTGTCGGCTGCTCGCGAGTCGGCTGATTTTGCGGCGGTGACGGCGGCATTCAAGCGGATCAAGAATATTGTGCGCCAGGCGCAGGAGAAGGGATTTGCCTTTGAGGGCGGAGTGAAGCTTTCCCCGGAGGCACAGCAGCTTGCCGATGCCGCAAAGACATTGGCAGAGCAGGTGGGCAAGCTGCGCGAACAGCGACATTATGGCGAGGCACTGGCGTTGA
This sequence comes from Occallatibacter sp., assembly GCA_035487015.1. GTDB lineage: Bacteria > Acidobacteriota > Terriglobia > Terriglobales > Acidobacteriaceae > Telmatobacter. The sequence goes on along the minus strand of DATHMP010000051.1, from coordinate 12,567 downwards.
TTGCCACGCTGCGACCGACGGTGGACACTTTCTTCGACAAGGTGATGGTGCTTGATCCGGATGAGAAGGTGCGCGGCGCGAATCTGGCGTTGATCGATGGCGTGCTGAGCGGATTCTCGGGGATTGCGGATTTTGGCGAGATCGTGACGCCGGCTTAGCGGATCACTTTGCGGGCAGCAATTGCCAATAGGCGAGGCTGCCCAGAGGCACCCGGGAAAGACTGGGACGCGGCGCAAGCTGCCCTTTCAAAAACTTGAGGAGATCCTGGACGACGCTGGGGTTATCGCCGTAGTAGCTGTGACCCAGGGCGTCGGAGCTAAGCTGCGAGACGTCGACGGTGTCGAGGCCGGGCAGGACGATCGCGTTGCTGCCGCCCTCGCCGGCGCGCATCTCACGGTGGAAGAGCAGGTAGGACGCTTCGAGGGCCTGGTCGTGCGCAGAGACGTAGAGCGTGAACTTGCGCCGCGGCTTCTGGATTTGAGAGACGAGGCGGGTGAATTCGTCACGATCGACATCAGGGGCTGCTAGAACAAAGCTGGAGAACTTATTGAAATTGGTGAAGTTGTTGTCTGAGGCGAGCTGCGCGACGGCGGTAAGAAGCGCACGGTTGCCCATGCTGTGCGCGATGAGGTGCACTGTGGTCGCACCGGAAGTATTGGCTACGTCCTGAAGGAATTGGCGGAGGTGGGCGGTGGTTTGGGCGACGCTGATCTCGTCGGCAAGGTAGCCGAGCAGGCTGCCTTTGGAGGGCCAGCTGTAGAAGATGGGTGCGCCTTTGAAGCCGAAGTCGTAGGTGAGTTGCGCGGTGCGGACGGCTGCGTCTTCGAAGCTGACGTTGTAGCCGTGGACGAAGACGAAGGCCTCTTTGCCGGGAGATCCGGAGACGGTGGCGGCGACATCTTTGAGGAATAGATCCTTCGGCTCGGGCGTGACTTTCTGGAGAACGATGTTCTTTTCAGGGTCGGCATGGAACTCGAGCTTCCAGATGGAGGGGCGCTCGAGGGCGGCGAGGGTGTGGGACTCGGGAATGCTCACATCGCAGGCCCCGTAGGCGAGGGCGCCATTCTGGGCTGCGATTCCGAGGAATTGGGTCGTGTTCTGGTTGGAGACGGCCTGGCGGTCGGTGGCGTAAAAGACGCGAACCTTCGTGTAGGGGCTGGCAGCGCCGCGTTCTTTGGGCGCGGGCCTGAGGGTGAACACGAAATTGAGGCTTGCGGTTGATGCGGCGTGGCGGAGGTCGACGGCTTTTTCGGTGCTTTCAAAGCCGATGGCTGCTACGTGCAGGATGTATTGACCGGGAGCCAAGGGAATGCTGAGGATCGCGAATTTGCCGTCGATGTCAGTGTGGGTGTCCATGACGACGTCGTCGGACGACGTGCCGGAACGGAGATCGACGCGCGCTCCAAGGAGGGGAGTGGCGTCAGAGGCTTGAACTGTGCCCTGGATGGTGACTTCGGAGGTGTTGCGGGAGGGCGACGGCTGCGCGAGGAAGGCCTGGAGCGAGGAAGTGAGGAGCAGAAAGGCGGCAAAGGCGCGGAGAGCGAGTCGAAGCATGGTCGATAGGGCGGTTCGGTGGATTGATCCCGCCGGACAAGGACCGAGTGCGACGGTAGGATTCGTCGAACGATTCTGGGGCTTTCGGCGTGTGCGGGACTGTTGGAGCCTGGGCTTTATGTTCCCGGTTGGCCGATGGTTTGTCAACGAATGGACGCGGATGGATAGACGAAAGATTGCGGGGGATCGCTAAGCTGCTTGTGTTCCGCATCTTCCGGCGCGGTGGGGCGTCTAAAATTGATAGAGATGTCCGACGCCCTTTATTTGAGCCTGTGGTATCCAAATCTGCGCCTTGCCGCGATGCCGGACAAGCTGACCGCGGTGCTGGAATCGATTTCTGCGCATGGCGGAGAGCCGGGCGTATATGCCGCGACTGTGTGGCCGGTGAGCTGGAGCGAAGCGCCGGTGCTTCAGCACGTGTACGGACATGGTGAGCGGGGTGCGGAGGCGCGAGCGGCGGTGGAACACGCGCTGGAATTGTTGCACGACGATTTTGCCTATGAATTCCAGATTGGGTGGAATCTTTGGGAACTGGAGAGTGGAGAGGGCGGACTGGAAGGGCGCTGGTTGCGAGCGCCGCGGCTGATTCGCGTGACCGGCTTTGGGCCGCTGTTCGATGATGGATCGTACGAACAAGAGGGACACATCCGGATTGATTTCGGTGGAGACGCGGCGTTTCTCGAGGAAGATGTGGAACTGAATGCCGACACCGCGCGGCGCGTTGAAGAGAATGTGCGGCAGCTGGTGGAGCTGACTGCTGCGGTGGAGAAGGCATCGGGTGCGACGGCGCGGCTGCTGTGGAGCGAGATGGGCGAGAGCCTGGCGCAACGATTGGCGGCACGCCTCGGCATGGGGAATTAGATAAAAACATGCGATTCACCATTGAGCGATTGCGCACGATGGTGCTGGTGGCCGGAGGGCTGCTGGTGGTGGCGCTTGGCGTTTTTCTGCTTATCGGAAAGTATAAAAATCCATTCAACAAGCACGATCTGCCAAAGCGGCTGGGGATCGATATTCAGCAGGAAGCGAATGGATTTACACATGCGGAGTTTCGAGCGGGACATGCGCTGTTCAAGATCACGGCTTCGAAAGTGCAGGAGCTGAAGGACCAGCATTTTCTTCTGCACGCAGTGAAGATCGAGATGTACAGTCCGGACTCGAAGAGTACCGACAGCATTGAGGGCAACGATTTCGAGTACGACCAGAAGACCGGGATTGCGACAGCAGCAGGGCCTGTGGAGATCACGATCAGCCGGCCAGCGGCAGTGACGAAGCCGACATCGCAGACGCCGGGAGCGAAAAACAAGAACGGCGAGATGCAGGCAGCGCTGCCGGATACCAGCAAAATCCATGTAAAGACGAGCGGGCTGGCATTTGACCAGCACAGTGGTATGGCTACAACGAAGCAGCATGTGGACTTTGCGCTTTCGCAGGGCTCAGGGAGCGCGACGGGTGCGACGTATGCTTCGCAGCAGGGGCATCTGGTTCTCGATCGCGACGTGGCGGTGAGCACGGTGCGCAATGGAGAGGCGCTGGATTTGAAAGCGAGCCATGCAGATATCGATCGGAGCGCAGAGGTTTGCCAACTGGAGGATGCTACGGCGCACTATCGCAAGGGAGACCTGACTGCGCGGGAGGCGAAGATCGATCTGCGAACGGACGGGACCGCGCAGCGGATCGATGCAACAGGAGGAGTCACGCTGGCGACGGCGACGGGCGCGCACATTGCGGCGCCTGCGGGGTGGATTGAGATGGATGCGCACAATCAGCCGGAGCACGGATACTTCTCGGGCGGAGTGACGCTGGATTCAGACAACAGGCGACGCAAGGTGCACGGGACTTCGCCGACGGCGGACCTGATTTTTGCCGCGAAGGGTGTGTTGCGGCGCACGCACCTGGAGCGCGGCGTGCAGATGGCAATGGACCAGGTAACAGGCGCGGGGCCGACTGTGACGCAGTCGCACCGGGTGTGGGTGTCACCAGTGGCCGATCTGGATTTCAAAAGCGCGGGGCACGAACAGGCCGAGCTTTCGGAGATGCATGGAACCGGCGGCGTAGTGATTACCGGCGAAAGCCGGAGGGGGAATGGGCAGCCGATGCCGTCGCGGATGTCAGCCGATGTGGTGACGGGGATCTTTGGCGACAATTCGTCGTTGACGCAATTGGACGAAGAAGGGCACGCGAGCATGATGGAGACGACTACGGCAGGAACACGGCAATCGACGAGCGGCGACAGCCTGATTGTGCATTTTGTTCCGGAGACCGGAAGGTCGAATGCGAAGAGTGGCGACGCGCGGGATGGAGAGGGCGCGGATTCGCAGATTGAATCGGCGTTGGTGACCGGCAATGTGCATCTTGACCAGGAGCCGGGAAGTCCATCGACGGGACAGGGAAAGAATGCGCCGACGAAGCCGTTCCATGCGACTGCGGCAAAGGCGGTGTATGAAGGGGCGGGACAGTGGATGCATTTGACGGGCGATCCACACGTGGAGAGCGCCGGGCTGCAAATGACGGCAGACAAGGTGGACGTTTCGCAGGGATCGGGCGATGCATTCGCGCACGGAAATGTGAAGGCGACATGGTTTGGCGACGCGGCAGGTGTGAATGCGCGCAAACCGGCGGGCGGCGGACCTGGACTGGGCGCGGATGGGCCGGCGCACGTGATTTCGGCCGAGGCGCAGATGCACCAGGCGACAGGAGAAGCGACATTCAAGGGCACGGCGCGGATGTGGCAGGGGCCGAATTCGGTGGCAGCGCCGGTGCTGGTGCTGAACCGTACGCTGCAGACACTGGTGGCGCAAACGGCCGATCCGGCTCAGCCGGTGCGGCTGGTGCTTGTGAGCGCAAACGGGGCGGGTAGCGCGAAGCAGGGCAAAGCGGGCAAACCATCGGTGATGCGGGTGCGAAGCGGAGACATGAAATATTCCGATGTGGACCGTAAGGCGGTTTTGCATGGCGGCCTGGTGGGCGCTGTGGTCGCGGAGAATGGCGAAGGCGTCACCCGCTCGGACGAAGCGGATGTGACGCTGTTACCGGCGGGCAGCCGCAACGCAGCCGGCGGGAGCACGACGCAGGTGGATCACATGACGGCGCGCGGTCATGTGTTGATTGATCTTGAGGGGCGGCACGGCGCGGGAGATGAATTGGTGTACACGGGGGTGACGGACTCTTATGTACTGACTGGTTCGCCGGGACACCTGCCGCGCATGTCGGACCCGGCGCGGGGAGACGTTACCGGCGATTCTTTGATCTTCAACAGCCGCGATGATAGCGTCAGTGTCGAGGGTAACGGCGCGAAGACGCTGACCAACACCACCGTGCCCAAGAGGCCGTGAAAGTGCTCGTGAAATAGATGGAAACACTTTTGGCCGAGGGGATCGGCAAATCGTACAAGGGCCGGCAGGTGGTTCGCGGAGTGAGCCTGAAGATCTCGCGCGGCGAGGTTGTGGGGCTGCTGGGTCCGAATGGCGCGGGCAAGACCACGAGCTTCTACATCATTGTGGGGTTGATCCAGCCCGAGTCGGGCCGCGTGATGGTGGACGACATCGACATTACGCGGGTTCCGATGTATCTGCGGGCGAGGAACTACGGGATCAGCTATTTGCCGCAGGAGCCCTCGGTGTTTCGCAAGCTAACGGTGGAAGAGAACATTCTGGCGGTGCTGGAGGCACAGCCTCTGGACAATCGGGAGCGCCGGATGCGCGTGGAGAAGCTGATCAACCAGCTCAACCTTTCGCATATCCGGGGCACGCGGGGTTACGCATTGTCGGGTGGAGAGCGTCGGCGCGTGGAGATTGCGCGTTCACTGTGTATTCAGCCGAACTTCATCCTGCTGGATGAGCCATTCAGTGGGATTGATCCAATTGCAGTGCTGGAACTGCAGAAGATCATCTTCGATCTGAAGGCGAGCGGAATCGGTATCTTGATTACGGACCACAACGTACGGGAGACGCTCAGTGTGACGGACAGGGCGTATATCATTGCAGAGGGGAAGATCTTCCGTACCGGAACCCCCCATGAGCTGGGTAACGACGTAGAGGTGCGGCGCGTCTACCTGGGAGAGGGATTCTCTCTCGGATGATTCGGGGTTGGCCTGATAAGGGCATGAAAACGGACCGTAACCCATCTCCCTGGAGCGGATAGTGACCAACGAGGCAGGGTCAATTCCGCGAAGGGTGTAGCGAGCCGAAGGTGGGCCCGACTTAAACTTCGGTGAAACGGATGCCCATTCCGGGATATTGGACGGATCGGGTGAGCCCAAAGCCGTCGAAACACTGCCGATCCAATTACACTTGAACCGAGAGCAAACGGGAATCGAGCCCTCTGTATGGCGCTTCTGCAACCCAGATTGAACTTGAAGGTGGCGCAACGCCAGGTCCTTACGCCGGGCCTGATGCAGATGGTGAGTGTGCTTGCGCTGAACAAGCTGGAGCTGAAGGAGATGATCGATGCCGAGATGGTCGAGAATCCCGTTTTGGAAGAGATTGACGAAACAGTTCCGATGCTGGATGAAGTGGCCGGGCGCCAGGAGCAGCAGGAGCGCGCGGAGCGGCTGGAGCACGTGGAGAAGGGAGCGACGGAGCCGGCGGCAACGGCCAGCGATCCTTTTGCAGAGATCGATTTTGGCTCCTACTTTCAGGACTATCTGGACCCCGGGTACCGTACTCAGCCGGAATACGAGGAAAATGAAAAGCCCTCGTTTGAAAATTTTCTCTCTCAGCCGACTACATTGTCCGATCACCTGGCGTGGCAGCTGGGGTCATTGACACTGACTCCGCAGCTGGAGCAGATCGCGGACTACATCACCGGAAATCTGGATGAAGGTGGATACCTGACGGTCAGCGAAGAAGAGCTGGCCGAGGCGTTGCGATCGTTCTCGGATGTGGAAGCGTTGAGCGATGCTGAAGCGCTGACGTTGGTGCGCAAGGGCATTGAATTGGTGCAGACGCTGGACCCGGCGGGAGTTGCGGCACGCGATTTGCGCGAATGCCTGCTGATTCAGATTGCGGCGCAGAAGCGGGAATTTGAGCTGCTCTACGGAACGGATCCGGGCGTCGACCAAGCGGGCGATGTGCACGGCAGTGTTCAGTCTGAAGCGGATGCGAAGATCGACGAACGGCGGCGCGCCATGGATGTGGCGGCTCTGATTGTGGATGGTCATCTGCAGCTGGTGCAGAAGCGGGATGTTAAGGACCTGGCCAAGGCGGTGCAGGTGAGTCCCGCAGAGGCGATTGCGGGTGTGGAATTTATTCGGACGCTGGATCCGAGGCCGGGGCGGCTTTACAACCGCGAGCAGACCCGGCTGATTGAACCGGACGTGGTGTTTGTGAAGCGCGGCGGCGAGTGGGTGGTGAGCATGAACGAAGAAGACCTTCCCAGCTTGCGATTGAGCCAGCGCTATCGGCGGATGCTGGTTGCATCCGATACCGAAAAAGAAGTGAAGGAGTATGTGAAGGAGCGGTTTCGTTCTGCGCTACAACTGATGCGTAACATTGCGCAGCGAAAGAGCACGATTCTGCGGACGTGCGAAGTGATTGTGCGCCGGCAGCAGGACTTTCTGGAAATTGGGATTGAAGCGCTACGCCCCATGATGATCAAGGAAGTGGCGGAGGAAATTGGTGTACATCCTTCGACGGTGAGCCGGGCGGTGGCCAACAAATATGCGCATACGCCGCAGGGCGTGATCGAATTGCGATTTTTCTTCTCTGAGGGGTCGAATGGACCCGAGGGCGCAGACACGCCTCTGCTGGTGTTGAAGCGCAAGGTGCGCAAGCTGATTGAAGACGAAGACGCACGGCATCCGTTGACGGACGATCAACTAGCAGCGATGCTGCAGGCGCAGGGAATTCAACTGACACGCCGGACGGTGGCGAAGTATCGCGAAGACATGAACATTCCTTCGACACATCAGAGGCGAAGGCGAGAAGCCTGAAGCAAGCGTTGAGCGCCGGTTAGTTTCGAGATGGGAATGGTGAAGCCGCTCTGATGAATTTTGCGTTTCACTGTGAGACGCTCCCTTACAAAACCCAGCGAGATGAACTAGAATCCGAATTCCTCGGGACGGACAACCGGCCTGGGAGAACGAAGAGCGGAGGCTGACCATGGAAGTGGAGTTGACCGCCAGGCAAGTGAAAGTGTCCAAGGCATTGCGCACGCAGGCTGAGGAAGGGATGGACCGCATCGCCCGGATTCTGGGCAAAACGACCACTGCGAGTGTCATTTTCAGAGTGCAGCGGCATTTGCAGATTGCCGAGTTGACGGTGAAAGCACGGCTGCAGACAATTGTGGCGGCTGGTGAGGCCGACACGCTGGAGTCGGCGCTTCGGAAAGCGCTGGCACATGCAGAACACCAAGCGCTGCGCTATCGCGACAAGAACCTGACCCGCAAGAGACTGCCGAAGGAAGAGAAAGTGATGACGGCGCTACCGGTGGCGCGGCCGAAGTTGCGCGCCGCGGACGATGGCGATGGGACAGGGAAGCTATCGAGCGCGAAGGCGCGGGCAGCGATTGCCGTACATTCGTTTCCGGCGAAAGCTGCCGTGGTTGAACCGCATATTCTTACCAGCGGAGAAGCGATTGCGCTGCGGCCCATGACGATTGAAGAAGCGGTGAAGGACGCTGAGTTTCGCGACAAGGATCTCCTGGTGTTTCGCAACCACGGCGGGGATCTGTATGTGTTGCATCGCCGTCGGGATGGGCAAATGGAACTGGTCGAGGTTCCGTAGGCAGACGCTCAGCAGTGATGCGGTTGGCCGGTGTAGGATGGGCGCATGAGCGCCGGGAAGAAGACGTTTGAAGACGACCGACCGCATTCGTTCAAACAGCCCAATCATGACAGACACAAACCCTTGAAGGAACTGGTCATCGTGACCGGGATTTCGGGCTCAGGGAAGGCGTCTGCGCTGAAATCGTTTGAGGACTTGGGTTACCACGCGGTGGATAATCTGCCGCTGGAATTGCTGACGGAATTTGCGAGCCTGGTGGGCAAGTCACAAGAAATTGAGCGCGCGGCGATTGTGGTGGATGTGCGCGAAGGGCAGACGCTGGACCGGTTGCCCGACATTCTGAAACGGGTGAAGCAGATTTTGCCGACGCGCGTGGTGTTTCTGGATGCGCAGGATGGCGTGCTGGTGCGGCGCTACTCGGAGACGCGGCGACCGCACCCGCTGCGTAAGTCAGAGACCGTGGAGCGGTCGATTGTAGAAGAGCGACAGCTGCTCGACCCGATACGCAACGTGGCCGATACGCTGGTGGATACTTCGAACTTTAATGTGCATGAGCTGCGGGCACACATCCAGGCGCGCTTTGGGCAGGGAGAAAAAGAAAAGCGGCTGCTGGTGAGCTGCCTCAGTTTTGGATTCAAGAACGGCGTTCCGCTGGATGCGGACATGGTGTTCGACGTGAGGTTTCTGCCCAATCCCCATTTTGTGCCGGAATTCCGGAAGAAGACGGGCAAGGATCCGAAGGTGGCGGCGTATGTGCGGAAGTTTCCCCAGACGCAGGAATTTTTGGATAAAGTGACGGATCTGATGCTTTACCTGCTGCCGCACTATGTGGAAGAAGGCAAGAGCTACCTGACAGTGGGATTTGGCTGCACGGGCGGACAGCATCGGAGCGTGATGATGGCCGAGGAAATGACGAAGCGGTTGCGGAAGGCCGGTTATCAAGTGAAAGCGCTGCACCGGGACATACCGAGGTGAATAGGGCAGGGAACGGAAAGACAGGGAATGAGGGAGTGAAGGGCCAGAACTGAGGGATGAAACGGGCGGCGCGACGAGGTTGCGGGTCAATGGGAGCGAAGTGCGGGAAGGTTGTCGAGCCAGCGGGTGAGCGCGGCTGAGAAGTCACTGGACTGATTTCTATCGGCCGGGAGCCAGACAACTGTTTTAGGAGATGTGACGCGGGAAATCGGCAAAGTTGCGCGGTCGATCTGCCCAGAATCCAAGAAAAACCAGAGTGAGGGATCGCGCAAGTCGGTTGCGGGTGTGGTTGGGTCCCAGCGATCGGCAACAAGAAGGTGCGCCGGGATCATGCCTGCTCGTGGGTCGTTGAAGATGGCGCTGGTAGGATCGTTGACCGGCTGATTGAGAAGGGCGCCGGCAAGGTCAGGATGGGCCGAAGCGACTTCGAGAGCGAGATTGGCGCCGAGGCCATTGCCGACAACGACGATGGAGTTGGCGGCGATGTGGCGTGTGTCGGTGAGGTAGCGGAGACCGGATTCGGCATCCTCGCGCCAATGTTTTTCGCTGGGATGGGCGTGCTGGCTGGCTCCGTAGTTGCGATAGTCGATCGCCAATATAGAGAGGCCTGCGGCATGGAGTTGGGCAAGTGCCTCCACGGTGTTGCCGAGATTACCGTCGGCAGAGTGCAGGTAGATTGCCGTGTAGGGTCGAACGGAATTGGCGGGAATCCACCAGCCTTTGAGTTGAGGAATGCCGGCATCGTTGGTGGCGAAGGCCACGTCTTCAAACGGCAGGCCGACGGATGCGGGTGTGCGCGTGATGGTTGCTGTGGGGTGATAGAGCAACTGCCAGCTTCCCTGCCAAAACAAAAGCCCAAGCGTGCCCCAGACGCAAAAAGCAGCAGCGACGACGACACCCACAACAGCTTTGAGGAGCCAGCTGCCAGAGACGACGGTCGGGGCTTCGCCGGCGGCGATGAGGTGCGGTTTTGAGCGAGCTGGAGGTTTGGACCTTGATCTTGATTTGCTCATGACGAGTTGCCGAAGCGATGCGGCCTATCTGTATGCTAAAGGGCGGATGCGGCGGGGACGGGGAGACGATTCGCGCCGTGGAGGAGAGAAGCATGGCGGAGTTTGTGCGGATTTGTCTTGAGGCGGATGTGCCGGCAGCCGGCGGAGTGAAGGAGTTTATGGTGGCAGGCCGCGCTTTGTGTGTCGCCAACGTGGGCGGATCAGTGTGCGTGCTGGATGGGACGTGCCCGCACGAGGGCGGACCGCTCGGCGAAGGCGTCATCGAAGATGGGAAAGTAGTTTGTCCGTGGCATGGATACGCATTCGATCCGAAGACTGGCGCGACAGAGAACGATCCTGAGCTGAAGGCCGAAGTCTTCGAATCGAAGGTAGAAGGCGGCGAACTGAAGGCGAGGCTTTGAGCGCGGCTTAGGATTTGGGCGCCGGCACCTTCTTGCCTTCCTTGCGCGCCTTGGAAAGTCCGATGGCGATGGCCTGCTTCGGGTTTGTGACTTTCTTGCCACTGCGCCCAGAGCGGAGTTTTCCTTCTTTCATTGCGCGCATCTCTGTCTCCACATCTTTACCGGCAGCGGGAGAGTATTTGCGCGATTCGCGCTTTTTGGATGCGGTCTTCCGGGTGCCGCTCTTCTTCGCGCTCGTGGATTTCTTTTTTGTGGCCATCTCGTTCCTCCTCGGAACTGAGATGGCTTGTGCGGGTGCGGCAGTTGCCTTTGACTGCGGCTACACGATGTTTCGGATACCGGGCAAGCGGACCAATGGATCACAAAGGAGCCACGTGGCAATGCAGGTGAGTGAGCCGGTGACGGCGAACTTGACGAGCGCGGGCGCGATCCACGAGTGGAAAGCGAGACTGATGGAAACGAGCACAACAGGATGGATGATGTAGACCGCGTAGGCGCGGCGGTTGAGCCACGACCAGAGTTTGGACGGCCGGTTCATCCAGCGATGAAAAGCCAATAGCCATGCGGCGATGAGGCCCCAGGCGACGAAGGGTTCCCAGAGAGCATAAAGAATGGCGGGCCAGGTGAAGCCGCCCGCGAAGTTGGATTTTCCGGGTGCATTGAGCGCGCGGGCGAGAGCGATGGCGAGCGGCATCAACGGCCACGCGAGGATGGCAGCGATGATGCCGACGCGGGCGTTGCTCCATCGAAGTTGACGAAGCCAGTTGTAGCGCCACGCGGCGATACCGATGGCAAAGAGAAAAATGTAGGCAGCGAAGTAGGCGAGCTGGAGTCCGAAAACATTTTCGCCAACGGGAATGAACTGACGGATGGCAAGAGCCGCAGCGCCGACGACGAGCGCGCTGAGAAGCCATGTGAGGGCTCTGGGAATTGGCCGAGAGGCGCGCGTGGTGTTGGTGAGGCTGGAGCCGAAGAAGCGACGCCAGAGGCAATAGGCAAGGCTGAAGATGAGCAGTGCCTGCGCGAACCAGAGTGGTCCACTGATGAAGCGCTTGTGTTGCCAGAGCCAGGTGAAGGTGGCAATGAAGCTTCCGCCTTCAGCGAAGCGATTGACGATGGCCGCCGTGAGTGGGCCGAGGAGCAAGCCAAAAGCGAGGAGCGGAATGCCGAGGCGCAGGAACCGGTCACCGATGAAGCGCGCGTAGCCTTTACGCTCCAGTGAGCCGGGTGTGAAGTAACCGGCGAGCAAAAAGAAGAAGCCCATGAAGTAGGCCTGGTTGGTGGAGACAAACAAAGTGAGCAGCAGGCTCGCTGCGGTTCCGGAGGGATGGAGTTCGTTCCAGAACCAGCCGCCGGGCGCTCCATAAACGATGGCCGTGTGGTGCAGGAGGACGAAGACGGTCATGACGCTGCGCAAGCGATCGATGTAGAAGTCGCGCGCGGTGGGGATCGCGGGCTGTGCCGGCATTTTGAGGTCGGAGTCCGGATCTACGGGCATGAGGAATGATACGGGGGGAGCGCTGCGCGCACCTGCTGAATCTCACAGCTTCACAGTTTCACAGGTGCTGGCCGCACGGGGGGGCTGGCCGCACAGGCGGGAGCGCTGCGCGCAGCAGTCCACAGTTTCACAGGTTCACAGCCCGAAAAGCGGAGTTAGTGGGGTTAGCGGAGTTAGAGATGCCGGGCGTGCCGTTGATCTGGTCAATTTTTTGGGGGCCAGAATTGCGATTTTATGAAGCGGCATACCCCCCGGGGGTAGGGGGGAGGGGGGGTACCCCATTTTGGCCCTTATCCTGAACATTCTCGGTTGGTTAACGCTGAAAAAGTGCGTTCTATACCGCACTTATGTGCACATTTGCTGCATTGGCTCGAACGGAGATTTGCCGCAAAAGGAAGCGG
>DATHMP010000050.1:0-121067 GCA_035487015.1 Occallatibacter sp. | reverse complement strand
CGGTTGGTGGCTGCCACAAGGATGACACCATCGTTCGACTCGAAGCCGTCCATTTCGACAAGCAGCTGGTTCAACGTCTGCTCGCGCTCGTCGTGACCGCCACCGAGACCGGCACCGCGATGACGGCCCACGGCATCGATTTCGTCGATGAAGATGATGCAGGGCGCGTTCTTCTTACCTTGTTCGAAGAGGTCGCGGACGCGGCTTGCGCCGACGCCTACGAACATCTCAACGAAGTCGGAACCGGAGATAGAGAAGAACGGCACGTTGGCCTCGCCGGCGACGGCGCGGGCGAGCAGCGTTTTGCCGGTTCCCGGAGGTCCGACGAGAAGGACGCCCTTGGGGATGCGGCCGCCGAGCTTCTGGAACTTCTGCGGTTCGCGCAGGTATTCGATGATTTCCTTTAATTCTTCTTTGGCTTCGTCGACGCCGGCCACATCCTTGAAAGTGACCTTCTTCTGCTGCATGGACAGCAGGCGGGCGCGGCTCTTGCCAAAAGAAAGGGCCTTGTTTCCGCCGGACTGCATCTGGCGGAGCATGAAGAACCAGATGGCGCCGAGGAGGATGAACGGACCGATATTAAAGAGCAACTGAACCAGGAAGATATTGCTCTGAGGATCCTTGAGCGTGACCGATACTTTGGCCGCATAGAGCTTATTGATCAGGGTGTCAGCGTTCTGCGGGATCGTGGTATGGAACTGATCCTTGGAATCGGACTTCAGGTGCCCGTGGAGCTCGGTACCCTGGATCGTGACGTCCGCCACCTGCTGAGCATCGGCTTTGGAAAGCAGATCTGAATAGGTGACCTCAATATCCTTGCCACCACCCAGATTGGTCCCCTTCTCCACAACGCCCCAGAGCAACACGAGGCAGATGAGGATGAAGACCCAGAACATAATCGTTTTGACGGTCGAATTCACCAGGATTCCTCTTTCCCGGCGGGGGAGAAGCCAGACTTGCGACCTCCAACACCGCCCGCTCCATCCCTATAGACGCCCACGCCTGTGTCGAAGTCACAGAAAGTGGGAAGTATCTCGGCGGTCGACACCGACCCTGTCTGCCGGGATGGGCAGTAACCCCGATTGTACTCCCAGGGGACACAAAGAATGAAGGCCCCGCGCATTCTGGTAACGACTTTGAAATGAGCGAGGAAAAGGCTTTGGTTTTTGAACCGATTCGGGTGCGATCAGAGGGGATGGCTGCTGGGCGGGTCGGAAGAAAGTGGTTCTGCCTGGATCTCGATGCCAAGCTCCGGCTCAACCTCGATGCCGCGCATCCAGGCGATATGGCCATCAATATCCAGAACCGGCCAGGAAGTTCTGTCAGTGCCCGTAACTTTCATTCGTTCAAGCACTTCCTTGACTTTGCGCGAGCTGGAGGAGTGGCGCACGCGCACGCGGTCTCCTGGTTTCCATGGACGAAGACACGCAGAACGGGCTGTCAGGGCGGAAGGATTCTGGCATTCGGATAGAAAGATGCGCAGACGGACCCCGAAAGAGGGCGCCGCGATTTCACCTGGAAGCGTGGCGGTGTACTCGAGCAAGGGATTCGCGTTGTTCGTGGAGGGCCTGGCGGAGGCTGGGGTGAGGCGGATTTCCCGGTGCGTACGCTCAGCAAGAATGCCATTGGCAATCTCGCATTTTTGGCCGGCGCGGCCGGAAAGAGCAAGCTGCCGGAGGGTTTCGGTCGCCACGAAATCGAGGGCCGTGCCGAGTTGGTCGACGGCCCGGCGAAGAAGTCTGCGCTGGTGGGCAGGTGGAAGCGCGGAAAGGCGGGTGATGTCGAAGGCCAGAGCGGGTGTGGCGGCGCGACCACCGCCGCGAACCGGCTGGCCAGGAAGAATAAGCTGCGGAGCGATGCGCGCGATTTCGGTTTGCCACCAAGCCTCTTCGTCGCGGGCGAGAGTGGCCATTTGCGCGAGATGCTCACGGAGGCGCGGATTCCAAGTTTCAAGAAGTGGCAAGAGTTCGTGACGAATGCGATTGCGGGTGAAACCGAGATGGCGATTGGAAGAATCTTCGCGCCAAGGTTGGTTGAGACTTTGGAGATAAGTTTCGATTTCGTTGCGCGGGACGGCGAGGAGTGGGCGAAGAATTCTGCCTTCAGGAAAGGCGAGCACAGGGTGAATTCCCGACAGGCCCTCGGTCCAGGCTCCGCGAAGGAGTTTGGCGAGCACGGTTTCAGCCTGATCGTCGAGCGTGTGCGCCGTCGCAACTGCATCCAACGGCGCTTCGTGCGGCAGCCCTTTGGACATGATCTGGCGAAACCACGCGTAACGCAGGCGGCGGGCTGCTTCTTCGATGGACTCGGCGGATTTGTTGATGGCGGGATCGGGCGCCGCTTCCGCTGCGGTGTTGACCTGGGCAAAGTGGAAAGGGATGTCGAGGCGATCGGCCAGATCGCGGCAGAAGGCGAGATCCTCGTCAGCTTCTGTACCGCGAAGACTGTGATGGAGGTGCGCGGCGTGGAGAACAAGGCCGAGTTCCCTTCTCTGTTCCGCCAGCGCACGGAGCAGCGCAACTGAGTCGGCTCCTCCCGAAAGGCCGACGGCGAGGCGCATGCCGGGATGGAGCAGTGAGGTGTCTAGTTTGAGAACCGGTTGCACGAGTGGATGATACGTGGTGCGGACGACCCAGGCGGAATTGCTCGGCGGAATTCTTATACTGGACAGTATGTGGACGACACGATTGGCGACCGTTGCAGATGCTGCTCTATTGACCGCGCATCGGCATGCGATGTTCGCCGAGATGGGAAAGAGCGAGGACGGCGCACTCGCGGAGATGAGCCGCAATTTTGAGCCCTGGGTGAAGCGGATGCTGGAAGCCGGCAAGTATGTCGGATGGGTTGTTGAAGAGGACAAGCGAGCTGTGGCTTCAGCGGGATTCTTCGAATTGGAATGGCCGCCACATCCATTGGATCCTTCGGCGTGTGGGCGCGGTTATTTGCTGAATTTCTGGGTTGATCCGGAGTTTCGCAGGCAAGGGACAGCGCGCGCCCTCGTGAAAGAGGCGCTGGAGGAATCGAAGCGGAGAGGATTGAGGATCACGGCTCTGCATGCATCCGATGCAGGAAAGCCGGTGTATGAAGCGATGGGCTTTTACGCGACGAATGAGATGTACTTCGTGGAATCAAGTTAGCGATGTGCGATGCGACGGGCGTAATTATTCGGCGTGTGCAGTGGCGTTGTATACTCGGCGAGTTATGCAGGTATTTGCGATTGTGCCCGCCGCCGGGCTGGGAACGCGGATGGCTGGGCCACCAGCCAAGCATCCGAACGAGAAGGATCCGTCGTCGGGGGGGCCACCGAAACAATTTTTGGCGCTGGATGGCGTTCCGATTCTGATTCATTCGCTGCGCGCGTTTGCCGCAGTGAAGCGTGTGACCGCGATTTATGTGGCTGTACGCAACACGGAGGTGGAGCGGGCAGAAGCGCAAGTAGCCGAATACGGATTCGTCGGCAAAGTGCACGTGGTCGAGGGCGGCGATAATCGGCAGGAATCCGTGGCGCATGCGCTTGCGGCGCTGCCTGCCGCGGAGGACGACATCGTTCTGGTGCATGACGCGGTGAGACCACTGATTGACGCGGCGACCATTGAGCGGACGATCGAAGCTGTGGAACGGCATGGCGCCGCAATTGTGGGGCTGCCTGCGGTGGACACAATCAAACAGGTTGAACGAACGGCGCACGGAGCGCTGATCACGGCAACGATTCCGCGGGAATTTATAGTGCAGGCGCAGACACCGCAGGGGTTCCGCTACGGACTGCTGCAGAAATGCTTTGCCGAAGCCACCGAGGATGGATTTGTGGGCACGGATGAAGCTTCGGTAGTGGAACGCGCAGGATTGCCGGTAGCGGTCGTACCGGGTTCTCAGGTTAATCTGAAGATTACGCAGCCTGGCGATCTGGAACTGGCCGAATTCTATCTTCGGCAGAGAGTTCACTGAGCGACGAAGGTCTGCAATCGACCGGCTGGAGCCGGACAGGACAGACGAACAAAGCATGGATACACGGATCGGATTTGGCTGGGACTCGCATGCATTCAAAGCCGGCGTGCCGCTACGCATTGGAGGCATGACGCTGGATCACCCCGAGGGTCTGGCCGGGCACTCCGATGGCGACGTGCTGTTGCACGCGATCACCGATGCGCTGCTCGGAGCGGTCGCGGCTGGGGATATTGGGAGCTTTTTCCCGCCAGGCGATCCGCGATGGAAGGACGCCGACTCGGCGATTTTTCTAAGGCTTGCACTGGAAGAGCTGGACCACGCTGGATACAGGGTGGTGAATGTGGACACTACGCTGGTGCTAGCGGCGCCAAAGATCGGGCCGGTTGCCGGAGAGATGCGTTCGAAGGTGGCCGATCTGTTGGGTGTGAACCTTGACCAGGTGAGCATAAAAGCGAAGACGCCAGAGGGACTTGGTCTGGATCATGTGGCGCAATGCCACGCCGTGGTACTGGTGGAGCAGACGGGCGACCCTGATGAGCTGAAGAGCATGAGTGCGGTGATTGAAACACAACGGCAACTGGAAGACGTGGTCGATGATCTTTTGGCGTCGGTGCATGGGGTTCCGAAAAAGAAAAGTGCAGCGCCTGCTTATGACACCGACGACATGACGTAGAACGAGACATCAGAGCGGAGAGTATCGGGAGCAATTCCATCTGACTTGGGCTGACTTGAATTTCATCGACGGGAAGAATTCCGTTGCAGAATTCCGAGATTGGTCTTACCGTGGCGGGGAGTCATCATCTCAAACTGGGAGCACGATCATGTATCTTGCGCTTCTTCTGCAACAGAACCAGCTTGATCCTGAGCAAGTGCAGCACATGGCAATGGCGATCCTGGCCATTCTGCCGGTCATCATCCTGATCGTTCTGGCCATTCTCATTGTGCCTTTCTGGTTCATTTGCAAAAAGGCAGGTTTTTCGCCCTGGTTGTCGCTGTTGTGTTTGATACCGACAATCGGCATGCTGATTCTGCTTTACGTGCTGGCATTTGCTGACTGGAAAGTTGTTCCAACTGCACAACCGCAGATGCCGTACCCGTACCCGCCTCCACCACCACGTTCGTAAGCTGAAACTGATACCATCGAAGTGGAAAAACACTCATCGATGGAAGCAGAAAATCTCTCAAAATCAGGGACTCCGCGCGTTCGGTTTGCCCCTTCGCCGACCGGGTATCTGCATGTAGGCAGCGCGCGGACTTTCATATTGAACTGGCTGTATGCCCGGCACAGCAACGGGACCATGGTGTTGCGGCTGGACGACACGGATGTCGAGCGCAATACGGACGCAAGCGTCCAATCGATTTTTGAAGGCCTTCGCTGGCTGGGGCTGGACTGGGATGAGGAGTACAAGCAGTCAGAGCGGCTGGCATTGCACCGGGAACAAGCAGAATCAATTTTCGCGAAGGGTCTTGCGTACCGGGACTTTACTCCTGCGCATGCAGCAGGCGGAGAGCAGTCTTCAGCGCAAGGCGCGTGGCTTTATAACCCCGGCATGCGCGAACTCTCGCGAGAGGAGAGCGACCATCGGGCCGCCGCCGGTGAGTTGTTTGCCCTGCGGTATCGTGTGCCGCGGGGACAAGACCGAACGCTGCGGTTTGTGGATGGCGTCTACGGACAGCAGACGAAGCTCGCCGATGAAGTAGAGGATTTTGCTCTGCTGCGCTCGGACGGAATGCCGACGTATCACCTGGCATCGTGTGTTGACGATGCCGATTTGCGCATCACCCAGATCATCCGCGGTCAGGATCATTTGAGTAACACCTTCAAACATCTGTTGATCTTTGAAGGTCTCGGCAAGGAGGCACCGCAGTTTGCGCATCTTCCGCTGCTGGTTGCGCCGGATGGGGCCAAGCTTTCGAAGAGGAAACACGGGCCAGTGGTCAGCGTGACCACGTACCGCGATGCCGGTTTTCTGCCGCTCGGCTTCATCAATTTTCTGTGCCTTCTGGGTTGGTCGCCCAAGAATGACCGCGAGTTTTTGACGATCGAAGAACTGCGCGAGGCCTTTACGCTGGAGGGTGTGAACCGGGCCAACGCAGTCGTGAATTTCAGCGAGGAAGATCCTTTCGATCCAAAGGCGGTCTGGCTCAATGCCGAACATATCCGGGCGTTACCGGTTGATCAGCTCAGCTTGCTGCTTCAGCCCTTCTTCGCACAGGCTGAAATGCATCCTTCGCCGGAGCAGTTGCAGGCCGTCACCCCGTTGATCCGGGAGCGCATCAAGCTGCTACGCGACGCTGTGGGCGCGGCTGACTTTTTCTTCGTTTCTGAGCTGGCTCCCTATGATCCGGCCGAGCTGATTCCGCAGAAGGGCGATGCTGCGACGGCGGGGCGCGTTCTGCATCTCGCGGCGGAGGTTTTGGCGACGACAGCATTCGATCATGATTCGCTTGACCACGCATTGCGACAGGCTGCAGCATCCCTGGGATTGAAGGCCGGCCCGATGTTCCAGCCGATTCGCGTGGCCGTGTGTGGACGCAAGAATGCTCCGCCGCTTTTTGAGACTCTGGTAGTGCTCGGCCGTGAGGTTTGCCTGGAGCGTATTCGCAAAGCCGAAGAAAACCTCAAATCGCTCCTTTGAGCACAGATTGTTAGGAATGGCAGGAATGACGAATTCGAATTCGGAAAGCCAAGACACTCGCACCCACTCAAATTTTCTCCGCGATCAGATCGCCAGTGATTTAAGCAGCAAGAAATATGGCGACGCTTCGATTCAGACCCGCTTTCCTCCCGAGCCGAATGGATACCTGCACATTGGCCACGCGAAGGCTATTTGCCTCGACTTTGGGCTCGCCGACGAGTTTGGCGGCAAAACGAATTTGCGCTTCGATGACACGAACCCTGAGAAGGAAGAGCAGGAATACGTTGATTCGATCCAAAAGGATGTCCGCTGGCTGGGGTTCGACTGGGAGCGCCTGTGCTATGCCTCAGACTATTTCGGCCAGCTCTACGAGTGGGCATTCAAGCTTGTGGAGGACGGGAAAGCGTATGTGGATGACCTCACGGCCGATGAGATCCGTAAGCATCGGGGCACGTTGACGGAACCCGGCACGGACAGCCCGTATCGTACCCGCTCTGTCGAAGAGAATATCGATCTGTTTGTGCGCATGAAGAATGGCGAGTTCCCTGACGGAAGCCGCGTGCTGCGCGCAAAGATCGACATGGGATCACCGAACCTGAATATGCGGGATCCGGTGATGTACCGGATACTCCACGCCACGCATCACCGCACGGGTGACCAGTGGTGCATCTACCCGATGTACGATTTTGCGCACGGACAGTCCGACTCAATCGAACATGTGACGCATTCGATGTGCACGTTGGAATTTGCCGACCATCAACCGCTCTACCGGTGGTATATCGAGCAGTTGGGGATTTTTCCGTCGCAGCAAATTGAATTTGACCGGTTAAATCTGACCTACACGATGCTGAGCAAGCGAAAGCTGCTGCAGCTTGTGCAGGAAAAGCGGGTGAGCGGTTGGGACGATCCGCGCATGCCCACTATTTCCGGCATTCGCCGTCGCGGGTTTACACCGGAGGCGATCCGAGCATTTTGCGCATCGATTGGCGCCACGCGCACGAACGGAACAACCGATATTGAGATGCTCGAGCATTTCCAGCGCGACGACTTGAACCACCGCGTTCCGCGAGCCATGACCGTGTTGCGTCCTCTGAAGCTGGTCATCGACAACTATCCTGCAGGCCAGGTTGAGCAGGTTGAAGTTGCGAACAACCCTGAAGACCCGTCGGCAGGAACGCGCCAGGTGCCCTTCTCGGGCGAGATTTTTATCGAGCAGGATGATTTTCGCGAAGTCCCTCCGCCGAAGTATTACCGCCTTTCTCCCGGCAAGGAAGTACGTTTGCGTGCTGCCTACTTTGTGACGGCGCAGAGAGTAGTGAAAGACGAAGACGGGAATGTCATTGAAGTGCACTGTACCTATGACCCGGCGAGCCGCGGCGGCAACTCACCGGACGGCCGTAAGGTGAAATCGACGATCCACTGGGTGTCAAGTGCACACGCGATCTCCGCAGAGATTCGCCTTTACGACAAGCTCTTCAGCAAAGCAGATCCCTTCGATGTGGAAGAAGGCCGGGACGTGCTCAGCAATCTGAACCCCGATTCGCTCGAGATTCTGAACGGCGCGAAACTGGAGCCATCTCTTGCGAGCGCCAAGCCTGGAGACCGTTTTCAATTTGAGCGCGTGGGCTATTTTTGTGTCGATCTAGACTCGACAGCGGAGAAACTGGTATTCAACCGGACATTGCCGCTGAAAGATTCCTGGGCAAAGATCGAGAAGAAAACGGGAGCGTAGAAGCGCACCATTTTGCTATCAGCTGTCAGGAGTTTGTTGGGCGACCCGAGAACTTGCCGGGAAGGCGGAGGTGGAGGGGGTCCAGCTGTATTGCCAAACGCCTAGGGCGAAAAGCTACTGACCGATTACATCGATGGGAACGGTGATGGTTTTGGGGGGCATGCATGCGCTTTTGTCGCACGCCTGAAAACGCAGGCTCGCCTGGACGAGGTGGTTCCCGGGCGGAGCGATGATGCTAGCCTGTATGGCGAACTCGCCGGTATATACGCTCAGTTTGGTTTTCGGGTCGAGCGGCAGGGTGATGTCGGAACCTTGTGGGTAGTTTGCTATGTCGAGGCGCACGCCCGATTCCGCGGGAATGGCGAAGTTGGTCGGAATCAGGTAGTCATCGTGGGGTGTGTGGGAGTTGATGTGGAGGCCCTGGGCGATTCGGAAATGGAGTACGACGGGACTGGGTTTGCCGGAGGGTATGGTGACCTGCTCGGGAAAAAGATACTCGACGGCTGCACCTTTTACAATGGAGCGATTGGGCGAGTCGACGAAAGGTGATTGGGC
This sequence comes from Occallatibacter sp., assembly GCA_035487015.1. Lineage (GTDB taxonomy): Bacteria > Acidobacteriota > Terriglobia > Terriglobales > Acidobacteriaceae > Telmatobacter. The sequence goes on along the minus strand of DATHMP010000050.1, from coordinate 112,196 downwards.
GATGGAACTTGAGATGGCCGCGACCATTGCGAGCGCTACGGAAAATTGGAAGACTGCCTGGCGAAGCCTCATTTCCCTTCTCCAAGAGCTTTGCGAATGTTGTCCTCGATGTCTTCTTCAGAGGTGAGGCCCTGGCGAGCGCCGACGATCAGGCCAGAACGGTTGATAAAGAATGAGGTCGGCATGGCATCGAGGCCGTCCCAATCCTTGCTCAGCGAATCGCCATTGATGAGAACCGGATATTGCACGTGCATTTGCTTGACGAAGTCTGCAATTGCAGCTTTGTCCTTTGCCCAGCCTGCCTTGTCGTTCGCGGCAAGGTCGTCCCCTTCCGAAGAGATGCCAATAACTTCGAATCCTTGCGGAGCATATTTGTTACGAAGCTCGATGAGCCAGGGGGTTTCAATTTTGCACGGCCCGCACCAGGTTGCCCAGAAATTGACGAGCACGGCCTTGCCTTTGTAGTCGGCCAGGGAGACCTTTTGACCGGAAAGGTCCTGGAGCGTAAATGCAGGGGCAGGCTTATTGAGAAGCGGGGTGTTGTAGAGGAACGCGGAGCCTGAGGCGTCGGGGACAAGCTCGGCCTTAGCAGTGGCGGCGAGACGCTTTTCGGCGGCCTGTTTGCGGTATTCCCAATTGGCCCAGCCAGCCCAGGCGAAGACGGCGAGCAGAAGAAGGGTGATTCCAAGGACAACGGTATTACGCTTCACGCGGAATAGACCTCTCGTATCTATTGTACGAGCCAAAAGAGTGCTTGGAGAAGCTGCGAAGAGCGCGCGGCAACAGAAGAGTTGCGCGGAAGCTGATACCATCAGAAACCGATGAATCGCAAGAACGGGGATAACACCATGAAGCCGGCGGAGTTGGTGCGCACGGAAGCGGCTGCCCTGGAGGCGCTGGCACAGCGTTTGGAAGGCTCGATGGCCGAGGATTTTGCCCGGGCCGTCGACCTGATTGTGCGGTGTGGCGAAGGCAACGGACGGGTGGTGGTGACCGGGATGGGCAAGAGCGGCATCATCGCGCAGAAAATTGCGGCGACGCTCAGCTCGACGGGATCGCCGGCGCTGTTTCTTCATCCCGCCGAGGCCGTGCATGGGGACCTGGGCGTGCTGATGCCGGGAGACGTGGTGATCGCGCTGAGCGCGAGCGGCGAGACGGAAGAAATTCTTCGCTTGCTGGCTACGCTGAAGCGCAAGGGCGATGCCCTGGTGAGCTTCACATGCGAGTCGAAGTCGACTTTGGCGGCGGCAAGTGACGTGGCGCTGGATTGCAGCGTGGAACGGGAAGCGTGCGGGCTGGGATTGGCACCCACAGCGAGCACGACGGCGATGCTGGCGTTGGGCGATGCGCTGGCGATTGCAGTCAGTTTGCGCAAGGGTTTCAAGGCAGAAGACTTTGCCGAGCTGCATCCGGGCGGGAAACTCGGCAAGCAATTGGCAAAGGTCGCCGACCTGATGCACAAAGGCATGGACTTGCCGGTTGTGACACCGGCAACGCCCATGATGGATGTGATTTTTGAGATGTCGTCGAAGAAGCTGGGAATTAGCACGGTGCAGGAGAATGGGAAGCTGCGCGGGGTGATTTCCGATGGCGACCTGCGGCGGTTGCTGGAGCGTGAAGGCGGAGCCGCTCTGAGCAAAATGGCGGGCGAGGCGATGAATACCGCACCACGTACGATTGCACCTGGGGAACTGGCTGCGAAGGCCCTCGCCATTCTGGAAGAACAAAAAATCACATCGCTGGTGGTGGTGGAAGCTTCAGGCAGAGTCGAAGGGATTGTCCATCTGCATGACCTGTGGGGCGTGGAGCTGATTTAGAGACGGCGATCAAGGAACGACAAAGCGCCTTCATCCTGGTGCCTGTCGCCGCTCACCGTTTTGCAGGTCAAGACCCCCTTGAGCATTCGATGACAGAATGTGTCACCGCTTCCACGGCCAGTGTCAGGGTTGACACGCCGCCCAGCCCCGAGTTCGCCTCCACCTCGTTTATTTTCAGCGAACAACGTTTTGGCCCCCTTTTTGCACTCTATCTACGCAACGGCAGAGCAGGGGGCGATTGTGGCGGTATCTTCTGTGGCAACATGGGCGGCATTGGGCAGCGTGGCTTCGGCGGCGTCCGGCCATGTAGAAGTCGGCGAACATTTAGAATGGGGACTGGTCCATTGCAACGCATTGCGTCCGTGTTCGGACCGGAGGCCCCAGACTGTGCGGAGCCCCACGAAAACGGACGGGAAAGCAAGTAACCCTTTCAACATGCATCGTTGGTCGAAGCTTTTTGTTCCTACTCTTCGCGAGGCCCCGGCGGATGCCGAAGTGGCCAGCCACAAGTTTCTGCTCAGGTCCGGCTACATCCGGCAGCTGGGCGCAGGCATTTACAACTACCTTTTCCTCGGACAGCGTTCGCTGAACAAGATTGTGGGCATTGTGCGCGAGGAGATGGACAAGATTGGACAGGAGTTCTATCTGCCCGCACTTTTGCCGCGGGAGCCGTGGGAACAAAGCGGGCGCTGGACCGGAATGGGCGACAACATGTTCCGGCTGAAGGACCGTAAGGGCGCGGATCTGTGCCTGGGCATGACGCATGAGGAGATCATGACGGTGATTGCGCGGAGCGAGTTGCGCAGCTACAAGCAGCTTCCTCAAATCTGGTATCAGATCCAGACGAAGTTTCGCGATGAGCCGCGGCCGAAGGCAGGACTGCTGCGTGTGCGGCAATTCACGATGAAGGACAGCTACTCGTTTGATATCGACAAGGCGGGGCTGGACAAGAGCTTCGACCTGCATGATGCGGTGTATCGCCGGATCTTCACTCGCTGCGGATTGAAATTTGTAGCGGTGGAAGCGGATTCGGGCGCGATGGGCGGATCGCAGTCGCAGGAGTTCATGGTCTACACCGATGCAGGTGAGGATCTGATCGCGAGCTGTCCGGTCTGCGGTTATGCGGCGAATCTGGAAAAAGCGACGTCAAGGCTCGAGCCGGTAGTGGAAATGGAGCCGACAGGCGATGGGACACCGGAGCAGGTGTCGACGCCGGGATGTGCAGCGATTGTCGATGTGGCAGAGTTCTTCAAGATTTCTCCGGCAAGTGACATCAAGTGCGTGGCCTACATGGCGTTGAAGCGCGGCGCAGCAGGCGCGAAGGATTCGTGGCACGGCGTTGCGACCTTCCTGCGCGGCGACCACCAAGTGAATGAGACGAAGCTGCTGGGCGCATTGGGCGCGGCCGAATTGCGCACGATGCAGTCTGAGGAGTTGCAGCAGTACTTCAATGGGCCAGCTGGCTTTCTTGGGCCGGTGGGATTGAAGCACGGAGACAAGCCGCTGAACGAAGGGCTGACGGTGATCGTGGACAAATCGCTTGAAGGCCGCAAGAACCTGGTGGCCGGAGCGAACAAGCTGGACTATCACGTGCGGAACGTGGCGCCGGGCCGCGACTTTACATGGACGCTCAGTGCGGACATTCGCAGCGTGAACGAGGGCGAGGCCTGCCCGGTGGATGAGTGCAGCGGCAAGCTTGTGGTGGGCAAGGCGGTTGAAGTCGGGCACATTTTCAAGTTGGGCTACAAGTACTCGGAGTCGATGGGAGCGCGGGTGCTGGATGAGAACGGCAAAGAAGTGACGCCGATCATGGGCAGCTACGGGATTGGAATTGAGCGTATTTTGACCGCGGCCATTGAGCAATCGCATGACGCAAACGGCTTCTGGCTGCCTGCATCGATTGCGCCGTTCAGCGTGGTGGTGACCGTGACCAACGCAACGGATGCGGCACTGCGCGAGACCGGCGAGAAGCTTGCGGCCGAGCTCGAAGCCGCAGGGCTGGATGTGCTGCTGGATGACAGAGACGAGCGGGCAGGCGTCAAATTCAAAGATGCCGACCTGGTGGGAATTCCCTATCGCATCAATGTGGGTAAGAAGGCTGCGAGCGGGCTGGTGGAGCTGGTGACGCGCGCGCATGCGGCCAGCGAAGATGTTTCATTGAGCAACGTGGCGGCGCATCTGAAACAGCGTGTGCAGGAAGACTTGTTACTGGGCGATAGCGAGTAAGTCTAAACGAGGAACCGAATGGCGTGGAAGATCAAGCTCGCGATGCCCACCGGGAAATATCCCTGGCTGACTTTGGCGTTGCGTATTGCAATTGTGAGCGCGGCTGTTTTAGTGGTTGCCAGCGTCGGTGTCTTCACGTTCTATTACCATAAGTATGAGGGCGTCGTGGATGCGCGGCTAAAGCAGCCATTGTTTGCCAACACCGCGAAGATCTTTGCCGCTCCGCGCGAAGTGAGGCCAGGACAGAAGCTGAGTGTTCGACTGATCGCAGGCGAATTGCGGGAAGCGGGTTACACGACCGACGGCGCTACGCAGGCTTCGCCACTTGGAACCTACACCGAAACGGCTCAAAGCATCACGATTCAGCCTGGACCGCAGTCGTATCACGCGCCGGACGCAGCGACGATTCAAGTGAGCGGCGGCCAGGTGCAATCGATCAAGGACGAACGCGGGCAGGCGTTGGCGAGCTACGAACTTGAACCCTTGCTGATTACGGGACTGAGCGATTCGAACCGGATCAAGCGCCGCCTGCTGACCTATGATGAGATTCCGCCGAATCTTGTACGTGCAGTCGTGGCGATTGAAGATCGCCGGTTCTTCGATCATGGCGGAGTGGATTTCATCCGCCTGTTTGGAGCAGTGATCAACGATCTGAAGCCGGGCCACCATTACGTGGAAGGCGGATCGACGCTGACCATGCAGCTGGCGCGCGGCTTTTTTTTAACTCCGGAGCGGCGGATCAAGCGCAAGCTGAAAGAAATTCTGATCACGTTCCAGCTGGAACACCGCTTCAGCAAGAAGCAAATCTTTGAGATGTACGCCAACCAGATCAACCTGGGACAGCGTGGAAGTTTCAGCATTAACGGATTTGGCGAAGCGTCGCAGGCCTTCTTCGGCAAAGACGTGCGGCAACTCGATCTAGCCGAATGCGCGCTGCTGGCGGGAGTCATTCAGAGCCCGAACCGGTTGAGCCCGTTCCGACATCCGGAGCGTTCGATAGAGCGGCGCAACCTGGTGCTGGACTCGATGGTGGAGACCGGCGCAATCACAAAGGATGAAGCGGAGCGCGCAAAGAAAGAACCTCTGCATCTTGCGCCGACCAGCGTGGATGAGAACGAGGCTCCTTACTTTGTGGACCTGGTGCGGGACGAGCTGACACAAAAGCTGGGCGATCGAGACTTCAACAGCGAGGGATTGCGCATTTACACCTCGCTCGATCCGAGCTTGCAGCAGCTGGCATCGGAGGCTGTGGATTCCACCACATCCAAGATTGACGAACTGGTGGACAAGAAGCATGCGCGCGACCGCAAGCTGGGCACTCCGTATGTTTACCCGCAGGTAGCGGTGGTGGCGCTGAACCCGCATACCGGCCAGGTACTGGCATTGGTGGGGGGACGCAGCTACGGAACCAGCCAGGTGAATCACGTGGTAGCACATCGGCCGACGGGTTCGATCTTCAAGCCGTTTGTCTACGCTGCGGCCTTTGCCACGGCGGTGGAAGGCACGATGCTGCCGGGACAGGACAAGCTGTTTTCTCCGATTACCATGCTGAGCGATCAACAGCAGACGTACGGCGAGGGAACGGACCAGGAATATACGCCACGCAATTACAAGGGCGAGTATTACGGCGATGTGACGGCACGCTACGCCCTGATGCGTTCGGACAACAACGCGACGATTGCGCTGGCAGGGATGGTGGGCTTCGATCGCGTGGCGGCGCTGGCGAGGGATGCGGGGATCAAAAGCGCACGAGGAACTCCCTCGATGGCGATCGGGTCTTATGACGCGACACCTTTGGAGATGGCAGGCGCTTACACCGTGTTTGCGAATAATGGATTGCATCTAGATCCCTGGTTGCTGGCCAGTGTACGTACCCCGACGGGCGACGTGATCCAGGACTACACACCGACTTCGCGACAGGTACTGGATCCGCGCGCGGCCTTTCTGACCACAAGCCTGATGGAAGATGTGCTGCGGGGCAACGGGAAGGACGGCTGCCGGATCGATGGACGAGATTATTGCGGGACCGGAGCGGGTGTCCGCAACCTGGGCTTTATTTCGCCGGCAGCGGGCAAGACTGGAACCAGCCATGATGCGTGGTTTGCCGGATTCACCACCAATCTGCTTTGTATCGTCTGGGTCGGCAATGACGACTACACCGACATCAAGCTGGAAGGCGCGGACCTTGCCGCGCCGATTTGGGCAACACTGATGAAGAAGGCCGTGCAGCTGCCGCAATACAGCGATACGCACGACTTCACTCCCCCGGACGGGGTGCAGGTTGTGAGCCTGGATAAGAGTTCCAATTTATTGGCCGATGCGGCGTGCCCGGACGATTTCGACGCGGCCTTTCTCAATGGGACGGCACCGACGGACCCCTGCGACCACCCACAGGATCGTCGCAACATCTTCCAGAAACTGCTGGGGATTGGCAAGCCGGGCAACTAAGAACAGCTCCTCTGGCTGGAGGTCAGGGCTTTATCCCTGGAAGCCTTTCGAGAATGATGAAAATGCTGCCTGGAAGGCGCGAGTTCCTACAATCCTCGCTGGAACTAGTCGCCGCAACGCTGCTTCCGCATGGGGTCGACGCGGGACCCTTTTCAATGTCCGACGACACGGATGGAGAGGGTCTTGCGAGCTGGGAGCCGGGCGTACTGGAGATTCACCACATCGATACGGGACGCGGTAATTCGTCGTTGATTCTCGGTCCCGATGGCACAACGATTCTGATCGATGCAGGAGAGGCCCACAGTGCCGAGAAAACGATGGCCCCTGCGCGTCCGGATGCAACGCGATGCGCCGGCGAATGGATTGCTCGTTACGTGCGTCGGCAGCTGGAAAGAGTCGGCCGAGATGATCTCGACCTTCTCCTCGTGACACATCTGCATGGAGATCATGTGGGGGAAGTGGCTGCATCGAGCGCGCAATCCACGCATGGGAACTACAAGTTGACCGGCGCCGCAGCGGTTGCCGATGCGATCAAGGTGCATGGACTGATTGATAGGGGATGGCCAGACTATCGATATCCGAGCCCGGCCACCGATGCGACTTCACTGAATTACATTGCACTGGCGCGGAGTCTGGCAGATCGTGGAACGAAGGTCGAGCGAGCCAGGGCGGGATCCATCCATCAACTTGGACTGAGAAAAGATCCGGATCGCCACGCTGATTTCGAGGCACGCGTGCTTTCAGTGAATGGCGATGCATGGACAGGAATTGACGAGATGTCGGAGGCCCATTTTCCGCCGATCGCCAGACTTGCCGCGCGGGATCTGCCGACGGAAAACATGTGTTGTATTGGGCTCACTTTGCAATATGGCCGGTTTCGCTTTTACACCGGGGGAGACCTGACGTGCGATACCGTCTATGGCCGCCTACCGTGGCATGACATTGAATCGCCGGTTGCGCACGCAGCCGGGGTCGTCTCTGTCGCCGTTGCAAATCATCACGGGTATTTCGACGCATGCGGCCCGGATGCAGTACGAGCACTGAGGCCGAGAGTCTGGATTCTGCCGACCTGGCATGTTTCGCATCCGGCGATGAGCGCGTTGGCGAATGTGTTCAGCGAAGAGTTGTATCCCGGCGAACGTTCTGTCTTTGCCACCGGGATGACGCCCGAGGCGTTGCTGACGACCGAGCGATTCTCAAGCAGGCTCTCCAGCAGCGACGGTCACGTGGTGGTTCGTGTGCCCGAAGGAGGCCGCGAATTCAGTGTTCATGTTGTGAACGCGCGTGACGAATCGGGAAAAGTTGTTTGTGCTTTCGGACGTTTCGCGACCTGAGGCCTGATCGAAGAAGACACTTTTCAGTTGGCGCTGTCGATGTCGGAGCCGTGGGGCATGGGCTGGCACATCTGACACCAAAAGGTGACACGGGCATCGGGGCCCTGGATGCGGCGCCGGATGCGCTCGCCACAGCGGCGGCAAGGTTCGCCGCGACGTCCGTAGACCCAGAGGGTGTCGGTTGGATCGGATGTGTGGGTGGTGCGGCGAGTCCTGCCGCGAAACGTAACGATGGTGTCGCCGGAGTCTTCGAGTACGTTGGAGGCAATCAGGCGGCACGAGGCCGCGATGAGCGCGGCGATCTGGTCAGAGTTTAGATCGCGAACGCAAGTGAACGGATTGACGCCGCAGACGAAGCAGACTTCAGACTTGAAAACATTGCCGACACCAGCAAGCACCTGTTGATGGAGGAGCACGTCGCCAATCTCTTCGTGGGCGCTGGCAAGGATGCGCTGGGTGACCGCTTCGGAGTCGAATGCGGAGTTGAGGACGTCGGCGGCAGGCTGTGGGATGCGTCGGTCGCGCGCAAGAGAGCGGGCTGTATGCATGTGCGCGACGGGGACGCTGAAGCCAACGGCGTGGTAGTTGTTATTTTCGATAACAACGCGCATGTGGCTGGCAGGTTTTTGCCAAGGCTCGCCGGGACGGTAGATGTGCCAGCTTCCGCTCATCAGCATGTGGGTGACGAGGATGCCGCCGCTGGAGAAATAGATGAGAAGCCATTTGCCGCGGGACTCGACGCGGTCGACCTGTTGACCGGTGAGCGGCGTGTCGTCGTGGAAGCGCGTAATGAGGGGATAGTTTGAGCGGAATCCGGTGATGGGTTGGCCGACGAGAGCGCGGGTGAGAGCGCGGGCGGTGCGAAAGATGGTGTCGCCTTCAGGCATTTTTTACTGGACCTCGGCCGATGAGGAGTCTGCGTGGGTGCTTTAGAAAAACGGAAAGGCCTCGGGTTATCAATCCGAGGCCTTTGCACTGAGGCTGAACACCGCCTGCGAAACTGAGTCTACTTTAGCACAAATCAGCGACGAGCCATTGCAATGGTCGAGTGCCGAACGGAGGGCAAGGGAGTTGAACCCTAGTGGCTGATAAGGCCACTCGACCGTTTCGCAGGCGGCGTCCAGTACCCACTGGAAATACCCTCCAAGCATCTGCCTGCGAATTGCAAGGTTAGTACGCGAAACGGGTGGCGCAATGTGCGCGCGGTCACGTTCGCGGAGAAGAAACTTGAGCAATCTACTGGACCTCGGCGGATGAGGAGTCTGCGTGGGCGATGGGCAGTGGAAGGCGGCGGAGGTGCATGCCGAGCGGGCCGGAGTAGAAGCCGGCATCCATGAGGAAACGGGCCAGGAAATGCGCGCCGACGGGTTGGCCGTTGATGGTGGTGATGAGCACACCGAGGTGACGGCCGCCGGCCATGCGGTGCTGTCCACGTTCGCAGAAGAAGTGGGCGAGACCTGCGGCGACCTGGGAGCGCTCGGGCTCGTCGGCAGGCAAGAAGACGAGCAAGTTCGGATTGTTGCGGCGAAGCCAAGCGATGAGCTGGCCGTTGCGGAGGATGACTTCAGCGTAGGCGGCGCGGGTGAGGATTCTGGGCGCGGTTTCCGAGTCGTCGTCCATGGGGGGAAGGTCGGGCCAGCTCAGGACGGAACCGTAGGGGTTGGCGGGATCGGTGGCTGCGAGTTGGACAAATTCGGGCTTCTCGACGGGCGGTTCGGTGCGCAGCTGGCGGAGCAGATCGATGGCGGCGGGAAGAGCGAATTGCGTGGCACCGAGGCCGGCGACGAAGTAGCCGCGCCGGATGCGCCCGGATTCTTCGAGGGCTTTGAGGACGTCGTAGACAGCGCTGAAGCCGCCGGGAATGTTTTCTGCGGCGACGGATTCGCGAGTGAGGATGCCGTAGCGGCTGAGGAGCTGAAGTGCGAGGGCATGCGAAGCTTCGGTGGCTGTGGGGATTTCTTCCCGTATGGGCTGGGCTGGATTCTTGCTTTCCCAGGTCTCAGATTCGAGACCCGGGGCACCCATCTTCGTGCGTGAACGAAGAACGTTGCCGCGGAGGGGCAGCAGGGACCAGCGGCCCTGAGCGTTGGGAGGCGTGGTGCGGCGCGAGCGGAAAACCATACCGGTTTGCAGACGGCGTGGAGTGCGTGCGCTGTCGGGTCGCGTGATATAGGCGCGAAGAGCGTGGAGCGAATCATTGGTGACGAGGCCGCGCCAGACGAGGCTCCAGAGGGCATCGATGGACTCGCCGGGATAGCCGCCGCCGATGGCCTGATGCAACGGATCGAAGAAGCTGGCACCGGTAGATTCGAGGACGGCGAGAAGCTTTTCTTCGCGCTCGGTGAGCGGATCGGATTGGGGGCGCTGCTGGGCGAGGATCGACACCTTGTCGGCGAGGAAGAGAGCAATGCGGCCGTCGTGTTCGCCAAGGGGCTCGACGCCAGTCCAAGCGACTTCGCCGGCGGTGATGAGGGTGTCGAGCCCGGCGGGGTGGTAGCCGGAAACGCGGGCGGGCAGGATGGCCGTTTCGAGAAGAGACGCGGGAATGGGCGCACCCTGAAGGTTTTCGATGGCGTCGAGAAGCGCGTCGAGATGGGCGGGCCCCCACCCCGCAGACGAAGACCTATCTGCGGGGGCCCCGGAAAAGCTTGTGCTGCGCGGGGAAAGCAAGCCCTGCCAGTGGGTGAGGAAGCGCGCGAGAGTGTGCTGCTCGACGGGCTCGACCTCGCGGCGCAGCCGGGCGAGGGATTTGCGGCGGATCTGGCGAAGGATTTCGGCATCGCACCATTCGCGATGAAGGCCACCGGGGCGGAATCCGCCTTCGAGGATGCGGCCTTCCTGGGCGAGCAGGTGGAGTTCTTTTTCAACGATGGAGGGATCGAGGGCGAAGCGGTCGGCTACTTCGCGCAGAGTGAACGGGCCGTGGGTGCGAGCGTAGCGGCGAACGAGTTCCAGAACGGGCTGTGCGACGGGTTCAAGAAGCGCAACGGGCAAGCCGGGAGGGAGTGGGATGCCGAGGGCGTCACGGTAGCGTGCGGCATCTTCGGTGGCGATGAGGCGGCGGGCAAAATCTCCGCCTGGGGAAACGCGGAGCTCGAGAAGGCGACGGGCGCGGACGAGGCGGGGAACGACTTCGAGCAGGGCTGCGTCGGCTACGCGACGCGAAAGTTCTTCGTGGGTGAGATCACCGAGACGGAGGAGCAGGTCGTGGATGCCGTCGGCTGTGCGGGCGCGGTAATTCTCGGACAGGCACTGAGCGGCTTCTTCGACTTCGGCGATGGCGTCGGGGTCCAGCAACTCGCGCAGGTCGGCTTCGCCAAGAAGCTCGCGGAGCTGATCCTGATCGATGGTGAGGGCCTGGGCGCGACGCTCGGCGAGCGGTGCGTCGCCGTCGTAGAGGAAGTTGGCAACATAACTGAAGAGAAGCGATGACGCGAAGGGCGAAGGCTTGCGGGTTTCAACGACATGAACGCGCAGCTGACGCTGTTCTATCCCGCGGAGGGTTTCGATCAGTGCAGGGAGATCGAAAAAGTCGCGAATGCATTCGCGATAGGCCTCAAGGAGGAGCGGGAAGGATGGATAGCGCGATGCGACGCTGAGCAAATCGTAGGACCGCTTGCGGAGTTGCCAGAGGGGTGAGCGCTGATCGGCGCGGCGGCGCGGAAGCAGCAGTGCGCGCCCGGCGGCCTCGCGAAAACGACCTGCAAAGAGTGCCGTAGAGCCGAGTTGACGCAGAACGAGGCGCATGGCCTCGGCGGATTCGATGAGGATCCAGTCGGGATCGGGGGGCTCGTCGGTGTCGGGAAAGCGCAGGACGAAGCCATCGTCGCCCCAGAGGGTTTCGACGTCGGGGCCGCCGCGTGCATGAATGCGAGCACTGACGGCCATGGCCCAGGGAATGTGGATGCGGCTGCCGAACGGGGTAAGCACGCAAACGCGCCAGTCGCCGAGTTCGTCGCGGACGCGTTCGATGACGATGGTGCGATCGTCGGGGACGGACTCGGTGGCGGCTTCCTGATCGGCGAGGAATTCGAGGAGGTTCTCTGCGGCGTTGGGATCGAGGTCGTGCTGGGTGACGAGGCGAGTGAGCGCGGCAGGCTTGGGCAAAGCGCGCAGCTCGCGGACGAGTGCGCCAATGCGGCGACCGAATTCGAGGGGGCGGCCGGGGCCATCGCCTTTCCAGAAGGGCATTTTGCCGGGCTCGCCCGGTGCAGGAACCACGAGGACGCGGTCGTGGGTGATGTCCTCGATGCGCCAGGTGGAGGCGCCGAGGATAAAAGTCTCGTTGGGGTGGGACTCGAAGACCATTTCCTCGTCGAGTTCGCCAACGCGGACAGATTTGCCTTCAGTATGGGCGAGGAAGACGCCGTAGAGGCCGCGGTCCGGGATGGTTCCGGCATTGAGGATGGCGAGGCGCGCGGCTCCATCGCGGGCAGTGACGACATTGCGGATACGGTCCCAGGTGAGACGGGGGCGAAGCTCGGCGAATTCGTCGGAGGGATAGCGGCCGCTGAGGAGATCGAGGACGCCTTCAAAGCTGGAGCGGGTGAGGCTGGCAAAGGGGGCGGCGCGGCGGACCAGGTCGTAGAGGAAATCGACGGGAACTTCGGGCTTTGGATCCTGGGGAAGTTCGGTTCCGGGCACGATGCGGCGGGGCTTGCGCGGCAATTTGGCTTTCGAAGCGGCGGGGGGCTGAGCGACGATGGCGACGATCTGCTGGCAGAGGACGTCGAGGGGATTACGGGGAAAGCGAGTGGATTCGATGTGGCCGTCGTGCATGGCGCGGGTGACGGCGGCACAGGCAACGAGGTCGGCACGATATTTGGGAAAGAGGACGCCTTCGCTGACGGCGTCGACGGAGTGGCCAGCCCGGCCGATGCGCTGCATACCGCTGGCAACGGAGGGTGGGGCTTCGATCTGGATGACGAGGTCGACGGCTCCCATGTCGATGCCGAGCTCGAGGGTGGAGGTAGCGCAGAGAGCTTTAATCTGGCCTGCCTTGAGCTGCTCTTCGATGACGGAGCGCTGGTAGGCAGCGAGGGAGCCGTGGTGGGCTCGGGCTATCGGTTCTCCGGCCAGATCGTTGAGTGCGCCGGCCAGCCGTTCGGCAATTTGGCGGCTGTTGACGAAGAGGATTGTGGAATTCCGCTCGCGAATGAGCTCGAGCAGGCGGGGGTGAATGGCATTCCAAATGGAGACGCGGCGGGGCATCTGGGAAGCAGGGCCGCTGGGCAGTTCTTCCATCGCCTGGAGGCGGGCCATATCCTCAACTGGAACTTCAATTCGCAACTTTAATTGCTTGGTATGGCTGGCATTAACTACCGTGACGGACCGATAGCGAAGGGGTACAGGATCGGATAGGTCGGTGGCTTCAGAGAGGGCCGGCAAAAGCTCATCTTCTGGTTGAGGAGTGGCAGTTGAAGTTGTTGAAAATTGGAAAATCGGTTGTGGGGCAGGCTGTGGGGTTGCCGAGTTATCCACAGAGATTTCCACACCACCGAGAAAACGGGCTACTTCCTCGAGGGGGCGTTGTGTGGCGGAGAGTCCGATGCGCTGTATGGGCTTTTTCTTTCCCTTTGAGGAGGCCTGGACCAAGGCCTCGAGACGCTCGAGGCTAAGGGCGAGGTGGGCTCCTCGCTTGGTGGGGACGAGGGCGTGGATCTCGTCGATGATGACGGTGTCCACGGAGCGAAGGGCGTCCGCGGCCTGGGAGGTGAGAAGCAGATAGAGGGATTCGGGGGTGGTGATGAGGATGTCAGCGGGGTGGCGACGGAAGCGGGCGCGCTCGCGCTGTGGGGTATCGCCAGTGCGGACGCTGATGAGGGGTTCTTGGAAAGGGACTCCACGGCGGCGAGCCATGTTGGCGATGCCGGCGAGCGGTGAGCGGAGATTGCGCTCGACGTCCACGGCGAGGGCCTTGAGCGGGGAGACGTAGAGGATCCGGGTGCCTCGTGCCGGAGAGCGCGGGCCCGAAGGCTCAGAGATCGTCGGATTGTGGAGCATGAGGCGGTCGAGACACCAGAGAAATGCGGTGAGGGTCTTGCCGGTGCCGGTGGGAGCGAGGATGAGGGCGCTTTCGCCGCGGGCGATGACGGGCCAGCCGAGGCGTTGCGGAGCGGTCGGGGCGTCAAAGACGGCGCGGAACCACTCCGCGGTGACGGGATGGAAGCACGCAAAGGGGTCGCCGTTCAGGGCGGCATTCGTGTCGGGAATGGGCGAGTTCGGGGACATGCTTGAACTTGAGAATAGCGCGGGAGAGCGGCGAAGAGGAAGCGAAGAAAGACACGTAGCAGCAAAAGAGCGGGGGCGGCAAATACGGCGTGGTGAGCGATTCCGGAGTTGTGCGCCAGGAGCAGACGGAAAGGGCAGAGACCTAAAGGTACCTGGCGGCCTCAATTGGGGATCGTTGGGAAGGAATTGGGACAGTTTGGAAGGTGTCCATTCGAACCCGTGCATCCTTCGAGGAATAAGTCTAATCAGTAGTACGTAGGGTTCAGGCCGGCCTGGCTTACTGGAGCCTGCGCATTGAAGTTCGAGGAAAGAATGCGACCGCACTTAGCCACATTTCTGGAGGATTTTCGGAAGTTTGACCGCTCCATCGCGGTCGTTCGCCTGCAGGGCAATCGGCGAAGAGTGACCACGTTCGGCGAACTAGCAGGGCTGGCGGGGCGCTTTGGAGCGTATCTTGAGGAACTCGGGATTGGTTCGGGCGACCGGGTGCTGCTGTGGGGCGAGAACAGCGCAGAGTGGATCGCGGCATTCTACGGAATTCTTTTGCGCGGAGCGCTTGCCGTTCCTCTGGATGCGTTTGGAACGGCCGAGTTTGCCGAGCGCGTAGCAGACGATGTGCGGCCGAAGTTGGCGGTAGGTGACGCGGTGCTGCTGGAAAAGCTTTCGGGCGCATTCACCCGCCGAGTCGACAAGCCGCGCAGGATGAATCAAGGCTCGCGCTGGGCAGAGAAGGTCCGCGAGGGGTCTGGTTGGCCCGGGAGTGACTTCGAGGACGGCGGCGGAGTGGCCGTTTTGGCGGAGCCGGCGCCGAACGAGTTCCCTACCCTGGCGTTTGAAGAGTGGGCTACTGCCCTTCCCGCCCGCGAGGCTAAACCAGTGACGGAGCTGGGGCACGAGACGCCGTTGCAGATTCTTTTCACTTCCGGGACAACGGGCGAGCCGAAAGGGATTGTCCACACACACGGGAACGTGCTGGCGAGCGTGGCGCCCATTGAGCAGGGCGCGAAGCCGTATCTGCGTTATGAGTGGCTGGTGCATCCGCTACGCGTGCTTCACACGCTGCCCTTGAGTCATGTCTTTGGACAGACGATGGGATTGTGGGTCCCGGCGATCCTAGGCGCCGAGGTGCATTTTGAACAGCGGCTGGTGGCGTCGCGCTTGATCGAAACGATCCGGAAGGAAAAAATCAGCGTGCTGGCTGCGGTGCCGCGCGTGATGGGTCTGTTGAAGACGCATCTGGAATCAAGCCTGCCGGGGCTGGCCGAGCGGGTTGCGCTCTACAAGGATCGAAAGATTGGCGCAGCAATGCGGTGGTGGCGTTTTCGCGACGTGCATCGGGCGCTGGGATTGAAGTTCTGGGCGCTGGTATCGGGCGGAGGCGCGTTGCCTGGGCCACTGGAGCAATTCTGGAATGGACTGGGATTGGTTGTGGTGCAGGGCTATGGCATGACGGAAACGACTGCGCTGATCACGTTGAATCATCCGTTTCATGTCGCCAGCGGAACGATTGGCAAGCCACTGCCGGGGCGCGAAGTGAAGATTGGACCGGACGGTGAAGTGCTAGTGCGCGGACCGATGATTTCGACGACCACCTGGAGTGATGGCAGATTGCAACTGCGCGCCGGCGAATGGCTCGCGACGGGCGATTTGGCGGAAGAGCAAGCGACGGGTGAACTGAGATTTCTGGGTCGTAAGAGCGAAGTGATCGTGACCGCTGCCGGAGTGAATATCCATCCTGAAGACCTGGAAGCGGCAATTGAGCAACAGCCCGGGGTGAAGGGTTGCGCGGTGGTGTCGTTGGATACTGTGAACGGACCGGAGCCGTTTGCGGTGCTTGCGGTGCGGGGGTCCAGCGACATCGCGGCGACCGCGGTGGAGCGCGCCAACGAGAAGCTAGCCGAATTTCAGAGAGTGCTGTGGTGGGCGATTTGGCCTGATCCGGATTTGCCGAGAACTTCGACAGGCAAAATCCGCCGGAAGACGGTGGCGGAATGGGTTGCGAAGAGACAGACCAGTGCGAACGGAAACGGCAGAGGTGCCCACGCGAGTTCTGCGACCAATGGCGACTGGCTGTTGGGGTTGGTTGCAGAAGTTGCGGGAGAGATGCCGGCGAACGTGGAGGATGGCCTTCGATTGACCGAGGACCTGCACCTGGACAGCCTGGGGCGAGTGCAACTGGCGGCGGCGCTGGAAGAGCGGCTGGGAGATTTGCCGGGCGACGGAACAATTGATCGAGTGCAAACTTTGGGTGAACTGAGGACGCTGGCGAGACAGGGGCTGGGTCGCAGTGAACAGGGGTCGGAAAGCTGGGCGCGAGGTTCTGTCACCGACGAGGGACGAGAGATCGGCACAGTTGGCGCTCTTCGAGTGGCAGTGAACGAAGATTTCGATCTGCCGGGCGAGACGGCGCATTCGGCCGAGAGGAATGGACAGCCGATAGGGGCCTCGCAGACCGCGGAAGGCGTTGCACGGGAGAAATACGTGTATCCGCGATGGCCGTGGTGGAAGCCTGTGGAATGGGTACGCACCGCATTTCTGGAAGTTGTTGCGCGGCCGCTGGTGTGGTTCCTAGCGGGGCCAAAGGTGGTGGAGCGATCGAAGCTTGCGGAGGCAGAACCGCTTTTGATTGTCTGCAACCACATCACGGCATACGACGGACCGCTGGTGCAATACGCGCTGCCGTGGCGGATGCGCCGCAAGATTGCGGCGGCCATGTCAGGCGAGATGCTGCAGGACTTCAGGCATTTCCGCAAACCGGAACGGCGCCCCGGCGAGCGCGGGTTGATGCTGCTGGGGCCTGCGGCGTATTTTCTGGCAACGGCGTTGTTCAATGTCTTTCCCCTGCCGCGCAAGAGGAATTTTCAACGCAGCTTTGCACATGCCGGCGAGGCGCTGGACCACGGGTACAACGTGCTGGTGTTTCCTGAGGGAGCGCGATCCAATTCTGGAAAGATGGCAGAGTTTCGGCCGGGCATTGGGCTTCTGGTGAAGGAGTCGCAGGCTGCGGTGCTGCCGGTGGCACTTGAGGGGCTAGACGAATTGGTGTTGGACAAGGGCGGATGGTTTCGATCAGGAAAGATCAAGGTGCACGTGGGCGAGCCGATTCGGTTTGGCGCGACAGAAAGTGAATCTGCCATCACGGAACGGTTGTCCGGTGAGGTGAGGCGCCTGCTGGAAGGCCAGTAAAAAACCCGCGCCGGTGAGACGCGGGTTCAATGCGATTGAGGACCTGCAGGCGTTTACCGCGCTGCACCATCGGATCGATCGCCGAGCAGAGTGGGCATTCCCTGGGTGTCAGAGATAGGTGTGCCGGCGGGTACGCCATAGAAATCCTGAGCTGAGCCGCGATGGCCGCTGCAGCGCGCGTAGAGCTGGAGCCCAAGACTTGTTGGAGCGATGTCGGAACCATCGAGCGGGGAAAACGACGAAGAGCGAACGGTGAGCGTGAGCAGGCCCAGGTCAGCCAGATACTCAAGGTCGCGATGAGCGCGGATGAGATCGCGCGATCCGGTGATGCGCTGCATATCCTGCGCTGTAAGGGTAATTGGCTTGGAAGAGAGCCGTTCGACGCCCGCCATGTATTTTGCGGCCTTTGTGCATGCAGCGGCGAGGATCCGTAAGTGAGCGGCTGTGAGTTGGCTGAGCATGTCGACGAACGCAAGGTTGGAGTCGTCGCGTCCTGACAATGAGCAAGACGTCGCGAGGAGTCCAGCCCACAATTGCTGCGCGGATTCTGAATCGGCCCAGGAGCCGCTCTCGAGGATGCGTACGACCAGATGCGCTGGGGCGCGCATTCTTTCAGAATTGACGCCGAAGGAGAGGATGCGCTCAGCCTTGAGCGCGATCTCAATGGCGCTGGCGACGCGATAGTTGCTGAGGCCTTCGCGAATGAGGCGACTGACTTCTTCGAGTGCGGCCGGTGAAATGCGGGCAACGAAGGCGAGGACGCCGGCAATGCGGAATTCGCGGAGAATGTCTTCGGGATCGGTCTGATCCGCAGCGCTTTTGAGCGGGCTCTCCCACAGGCGGAGATCCATACCTTCAGGCAGAACGAAGGTCAGGGCGATGCCATCGACTTCGCGGCGCACGGCGCGGGCCTGTACGGCGACGCGACGGTCAAAATTTCCTTCCAGAGGCCCCTTGCGCTGAAGGGTGAGGGCGATAAGAGCTCCATCGACCCATGGCTCACTGGTTTCGAGGTACACGCCGGTGGAGCTGATGTCGCGCACCATTTCCTGTTTGGGGTAGGAGCCGGTCCAGTGATAAGCGGCGAGCTCAGGGGATGTGCGACGTTCGGCGCGGCGGCGCTCCTGAAAGCCACGCTTATCAGAAGAGGCGTAGGAAAGATTCATGATACCCCCGGCGACACGACGTCTGGCCCCACGCAACAACTGCGATTGGTTTGATTCGTACCCCAGATGCAGGGCAGGCGCATACGCTATTCGCAGATTCTACTCCCGTAAATCCCTCTTTGGTATTAGGAGCGGAGTTACTTTGGATACTGTCCCTGCCAGCGTTTGACAACAAAGGGGGATAGACGTTGGGGCGCCTGTGGAAGTTGGATACGAGATTTGGTCCGTGGGTCGGGGAGGAGTTTAGCGGGGTCGGAAGTGGCAGGTTCCGCCGGCGAGGACGGAGGTCCAGAGCGAGGGATCTGCCGGCTGTTCGGCGGAGCCGAGAAACAGGAAGCCCTCGGGAGCGAGCAGGCGATGGACATTGCGGAGGAGAGCGCGCCGTGCATCCTGGGAAAAGTAGAGCATGACATTGCGAAGGAAGATGACGTCGAAGCGCTCGGTGAATGGAAGGGGCTCACAGAGATTCGCGGCGCGAAAGTGGCAGAGCTGGTGAATTTCGGGTTTGACGACCCAATCTTCTCCGCAGTGGTCGAAAAAGCGGATGATGTGCCGGGCAGGGAGGCCGCGATTCATTTCGATGCGGTGGTAGCGGCCCTTTCGAGCGCGTTCGACGATGGCGGAGCAGAAGTCGGTGCCGTCGATGCGCAGGTTCCAGTGACCGAGATTTGGGAAGTGTTCGCGGAGGAGCATGGCGACGGAGTAAGCCTCCTGGCCGGTCGAGCAGGCGGCGCTCCAGAAGCGAAGGCTGCGCTGCATGCGGCGCGCTTCGATCAGGCCGGGGATCACTTCCGTGCGGAGGAGTTCGAACGGGCGGCCATCGCGAAAAAAGCTGGTTTCATTGATGGTCATCGCTTCGGCGACGGACCGTTCCAGTTCGAGGTCTTTACGCAGGCGCAGGAGCTGAACGAGTTCTTCGAGGTGGGTGAGGCCGCGGTTGCGCAGGAGCTTGGACAATCGTGGAGCGAAGAGGTAGTCGCGGGAGGAATCGAGCACGTTCTGCGAGAAGCGATAGACGATTTGGCGCAGAAGCCCGTAATCGATTGGAGAAGCGGCAGACATCAGGACGCCACCTGTTCGCGCCGGTCGGCGATGGATTTTGAGGCGACGCGGAGAATTTCCTGTCCAATGGCGTGGAGCGGGAGAACGCGGTCTGTCAACCCGGCGTGGACCACGGCGCCAGGCATTCCCCATACCGCGGATGTGGCTTGATCCTGGGCGAGGATGGAGCCGCCGAGCGAACGAACAATGCGTGCACCGGCGAGGCCATCGGATCCCATTCCGGTGAGGAGGACGGCTTGTACACCGGAGCCGAAGGCTGCGGCTGCAGAACGAAAGAGCACATCGACCGAAGGACGGCAGTGGTTTTCCTGCGAAGACTGGGAAAGGTGAAGCGTTGGGGCCGAGCCGGCGCGGGAGGAAGAGATGATTTCGAGGTGCCAGTTGCCGCGGGCGATGGCGACTCTGCCGGGAAGCACAAGATCGCCTTCGGATGCCTCAACGACGGGCAAGAGGCAGCTGCGGCTGAGCCGTTCGGCGAGCATGCGGGTGAAGAGCTCGGGCATGTGTTGAACGACGAGAATGGGCAGAGGATAGTCGGCAGGCAGGTGGGGAAGAATTGCCTGGAGCGCGGCCGGACCTCCCGTGGAAACGCCGATGACAATGATGGACGCCGGGGATGTGGTTGAGCGGCGTGAAGCCGCGGAGGCAGGGATTGCAGGAACAATGGAATGGGCAAAGACCGATAAGGTGAGAGCGCGAATCTTGCCCAAGAGATCTTGGACGAAGGATTGCGAAGACGCGCCATTGCAGGTCTCCGGTTTGGCGACGTAGTCGGTTGCGCCGCTGGACAGAGCGTCGACAGTGACCTGAGCGCCGCGACGAGTGAGCGAACTGCACATGATGACGGGAAGCCGATGGCCGGCGGCGCGAAGCCGGCGAAGCGTGGCGAGGCCGTCGAGTACGGGCATCTCGACGTCGAGGAGGACCAGGTCAGGCCGGACCGAGTCGATCATGGACAGGGCCGATGCACCGTCGGCAGCCATGCCGGCGAGTTCGAGACCGGGGTCGGAGGCTATTGCCGATCGAAGAAGGCTGCGCACGACGGTGGAGTCGTCCACAACAAGGATGCGTCTGGTTTGGGCCTTCCGCATCGGTCAGATCTCCGTAAGGCCGAGCAGGGCGAGTTTTTCGTTGAGCGCCTCTTCATCAAAGGGCTTCATGAGGTATTCGTCGGCCCCGGAATCCAGGGCACGCAGGATGAAGTCGTTTTCCGCCTCGGTGGTGACCATCATGACTTTGATCCCCGAGAATCCCTGTGCACGAAGGTTGGTTAGCATGGTGAGGCCATTCATCACAGGCATATTCCAGTCAACGAGCGCGAGGTCGAAGGTGGATCCGGCTTTCAGACAGTCAAGGCCCTGCTGGCCGTCGGCCGCTTCGGCGCATTCAATGCCCTTCTCTTCCAGAAGACCGCGAAGAAATCCGCGGACGAAGCGAGAGTCATCGACAATCAGGGCGCGCATGGGCTTCTCCGTCAGGCTGCCTGGGCGGTGCTGAGACGGAGGGGATCGAGGCCCTCTGGATCGAGCATGACCAGGAGGTTGCTTTTGAGTTTGTAAGCACCCGTGAACAGATGCTTGCAGGCGTCGCCCAGGGTGGCTGGGTTGGGTTCGAGATCGGACTCGGCCAGGGTGAGCACTTCGACCACCGAGTCCACCAGGAGCCCGAAGGCGCCTCCGGGACTTTCGAGAACCAGAATTGCCTGGGGCGCATGGAGGGGAGGCAGACTGAGAAGGAAGCGCATGCTGACTGTGGTGAGAACATCGCCGCGGTAATGAACGAGACCGCCAACAAATGGCGGTGCGAGGGGCACCGCCTGCGGCAGCACGGAGCCAACAATCTCCAAAATGTGCCGGATGGGCAGGCCGAAGAGAGAGGGACCAACGCGCACGGAACAGACATCAGCGAAGGACGCGGTTTTCGCTTTTTCGGTAGTGGCTTTGGAACGTAGATTCATTGCATCACCGCCGGAGTTGAGCTCCAGGAAGAAGTGTCGGACGGCAGTGGCGGTACGCCGCCCAACCCGAGGATCCCTGTGACCTGTTCTTTGAGCAGAATCACGCTCTCGGCTGGTTCGCTTTTGCCGGCTTCGAAGAGTTCTCGACCGGCCGCCACGTCGAGGACGTGGGAGACAACGATGCCGACCTGGCGATGGCCATCGCGGCAAACGACCACGATGATGCGAGCCTCCTGCCGCGAAAGAGCCTCTTCAATGAGTCCGGCGGAGTCTTCAACGGGCAGGAGCTGACCGGCAAAGTTGAGAACCGGACGCGAGGCGGCGTATTCAATGCGCCGGGCCGGGAGTTGCTCGATGCGCATCACGTCGCCGAGTGGAACGGCAGCGCGGCGGCCAGCGATCTCGACCAGAAGGAATTCTTCGGAAGAAGCGACATCGGATTTTTCCGTGCCAGTGTTGAGCGTCGCTTCGTCGTCGGCAGCCATCCGAATCCCAGCTCGTTGGGCGATGGCTCCGGGATCGAGGATCAGGGCAAGCTCTCCACTGCCCAGAACGGTGGCGCCTGAGTAGAGTCCGATGTCCTTGAGAGCCGACGAAAGCGGCTTGACGACGATCTCTTCAGGGTCGCCCAGCCCATCGACAACGAGACCATAGCGGCGACCATCGGCATCGAGGACGGCAATGAACACTTCGTGCCCGGTGTCGGACGCAGGGTGAGAAGCGGGCGCAAGAAGGCGATCGAGAAAGACGAGCGGCAGCAACTTCCCGCGCAGCCGGTAGAGAGGGGCGTCATCAATCCATTCGATGGCCGGAGTGTCCTCTTCGGCCGAGACGTGAAGCAATTCAGAGAGTGCGCCCTGAGGCAGGGCGAAGCTCCGGCTTCTGCTATGGACGATGAGCGCCGGAATAATAGCCAGAGTGAGTGGAATACGCATACGAAGCGTAGTTCCCTTGCCGATACGCGAATCGATCTCAACTTTTCCGCCAATTTTCTCCACATTGGTGCGAACGACGTCCATGCCAACACCGCGACCGCTGACACGGGTGATCTGAGGCGCGGTCGAGAAACCTGGTAGGAAGATGAGCTGCAGGAGTTCGCGCTCGCCCAGCAGTGCGGCCCGTTCGGCGGAAAGCAAGCCGCGTTCGATGGCCTTTTCGCGAACTCGGTCGACGGCAATGCCTGCGCCATCGTCGGAGACCTCAATCAGTACGTGGCTGCCCTCTTGAACGGCACGCAAGCGGAGAACGCCCTCAGAATTTTTACCCGCAGCCTCGCGTTGGGCTGGAGGCTCGATTCCGTGATCGAGAGCATTGCGGACGGCGTGGGTGAGCGGGTCTTTGATGGCTTCGAGCAGGCTCTTGTCAAGATCGGTGTCCTGCCCTTCCATCTCGAGACGCACCTGGCGTTGCAATGCCTGGGAAAGATCGCGAACCAGGCGCGGCATCTTGGAAAAGATGTTGGAGACCGGCTGCATGCGCGCTTTCATGACGGATTCGCGCAGGTCGGCAGTGACCATATCGAGCCGACGGGAGAGGATGGTCATGCCCGCATCGCCGGAGGTGGCCTGAAGAATCTGATTGCGGGTGAGTACAAGTTCGCCAACGAGATTCATGAGGCGGTTCAGGAGGGCGACATCGACGCGCAACGTGCTTTCCGACGCGGCAGAGGGGGCAGGTGGGGATGAAAGAGTAGCACTCTCAGCGGCTTGTTCCGGAGGTCGGACAGATGCGGGAGCCGGTGGGGCCACCGCGATGGGCGGGTCGGCGTGCGGAGAAGAAACAGGCTTCGGCGCTAGGGGGAACGATTTGGGAACTGCGGATTTTCGTGCGGAACGTTTGCGCGGCGCGGATTTGATGGCGCGGGGCGGGAGTGCCCCGTCCAGTTGCTGAACAGGCGATTGCATTGCTTCGATTGAGGCAATGAGACTGAGATCGACTCCATCGCCTTCAGTACCTTCGGTCTCGATGGTCTTGAGGATGGCGCGGAGGCCGTCGAGGAGCTGAAGAAGCGCAGTGACAATCCTGGGCGATGCGTCAAGTTTGCCGTCGCGGAGGAGTCCGAGCAGATTTTCGCCGGCGTGGGCAAGTTTTTCGAGCCGCTTGAAACCGAGGAAACCGGTGGTCCCTTTGATGGTGTGCACCGCGCGAAAGATTTCGGCGAGGAGTGCTGCATCGCCAGGCCGCACTTCGAGCTCGGTGAGGCAATGCTCCATCCGATCGAGCCCTTCCTGGCTTTCAATCAAAAATTCGCGGGTGAGATCGTCGATTTGCACGGAACTTCCTTCCGATGGCGGCAGAGTGCGCGGCACTCATGACGTATATCGGAAGGATTGGAGCTGGACATGAGAAGAAACAGAAAGTGGGGTGACAGCGTGGGCGATCCGACCAGGGCAGAGCCAGGGCACGAAGCCGGCATGTACAGTGCGCGGCAAATGCTTTAGCCTCAAGTTTCACGGACAGGACGGAAAGCAATGGGTGGAAGAAACGACGAACTGGATGCTGCAATGAAACAACTGATGACGCAGGCGGAGGAAGTGGCGCATCACGCGCATGCCAGCTATTCAGGATTTGCTGTTGGGGCTGCGCTTGAACTGGACAATGGCGAGATCGTGACGGGAACCAATGTTGAGAACATGAGCTACGGCCTGACGATTTGCGCTGAGCGATCGGCGCTGGTGCGGGCGGTGGCGATGTTCGGGAATGGCATTCGTGTAAAGGCAGCAGCGATTACGAATCTGAATGGGGAAGACAGTCCACCCTGTGGAGCGTGCCGGCAGGTATTGGCTGAGTTCATGGAGCGAGAAGCCTCGTTGGCATTTCCGTGGGAGGGAAAGGTAACGGTGGTTCCCTTCTCCGCGGTGCTTCCGTATCCATTTGCATTGAAGGGAAAGAAGTGAGGTTGCACGGCGATGGCGAGCAAGAGCTCTGAAGCGGGACGACGGACGGCAGCGCCGTTGCACATGATCGACGTGATTCAAAAAAAGCGCGATGGCGGGATTTTGGACGCGCGCGAGATTGCTTTCGTGGCCAAGGGGGCGGCAAGCGGCTCAATTCCGCAGGAGCAGTTGGCGGCATGGCTGATGGCGGCTTGGTTGCGCGGTTTAACGGTTGGGGAGACGCAATCGCTGGCGCTGGCCATGCGCGATTCGGGGGAAAAGTTCGATCCGCGAAGCCTGGGCAAGCGCGCTGTGGACAAGCACTCGACGGGCGGTGTGGGCGACAAGACGAGTTTCCTGGTGGCTCCGCTGGCGGCAGCGTGCGGCGTCGCGGTACCGATGATCAGTGGCCGCGCACTGGGGCATACGGGCGGAACGCTGGACAAGCTGGAGGCGATTCCCGGGTACGAGACGGCTCTCACGCTCAAGCAGTTTGAAGCAGTTCTGAAACGCTGTGGTGCGTCGATTGTGGGGCAGACGCCGAAACTCGTTCCGGCGGACCGCGTGCTGTATGCGCTGCGGGACAGAACAGGCACGGTGGAGAGTCCGGGTTTGATCTGCGCGTCGATCTTGAGCAAGAAACTGGCTGCCGGTTTGAATGGGCTGGTTCTGGACGTGAAGACGGGCTCGGGCTCGTTTTTGCGCAAGCGAGAGGATGCCGAATATCTGGCGGCATTGATGGTGGCGACGGCGGAAGCTGCAGGAACGCGCACAGTGGCGTTGCTGACCGATATGGGCCAACCGCTGGGACGCACAGCCGGGAATTGGATTGAGCTGGTAGAGTGCGTTGATCTGCTGCGAGGAGATCGAACGATAGGAAGCGAGGATTTGCGGGAACTGAGCCTGCAACTGGCGGGATGGATGATTCATCTTGGCGGAAAAGCGGCAACGGCCAAAGCTGGTTATCAGATGGCGGAGTCGGCACTGACGGATGGCGCGGGGCTGGCCGTATTTATGAAGATGGTGGAGGCGCAGGGCGGTGACCTACGGGTCTTTGAAGGAAAGAAACAGATTCATCGCCCCGGTGCGACGCGTGTTGTGGAAGCGTGGCAGAGCGGTTTCGTTGCGGATATGGATACGACGCTGCTGGGCTGGGCTGTACAGCGAACGGGAGCGGGGCGTGAAACGGCCGGCGAGCCGGTTGATCCGCATGCAGGCATCGTGTTTCATGCCAAGCGCGGCACGAGGGTGAAGCGCGGCCAGGGCTTGGCCACACTGTATGCCACGCGCAAGTCGTTGCTGGCGGAGCCGGCAGAGCTGTTTCGGAAAGCGGTCAAGATTGCGAAGGACCCGCCAGAACAGGTGGCGCTGGTGAGCAAGGTCTTCACGCGCGAAAAGGCTGAGGCGTATCTGCGCAATGCTGTAAGTTAGTGAGAACAGTTTCCAGCTGACAGCTTTCGGTCCTTCGGCCTTTTTGTTCCGCAACGTGGGATTTTGCGGGGATTGTGACGGATATCGAATTGCGTGGGTGAACCGAAAGGCTATTTGCCTCAGCTTAGCTTTCAAGGAGCGTCGAAATTGGAGCGTTTTACTGGAGTGCTGGGGATCCTGGCCGTGCTGCTTGCGGCGTATCTGGGCTCAACGGACCGCAAACATATACGCTGGCGAACGGTTGGATGGGGTGTAAGCCTGCAGATTCTGTTTGCGTTTTTTGTGCTGCGCTTTGATTTCGGCCAGAAGGCAATGTTCTGGGCGGGCGGCGTAGTCACGAAGATGCTGAGCGCGACGACGGCGGGAACGACGGTGCTGTTCGGCAAGCTGGGTACACCGGACACCTCGCTTGGATCCATCTTCGCGTTCCAAGTGTTGCCGACGATCATTTTCATTTCTGCATTTTTTGCGGTGCTGTATCACATCGGGGTGATGCAGATCATCATTCGCGGGATGGCGTGGGTGATGCTGAAGACGATGCGGATCTCGGGCGCAGAGAGCATGAACGTGGCGGCATCGATCTTCATGGGGCAAACGGAAGCACCGCTGACGATCCGGCCCTTTCTTTCCAAGGCGACCCGCAGCGAACTGATGACAATCATGACGAGCGGAATGGCGCATGTGTCGGGCGGCATTATGGCAATGTACATTTCGCAGGGGATCGAGGCGCGGCATCTGCTGAGTGCGGTGATCATGACTTCGCCGGGCACGATTGTGATGGCCAAGATGCTGGTTCCCGAAACGGAAGTGCCGGCCACGGAAGGTAAAGTTGTCATTCCCAAAGACGAAATGCACAAGGATGAAAACCTGATTGGGGCAATCGCACGCGGTACGATCGACGGCGGGAAGCTGGCATTGAATGTCGCGATCATGCTGATCAGTTTTCTGGCTCTGGTGGCGTTGCTGGATATGTTGCTTGGGTGGATGCACGGGCTGCACGGAATGGGATGGGTGCCGGGAAGCCTGGGGCAGATTCTGGGATACGTGTTCTGGCCGGTGGCGTGGTTGATTGGGGTACCGGCGCAGGATTGCGGCCTGATTGGAAACCTTCTGGGCACGAGGATGGCGCTGAATGAAGTGATTGCCTACATTGCGCTGGGCGCGCACAAGGCAACGCTGCTTCCGCGGTCGTTCACGATTGCGACGTTTGCACTGTGCGGATTTGCAAATCTGGGTTCCATTGGAATGCAGATTGGCGGGATTGGGGCGCTTGTTCCTGAGCGGCGCAACGACCTGGCAAAGTTAGGTGTACGGGCGATGCTGGCGGGGACGATGGCGAACTTGATCTCGGCGTCGATTGCGGGAATCTTCCTGGGCTGAGGATGCGCAGCATTCGCATTCGGGCTGCCTGAGCATGCCCCGATCTTTCGGTCAGCGCCTGAATTTCGTTCGAAGCACGCAAAAAACCTGACTCGCTTACACTTCGTGGGGGATGTGGCCTGCATCTCACTTGGAGGTATGGTGTGTTTGAAAATGAGATGGGTCGGCCAGGTAGGGATACTTTTGGGTTTGGCGGCCGGATATGGCGATCCGGGCCAGACGCAGGCGCCGCCGATCGCGACGCATCCCCAAGAGAAGGCAGCTCCTCCGACGCCGTTGGCTGAAGAAAAAGCCGCGCTCGGGGATGACCAGACTTGGGATCCGGCGTGGGACAAGATTGTCGAAGATGCGCTTCCTACAAGCCTTCTGGTTTCGGACAAAGTGTCGAAGGATGTGAAAGCATTTTGCCCAAGATTCCGATCGATGAGCGAAGCGGACAAGCGCGCGTACTGGGCCTATTTCTTTCAAGCATTGGCTGGTGCGGAGGCAGGGCTTCGGCCGACTGCCGATGTACGGCACACCGAGCCAGAGGTGGCGGTAAAGGATGGCGTGACGCATCGCATGGTGCGCAGCGAAGGACTGCTGCAACTCACTTATGAGGACTCCGCACGGTATGGATGCGATTTTGATTGGGCCGCGGACAAAGAATTGCCGGAGCACGCGCCGGAGAAGACGATTCTGCAGCCAAAGAACAACCTGACTTGTGGGGTGAGGATCCTCACCAACCAACTTGTCGACAAGCGCAAGCCGTTACTGAGCAAATCGAGCTATTGGTCTGTGCTTCGGCCAAAATGGCCCGGGTATAGTGCATTTCTAAAGCAAATGACGAATGTACCGGCGGCATGTGGCCGCTTGGGGCCACGGGAAACCAGAATGGAAGCCAAGGCCGCGTCAGCCTCTCAGAACTCCGGCAGTTCTCCATCGACAACACCCTGACTGCTGTCGCGGATGGACGCCCAACGGGCCCATTGTGAGCAAGAATCTTTTCATCCGGAAGTGAAACAATGGGACATATCTCAGAAGGACACCCAAAAGAGGTTAAGCGAGTTTTATTGCGAAAGTGGCTCTGGCTTGCTGCAGCCGTGCCTGCGGCGGTGGGGGTGGTCGCATTCGGAATCTCTGCGATCGATGCCCATTGGCCCTATCGCTACAGAATTGTGAAGCCCCTGCTCGAAGATGTTCTTGGCGGACAGGTGGAGATCACTCGTTATCATCGGACCTATTTTCCAGGACCTGGGTTTGCCGCGACAGGTGTCACGTTACGCCGCAAGTCGGCAACCAACCTTCCACCCCTGGGAAGCGTGGATACTTTGTTTGTGCAAGGCAGCTGGGTTGATCTGTTGCTTTTGCGCGAACGTGTGAAGCTGGTGGACATGACCGGTGTGCATATCGTGGTACCGGCACCGGGCGGCGACGCAAATCGTGCGGATTTTCCTCCCGGTAGTGCTGCCGACTTTTCGGGGCCGGACACGCTGATCGAAAACCTGCGGATCCATGATTCGACGCTCGATATTCTGCGCGGGAACGGCGGCCGATTTTCGTTTCCGATTCGCGAGCTGCAACTTGAAAACTTTGGGAAAAATCGACGAGAGGCATTCCAAGTGGATATGTGGAATGCGCTGCCGAAGGGACACATCGAGGCCAAGGGCGAGTTTGGTCCGTTCAACGCAGGCGACCTGGGCCGTACGCCGGTGCGCGGGTCATTCAAGTTTTCGTCGGTGGAGCTTCACGATCTGGGAGAAGTCAGCGGAACAACAATGGCCACCGGAAGTTTCGAAGGAGTCCTTTCCGCGCTCGAAACGTCGGCAGACACCAGCACGCCGGATTTTGCTGTGTCAAACGGAAAACCAACGGCGATCCATGGTGTTCTTCGTGCAACGGTCGATGGGATTTCGGGAGAGGTTCTCTTTCATTCCATTCGGGCGACTCTGGGGAAGACGACTGTTTCTGTGCAAGGAGCAGTGCAAGGCACGCCCAAGATCACGGATCTCGATATCAGTGTCGAAGACGGCCGGGCCGAGGACCTTCTGCGTCCGTTCATTCACGACCAGGTGCCAATCACCGGGCCTGTGTGGTTGCGAAGCCATGCACATCTTGCGCCTTCCGGGAATGAACTTGGGTTTCTGCAGCGTCTTCAGGTTGATGGGGGGTTTGCAGTTCCCGCCGAGCGACTGACGAACGAGTCGGATGCCAAGAGTCTGACTGCTTTCAGCGAACGGGCGCGGGCAGTTGCACCAAAGGATGCGGTGAAGAATGACCCCGAGCAGCAGACAGATGCATTTTCGTCGTTGAAAGGGCCAGCCCAGATTCGCGATGGAATTGCGTCTAGCCCACACCTCGTATTTCAGATTCCGGGTGCCGATGCGACGCTGAGCGGTACCTTCAATTTCCGTAACAAGAAGGTGCACCTTACGGGACTGATGGCGATGCAGTCGGACTTCTCGCACGTGACGACGGGCTGGAAATCCGCGCTCCTGAAGCCGATTGCGCCGCTGATGCGAAAGAAGGATGAGGGTGCGGTGGTGCCGATCGCGGTGACTGGCGGCCCAGGGAAATATAAAGTCGGTCTCGACTTTTCGCACAAAAAATGAAGGGCGAGCGGCTTCTGAGAAGTTTCGGAGTAGAGGAGAAGCTCCTGCGAACCGATATTTCGCGTCAGGCATGGGTGGAGCGGTGGCAAGTGCAGTTGAGACAGCCGTGGGCAGAACAGAGACCACAACATTGCATGAGTTGACGGCGCAAGGCCGTGCGAGCGCGATGGGCGCGGACGGCCGCATTGCCGGGCGTTATTCTTTGCCGGCGGGCGTAGTCAGAAAGCGTAATCTCATCCAGATCGACGTCGCGAATCAGCGACGCATATTGTGGAGTTATTCGATCGAGAGCACTCGCGATGCATTCACAGGTGGCATCGAGCAATTGCGGCACCGGTTCGGGTGCGGACTCTAGATCGCGCATCCAGCGTTCCAGGGCGGCGGCTTCAGTTGCGCGACGACGGTGGTTGTCGATGATTGCATTCCGCAGGATGCGATAGAACCAGGCGACGGCTGACTCCTCTTCGCGCAAATTGCCGCTGGCCTCCAGAGCACGGGCGTAGGCGCCCTGCAGAATGTCTTCGGCTAGTGCAGGATCACCGACCCGATGCGCGACGAAGTCCAGAAATTTTCGACGAAGGTCGAGCAATGTGTTGAGAGAGTCTCTTGTCATGGGCTCTTAGTCTGGCAGGAGCGGCCGCTCCTGCCGGTCGGGTCAGATGGTTGGGGGCTGGTTGCGGATTGCGTGGCAGGGGCAGAGAGGGCCGCACGGACAACCCGGACCACAGGGACAATCGTTCGATTCGATAGGATGCATCGTTCCTCCTTGGAAGGCTTTGCTGCCGTTCCAATATTGCTGACGCAGGAGGGGCAGAGGGCATTACACCGAGGCACCGGCGCTCGAACCGGATGGAAATGCCGTGCGATCGATCAAGGCGCCGCGGCACGCAGCCGGCGCATGCGGTAGACGATGGTGAGACCTGTTGCGGTGCCGCAGGTGAGCAAGCTGGCCGCCATGCCGAGCATCAAGGATGGGTCGCGCTGATAAATGCCGTGCACAATGCCGATGGCCTGGAGGGTGCTAAATCCGCCAAAGGTTATCAGGGAAATGCCTTCGTCGGTCTTCTTGCGCCAGAGGGCGATGACCTGAGGAACGAAGAGCAGCGCGTTGCACACGAGGCCAAGCCCGAAGATGACGGCAACAATCTCTTTCATGAGGTGATCTTTTCCTGGAACCGCTGTGCGCCGCGAGCCTTGGCCTTGGCAGCTTCCTCTTCGCGGTTGCGCGCCGGTGCGTTGGTCTGGAGTGAGAGAAGAAGGCGTGCCGATGCGGCGGCGACTTCGTCGACCGCCGTGGAGAACGCAGCTTCGTTGGCCTTTGACGGGTGAGTGCTGCCGCTGATCTTGCGGACGTATTGCAAAGAGGCGGCGCGAATCTCGTTTGGGGTAACAGGGGGCTCGAAGTTGAAAAGCATTTTGATGTTCCGACACATGCAGCGTGACCTCCGTTGCCCGCCTGGATCGCGTGGCGGTTACCTCTCTACTTTAATTCGGGACACGGTTCCGATTGCAGAGGGTGCAACTGTGTAGAATTTTGGAAGTTGCTCACCGGGAAGTGCAGATGACTTATTACGAGCAAGTGACGGAAGCGGCGCGATTTGTCCGCGGCAAACTGGGCAAGCTTTCGCCTCGCGTGGGTGTCGTGCTGGGATCAGGTTTGGGCGCAGTAGCCAAATCGGTACAGGAATCGATCACAGTCCCTTATCGCGAAATTCCGCACTTTCCGCAAGCGACTGTGGAGGGGCACTCCGGGCGGCTGGTGGCTGGGCGCCTGGGCGGTTCTCCTGTCCTGGTGATGCAGGGGCGGGTGCATTACTACGAGGGGTACACACCGGCCGAGGTCACCTTTCCGATGCGGGTGCTGGCAACGGCGGGCATCGATGCCGTGATTCTGACCAATGCCGCCGGGGGAATCCACGAGAACTATCACCTGGGACAGCTAGTCGCGCTCTCGGACCATATCAATCTGATGGGCTGGAATCCCCTGGTGGGGCCGAATGAAGCGCGGTTTGCGCGGAGGCGCGGCGCAGGTCAGCGTTTCTTTGACATGACCGAGGCCTATTCGAAGCGTTTGCGGAGTCTGGCGCAACAAGCTGCGCGCGACGAAGGGATCACGATGGAAGAAGGCGTGTACGCGGCCGTGACGGGGCCGAGCTTTGAGACGCCAGCGGAGATCCGGGCTTTTCGCACAATGGGCGCAACGCTTGTGGGAATGTCGACCGTGCCTGAGACGATTGTGGCGCGCCATATGGGAGTCGAAGTGCTCGGTATTTCGTGCGTAACGAACAAAGCTGCGGGGCTGGGCGGACGTCCACTGAGCCACGAAGAGGTGTTTGAAACCGGGCGCCTGGTGGAACGTCGGCTGAGCGGCGTGGTGGAGAAGTTAGTGGTTTGGATGTCGACGATGCTGGAAGCGGAGCTTTGAGCCAAGGACAATGGGGAGCGACACGGCAGCACAACGGAACGAAAAGCCCATTGTCATTGGAATTGCCGGGGCCTCCGGCTCGGGCAAAACGACACTCGCGGTGGAATTAGCCCGCGAATTGGATGGAATTCACTTCCCTCTCGACACCTATTACAGTGATCTGGCGCATTTGCCGCTGGTCGAGCGGGCGAGCCAGAATTTCGACGATCCGGGACTGATCGAGAGCAAATTGCTGGCCCAGCACGTGGCGGCGCTAGCGCGGGGCGAGATCATCGAGAGGCCACTCTATGATTTTTCCCAGTACATTCGCATACCGGGGAAAACGGAGACGGTTCGGCCGCGTCGTTGTGTGGTCGTGGAGGGGCTGTTTGCGCTCCACTACGCCACATTGCTTCCGCTGTATCAGCTATGCGTCTATGTGGACACTGCGGATGCAGTTTGCTTTGAGCGGCGACTGAAACGCGATGTGGAAACTCGCGGACGCACCCCCGAGTCGGTGAGACGGCAGTATGAATTGACGGTGCGCCCGGCAGGAATCCAATTTGTACGGCCGTCTGCGAAGAATGCTGACGTGACGGTGGACGGCGCCGAAGCCCTGGACTGGAAGGTCGAGCAAGTGCTGACGGCTTTGCGACGGAAGGGTCTGCTGCGCCTTGGCCGATGAGGGCAGGCCGAGCGAACCCTGCGGGCGTCGTGTAGCACTTTAGTGACCAGTGCCCACTCCGGGGCCCCAAAATACACCAAAGGTTGTAGAGCTAATTTCCTGATTCGGAACTATGCTCGGTGGCAGTAATCGAACTGATGCATTGATCGGAAATTAACCGTACGACCAAAAACGGAAAAAGCCTCCCAGGTACGTTGAAGGTAGTGATGACTCATTGGCTGGAAAAAGCGAAGACCCAGGCCGCGGGTTGGCTGCGTACGGGGATTTCTCCGCGGCGGCTGGCGCTGACGCTTGCGCTTGGGTTTGCCATTGGGTGTTTGCCGGTCTTTGGAATTCCGACGGCGCTGTGCGCAGTGCTGGCGTTGACGATGCGATTGAATGTGCCGGCAATCCAGGCGGCAAATTACGCGGCGATGCCGCTGCAATTGATCTTGATGCTTCCCTTTGTTCGACTAGGTGGATGGTTGTTCGGGCCCACACAGCAGCATGCGATGGAGAGATCGCTGCTGCACGCTACTGCCGTGCAGACTTTCCGGTCTTCGGGCATGGTGGCTGGCCAGGCGATGGGCGCCTGGTTGTTGCTTGCAGGTCCTGCAGTATTGGTAATGACCATGGGACTGACGCTGGTCCTGCAACGAGTACCGGCGGTCGTGGCAGTCGAAGGGAATCGCGGCTAACGGAAGTCGCGTTACCACAGTAAGGATTCGTGACACGGGTTTCGACTTTCTGTGTTGCGCAAAGAGAGGGCAATTCGGCATAAACAGAACAGCGAAAATCTAAATTACATTGCGCTAGATAAAAACTGATAAATACACACTGATAGATATAGGAAAACTTTGATGCCCACCTTCGGCGGAGAACCTTCCGGGGAGGTGGGCAAAACTTTTTTAGACAGCAGTCGTTTACAATCAGCCGGCTTCGACGAGACCGTAACGGCGTTGCCATTTCTCTTTGAGCATGACGCGGACGCGCGCGCGCTCAGCCTCGGTGCCTTCGGGAGCGAATGCAGATTCGGAAGCCGGGGTGACGAAGCGTGCGGCTTCCTGCTTGGCGAGTTCGAGAAGCTGGCGATCGCGCACAAGGTTGGCGACTCGAAATTCTGGGAGTCCAGCCTGCCGTGTTCCGAAGAACTCGCCGGGGCCGCGCATGGCGAGATCGAGCTCGGCAAGTTCGAAACCATCCTGGGTGCGAACCATGGCGTTGAGGCGCTCTTCAGCCAAGTCGGAGACGCGCTGCCCGGTGACGAGAATGCAGTAGCTCTTCGCGGCACCTCGGCCGACACGGCCACGGAGCTGGTGAAGCTGAGCGAGACCGAAGCGCTCGGCGTGTTCGACGACCATGACGGTGGCGTTGGGGACGTCGACGCCCACTTCGATGACTGTGGTTGCCACGAGGACGTCGATCTCTCCGCGCTGAAAGCGGCGCATGATGACTTCCTTGTCGTCGGCGTCGAGCCTGCCGTGGAGCAGGCCGAGACGGAGGCCTGCAAGTGGGCCGATGCGGAGTTTCTCGTGCATCTCGACTGCCGACTTCAGCTCCGCGGTCTTGTTTTTTGGAGGAGCTTTTTGGCTTGGCAAGCCTGGAAACAGATCTGCAGTTTTTCCTTTGCGAGTGGATTTGCGTGGCGGAGCGGGCGTGGATTGCCCGGAGGCTTCTGCCGATTCGTCGTGCGAGAAATCGAGCTCGGGTTGATCGTCTTTTGTGCCTTCGATGACTGGATAAACGATGTAAGCCTGGCGGCCTTGCGCCACCTGCTTGCGGACGAAATCCCAAACATCGCTGGAACGTTCTTCGGGAACGCGGCGCGTAACGATCGGCGTGCGACCGGGGGGAAGCTCGTCGAGAACACTGACGTCGAGATCGCCGTAGAGCGAGAGAGCCAGCGTGCGGGGAATGGGGGTGGCTGTCATGACCAGGACGTCGGGCTCGGGCTGATTCGGCTTCTTCATCAGCTTGAAGCGCTGCAGGACGCCGAAACGATGCTGTTCGTCGACGACGACGAGGCCGAGGTTGTCGAATTCAACTTTTTCTTCAATGAGGGCGTGGGTACCGATGACCAGGTGTGCCTCGCCGCGATTGATGAGTCCACGATTCAGGCGCTTGCGGTCTTCGTCGAGGGAGCCGGTGAGAAGAACAATGCGATAGCGGCGCGACGAGCGCTCGAGCAGTTTGCGCGCGGCGAGGAAATGCTGCGTAGCAAGGATTTCGGTAGGAGCCATGAGGGCAGCCTGGAAACCGTTCTCGATGGCCACGAGCATGGCCTGAAAGGCCACGATGGTTTTGCCGGATCCGACATCGCCCTGGAGGAGGCGGCGCATGGGGCTGGGCTGGCGCATGTCGGTGACGATTTCGCCAAGGGTACGTTTTTGCGCGGCAGTGGGATGGAAAGGCAGCACTTCACGGAGGGCTTCGCGCACTTTGTCGGTAGTGGAGAACCCGATACCGGCACGATCACGCACGCGACGGCGTTTGAGCTCGAGACCAAGTTCGAGATAGAAAAGTTCTTCAAAGATGAGGCGACGATGCGCGGGGGTCGAGAAGGCCTGAAGGTTGGTCATCGCGGTGCCTTCGGGAGGAAAGTGGACTTCGCGCAGGGCAGTCTCGCGGTTGGGGAAATCGAGGCGGGAGAGCATGGCCTGGGGCAGGCATTCCGGCACCATGCCACGCATGGACTCGAGGAGGTTGAAGATGACCTTGCGTTGCCAGCGGGACGCGAGGCGGCTGCCGCCCAGTGATTCGTAAACGGGCGTAATGCGACCGACTTCAAGGATGCGCGTTTCGGCGTCGTCGGAGTCGTCAGGCAAGAGTTCCCACTGCGGCTGAATCATCTTGAGATTGCTGGTGGAGCGGGAGGATTCGACTTTGCCGTACACGGCGATGGTCTGACCGGAATGAAATTTGCCTTCCAGGTAAGGAGCGTGGAACCAGATGCACTTGAGGGCCATGCGGCCCTGACCTATGGTGAGTTCGAAGAGCGGGCTGCGGCGCGTGCGGAGCAGCATGGAACCGCGTACTTCGGCAATGACGCTGGCAGTTTCGCCGGGCTTGAGTTCATCGAGACTACGGGGATTCTGGCGGTCCTCGTAGCGAAAGGGGAGGTGGTAGAGCAAGTCCTCGGCTGTGCGGATGTCCTTTTCGGCGAGCAACTCGGCGAGACGCGGGCCGACGCCACGCACGTACATTGCCGGAGTATCGAGATCGGGCACAGATTGGATGCTAAAGCATGAGGGAGAGTGACGTCAGCGCAGTGCGGGACTCGGGAGATCAGGCTTGCGACAAGGCGGAGCGCGCGGTGCGGACTTCAGCAGCCAGGACGCGAAGCACGTGCAGGGAGAGTGCTGGTTCGCGAAGCATGAGTTGCGCGAAGTCTTCGCGCGAGACGTAACTCACCTCCGCGCCTTGAAACACGATCGCGTTGAGGGAATACGGTTGATTGCCGATGGCTCCGGGAAGACCGAGGAGCATGCCGGGCGATAGGGGCGTATGAAAGATCGGTTCGCCATCATTCGAAGTCATGGTGAGCAGACCAGTACCCGAATGGAGAATGTAGAGACCTGTTGAGGGCTCACCTTGCGCAAAGAGGACGTGATCCTCTGAGCAGACGAAGGGCGTGGTGAGTTTCTGGAGCGCGGTCAGCAGTTCCTGGTCGGCCACAAATGCCGAAGAATCGAGTTTCATACAAGGACTCCATTCGCCCGGGAATCAGCGGGAAGAAGGATAAGTCGGGAGAACAACATTAGAGAGGTATGATTTCATTTTTGCGTCGCAGGTTGTGTGACCTGTGTCACCAATCGTTGGGCGCGAACGGACTGATCGCGCGCGGTTGCCGCGAATGAGGTTCGCACGTCGCGTGGAATGCCGGGCTATCAGACTGCCGGAAGGTAATGGGAACCCTAGTGTTGTGCCGGCAGAGGCGGAGGAGGACATGCGGGCGCAGGAGGGCCTGATGGGCCCATCTTCGCGAAGAGCAGATATTCGCCTTCCCAAGCTTTTTCGCGCTCGACGATCTGCCAACCGGGTGTGTGCTCCAGCAGATAGGTAAGGGCGAGATCGTTTTTGAGGAGCGCGTGGTCAATGTGGTATTTGTCCATGAGCGCGAAAGCGTCGTGGCCCTGGATGATCAGGCCGTAGTCCTGCATGACACCTGCGTGTTCGAAGCTATCGAACCGCGAATCGATGAAGCTGGATCTTTGCTGCCAGGACATCATGCCGCCGACGTAGTCCCAATTCATGGTTCTCCAGGAAGGATGGATGGAGGCGATGATTTTTTGCGGGAACATCATATTCAGCATTTTGTCGAGCGTAGCTTCGCGCGGAAACATGAAGGCAATGACGCCAAACGCTGCGACGGCCATGAAGACATTCATTTTGGGAATGGTATTGGCATCGCTTTCCATGCGGAAGGCGCGGGCCAGGTCGCGGGCGAGCATGGGGGTGGTAAGGACGGCGGCAAAGTAGGAGAAGCGCACGTGGGAAAAGGCCGCGTACCACGCGATGAAGACGAAGACCATCTCGTAGACCTTCCACTTACGTCCCTTGATGCAGTTGGTGAGGACCATGAGAGCTATGGCGACGACGACGGTCCTGCCTTCGAGAGTGGAGAGCTTGAGGGGTTGCCATTCGGCGATCTGGGCGACGCTGACTTTCTGGTTGAGCGCCATGTCGAGGGGGTTCCAAAGCAGGTGCCAGCCGTATGGATTGAGGAGCAGAGCCACGATGCTGACGCCGAGGACGGCGAAGAGCCGATTGCGGTCGGAAGGCGCGAGAGCCTTTTGCTCGAATACACCCAGATTGAAAGAGAAGAGATTGCAGGCGATGTAGAGGCCAAAGAGGACGATGCCGGCGAACCACATGCCATGGAGATTGACCCAGAGGCAGAAGATTGGTGGAAGAAACCAGAGGAAACGCTTGTCGCCGCGGTCGGCAGCTTCAAGGATGGCCAATTCGGCGCCCATGGCGAGGTAAGCGAATTCGATGGTGCGCGGGCCGGAGTTGACGGTCATGAGGATGAAAGCGATGACCGAGGTCCAGAGGGCAGCGTCTGCGCGGTGGGCCATCCAATACCCGCGCCAGTAGACGAAGAGGATGTTCCCGGCGAGCAAGAGCCAGGTGATGAGATAGATGCCCTGCAGTCCGAGGAATTTGAAGCCGTAATAGAAGGGGAGTTCCGAGAGCCATTCCCAATCGATCCACGAGCGGCCGACCACGGAGAAGGAGTAGGGGTCGGTGTGGATGAAGTGATGCTCGACGAGGAGGACGCGGGCGTCGGAGAGGTGCCACCAAATGTCGGGATCGACAAGAAGGGTATGGGACCGATTGAGAGTGGAGGCGACCAGGACCGGAATCATCATGAGCAACGCCATGTTCATGAAGTGGCGCGAATAAACGCGGGCCCATGTCGATGATTCAGCGTCGGTTGCCGACTGAGACCCGGCTGGCAGCGCGGTGGGCGAGGGTTCCATAGAGATAACAGTATTCGTGGCTCTTTGGATTTGGGACAGAGCGAAGTCCGAAAACGGGAAATCGAACCACCGATGGTAACCTCGCGAGAATTCTTCGTTGATTTAAGCGGCAAGACCTGGGGTATACATGAGGTACCGCAGAGAGTGTTTCAGAGAAAATGAGCGCGAAATGCGGCAAGTTGAGCATTTTCGAGTACGCGATGACGCGTAATCAAAAAGCGGCGAATGATTTCAGGGGATTCGGAAGCCAAGATCGGAGCGACGACGGCACGAAAGTCCGTCATGGAAGGTAACCGTTCGTGACGTAAGCAGCTAATGAATTAGTTCTTTGTTTTGAGTGATTTCGAAGATCATATGGTTACTGCGGTTCAACATCATTGCACGATAGTGGGATTGACCCTCTCGCCGCAGCCGATAAGAATTACGGAAAGATGACTTCGCCCGAATAGACGAACCTGATTCGTACTGATTTGGAATAGTTCCCCCTAGTAGAAGCATCCGGGCAGACCAGGAACAAGGACAGCCCAAGCGATTTATGCGTCTGTCTTTACGACGCGGAACAAGGCGCTGCGATGGAATCCGGCGCGAGAGGAATCGAGATCAACTACTTATGATTCGGATTGGGCTGCTATCAGAAGACGGCGCATTACACCCGTTGCTCTCATCGGCTCTTGGAAGAGAGTTCAGAATCGAGCTGGCGGAGAGCGAAGAAGCGATTCAGGGGATGCTCGATGAAGAAGAATGCGACGTTTTGATTGTGGATCTTTGCTCGAATTCGAACTCGACGCAGAGCCAGGTGGAATGCGCGCACCGACTTCTCGACGCACAAGTGCCGCTGGTCGTGATGGCCGATGACGGTTTGCGCACGACGGGGCTGGAGATGGTCCGGCTGGGCGCGTTCGGCTATTGTCGACGTCCCCCCTCGATTCGCGAGTTGAAGGCAACGCTGACGCGCGCAAGCGAGAATTCTCTACTGAAGAAGCAACTTCAGCCTTTGCCAGCGCGCACGGAAGCAGAGAACAGCTGTGACCGGTTGATCGGTTCGAGCCCACAGATTCGCCAGGTCTATCAGCTGGTCCAGCGGGTTGCGAATTTGAACGCATCCGTTCTGGTGACGGGCGAAAGCGGCACAGGCAAGGAATTGATTGCCCGAGCGATTCACAATCTTGGATCACGAGGTGACAAGCCGTTTGTTGCGGTCTCCTGCGGAGCGATTCCCGAAACGCTGATTGAAGCCGAGTTGTTCGGCCACGAAAAGGGCGCATTCACAGGGACCGTTGGTTCGCGCGAGGGATATTTTGAGCAGGCCAAGGACGGAACACTCTTCCTGGATGAAATTGGCGATCTGAGCCTGTATACGCAGGTGAAGCTGTTGCGAGTTCTGCAGCAAATGGAGTTCAGCCGCCTAGGCAGCAGCCGCTTGATCCCGTTGCGGGCGCGACTGATTTTCGCGACGCATCAGGATCTCGGCAAGCTGGTCGCGGAAGGAAAATTCCGCCAGGATCTTTATTACCGCATTAACGTGATGAAGATTGTGTCCCCTCCGTTGTCGGACCATGCGGAAGACATTCCGCAGATTGCGACGCACTATCTGAAGCACTATTCACTTTTATTCCAGAAGCCAATGGAGGCAATTGGGCCGGACGCGATGGCTATGTTGCTGAGCTACACCTGGCCTGGCAACGTGCGCGAACTGGAAAATGCGATCCAGCGGGCGATTATTCTGGCGCCGGGCACGACGATTCGTCCGGAAGACCTGCCCCTGAATCTACATGCCGATAAGGTCATTGAGTTTGGGGAATACAATCCCGACTGCACTTTCGAGCGGCAGCTGCGGGACTACAAAGTGAAGCTTGCCGTCGATGCGGTGCGCGAGAGCAACGGCAACAAGACGATTGCGGCGCGCAGTCTTGGCATCTCGAGGGCATATCTTCATCGCCTGATCCGCCTGGCGGAGCCGGAGATTGCGTTTGAGCACGACAACGTGCGCACGGGATCTTTTTCTGCCTGAACCGCGCTCCATTCCCATGAGTCCTCTGGGCGATGGCTGCCATGGTATGGCGCACGTTCATCGACACGCGCAATGACAATCTGCATGCATGTGACGGGCGTTGATTGCCCAGCTTCCCTGCACCCCCAAGCCCTTGCCGCTCACAGAATTACTGATTCCAAACTGGTATAGTGCTCACAGCATGTTCAGGCGAGTTGCGGTTATCGTCGCGCTGTTGGCCATTGCGCAAGGCACCTGGCGCATGGCGGCTCAGTCGTCGGCAAACCCGGGCACGAGTAAAGCGACAACTCCGGTAGCACATCCGAGTTCAGGAAGCAATTCTCAGCCGCAAACAAATTCCATGGCACAGACAACGGGAGCGGATGGGGTTCCGCCGGAGAATACCTCGAGCGCAGCCGCTCCGCAGATCATTGTGAACCCGCCGGCAGCACCAGCAAGAGAGTGGGATTGGCGCGATCGAGTGGCATGGAGTTCCGGAATCATCCTGGCGGTGTTGGGGTATGTAGGCATCATGCTGGGTTTGCGCACTCTGAAGAGTATCGACAGACATCTTGTGTCGAGCAGTGCAACGGCGCAGGCGGCACTGGAGAGCGCGAATGCGTCGCTAGCTTTGGCGGAAGCGATCGCGAATTCAGAGCGACCATGGATTGTTGTGACGGTTGAACCTTTCCTGACGATGGAGAACAGTTTCAAGGTCATGGCGTCGAATCGGGGTCGCAGCCCTGCAAGAATTGTGACGTCGCTGGACCATACACGAGTTGCGGTGGATGAAACTCAACTGCCGGCCGTTCCTGAATTCGAAAAACCGGAGCCTGGCGAGGAGCGAGAACCGATTGTTCTGCTTCCCGGAGAAGCGACGGGAATCTGGGCATTCAATCGTGAAGATCTACCGGCAATCTGCAAGACTGCTGAAGTGCTGAAAAACGTAGAGCGCTGGCACGAGACGCTATTTCTTTATGGCCGGATTGCCTATCTAGACCTGAATGCGCCGGTGGAGAAGCAGGCACATGACACCTACTGGTGCTGCCGGTACATTCACGGCGAAAAGAGCAGTGCGCTGGTGATGGCAGGACCCCCCGCTTACAACAAGCACTCTTAGGGCAAACGGCTGGACTGCTGCGCGGGAAGCGCGGGACTCATGTGTGCGCAGGCAGCGGCGCCTTCACGGCTTTGCTACACTTGCCGTGTCCGCGGCGATTTGTACCTTTGCCGACGAGCCAAGCGCGTCGACTGGAGCATGGATGAGTGTCGTAGAACTCGCGGGAATCACAAAGGCCTACGAGAACAAAGTGGCGGTGCGAAATTTAAGCCTGAAGATTGACGCAGGCCAGATGTTCGGATTACTGGGGCCAAACGGAGCCGGGAAAACCAGTTCTATTCGCATGATGATGGGCATCACGCTGCCTGATTCGGGTCATGTGAAATTGTTCGACAAGCCTTTTGAGCGCGAGAGTCTGAAGCGTGTCGGCTATCTTCCCGAAGAGCGCGGCCTTTACAAAAAGATGAAGGTACAAGAGCAGTTGATCTTCTTTGGCCAACTGCATGGGCTGACGGCCGGAGAAGCCGGCAAGCGCGCAACGGACTGGTCGAAGCGGCTGGAGATCGACGACGCGCTGGGAAAGAAAACCGAAGAGCTCTCGAAGGGAATGCAACAGAAGATCCAATTCATTGGGTCCTTGCTGCACGATCCGGGATTGATCGTGATGGATGAGCCCTTCAGTGGA
The DNA here is from genome assembly GCA_035487015.1 of Occallatibacter sp. GTDB lineage: Bacteria > Acidobacteriota > Terriglobia > Terriglobales > Acidobacteriaceae > Telmatobacter. Next base: position 70,205 of record DATHMP010000050.1, on the reverse strand, counting down.
CTCGATCCTGTGAACGCGAAGTTGCTAGAGCAGACTCTGATCGACTTGAAAAACCAGGGGAAAGCAATTCTTTTTTCGACACATCGCATGGACCAGGTGGAGAAACTGTGCGACACGATTTGTCTTGTGAACAAAGGCGAAGCGGTGTTGTCGGGACGGGTACGGGAAATCAAGTCGCGCTATGAACGCAATCACGTAGTCGTGGAGTTTGAAGGGCGCGCAGATTTTCTGCAGAGCAGCGAGATTAGCGCAGCGGAGAATTTCTCGGGACACGCGGAAATCACGCTGAAACCACAGGGGGATGCGCAAAAGCTGTTGAACGAGGCCTCGTCAATGGCGAAGATTTTCCGGTTTGAGCTGGTAGAGCCGTCGCTGGAAGAGATTTTCATCTGGACCGTGGGAGGCAAGGCCGATGCATAACATGACGCTGATCGCGCGCCGCGAATACCTCGAACAGGTGCGTGGAAGGGCCTTTCGGATGACGACGATCGGGGTTCCCGCAATTTTCGCGGTGATTATCGGTGTCGGCTATCTCTCGAGCCTAGGCATCGGCTCCAACCGGCACATGGCGGTGGCCGCGTCGGATCCTGTATTGGCGCAGGAGATTCGCAATCAACTGGTGGGAGACAAGGACGCCAAAGCCCGCGTGGATGTCGTGGCGCCGGCGACACAAGCGCAGCGGGACCAGTTGGTGAATGAGGTCAAGTTGCAGCAGCTGGACGGCGTTCTCTGGGTGGATACGCCGCAGGGCAAACCGGCGACGGCAACGTATTCGTCGCCCTCGTCGGGAGACTTTATTACCGGGTCGCGGCTGAAGTCGGCACTGACGCACGCAATGCTCGACGCACACTTGACGGCAGACGGCATGAACCAAAGGGATGCCGACACGCTGGTGGATGGTGTTGCGATCCAGACTTTTCAGGTAAAGAAAGACGGCAGCGTGGTGAAGAGCAATGCTGAAGCGTCGTTCTGGAAGGGCTACGTGATGGCCATTCTGTTGTCGATGACGACGATGATCTACGGCATGAATGTGGCGCGCTCGATCATCCAGGAAAAGACATCGCGGATCTTTGAAGTGATGCTGGCCATAGCGAAGCCTGGGGACTTGTTGGCGGGAAAACTGATTGGCGTGGGTGCGGTGGGCTTGACGCAGATTGCGATCTGGCTGTTGGCCGGAGGGGCGATTTTGTTTTCGCCGCTGGCGGCCGCAGTGATGACGGGCGAGTTTGCGGTACATGTTACATGGACCGAGGCGATTCTTTTCCCCGTCTACTTCGTTCTGGGCTACCTGCTGTACAGTTCCCTGTTCGCTGGGTTGGCGGCTACGTGCGAGACAGAGCAGGAATTGCAGATGTACATGCCGCTGGCCGCTGCGCCGACGTGGTTGAGTTTTGCGTTGATTGTATTAATTATCAACGATTCGAATTCCTTCTGGTCGATCGCCGCGTCGCTTTTTCCTCCAACGGCGCCGATCATTATGTTTCTGCGCATGGCATCGGAGATTCCGCCGATGTGGCAGTTTGCCGCTTCGATTGGACTCATGGTGGCGAGCATCCTCGGAGTGCTTTGGTTCTCGACGCGGCTTTATCGCGTGGGCATTCTGATGTATGGAAAGCGCGCGACGCTGCCGGAGCTAATGCGCTGGTTGAAATACAGCTAGCGAGGGGAATCCCGGAGCGGATACCCAGATAGAATCAGGGCAGTGAACGACGAATCCAGCCCTCCATTCACTTTGAGCCAACGTCTTGTGCTGGCGGTAGTACCGCGCCTGGTCTGGGCGCTGTTGTCGCTTGTAGGGCGGACGTGGCGGTTTGAAGTGATTGCCGAAGAGGGCGTGACGCCCGTGGTGTTCGGACAGAAGGCGGGGCCGGAGATTTACTGCTTCTGGCATCAGTGCGTACTGCCCTGCACGATGTATTTCAGGAAGACAGGGGCAGTGATTCTGATCAGCCGCAGTTTTGACGGAGAGTTGATCACCCGGATTCTGAAGCTGTTTGGATTCGACGCGGTGCGAGGCTCGAGTTCCCGCGGCGCGCGTGAAGGGCTTCTGGGCCTGAATAGCGTGATCGAGTCGGGGCGCACGGCGATCTTTACTGCCGACGGACCGCGTGGACCGATTTACCAAACGAAAATGGGACCTATCAAGCTGGCTCAGTCGACAGGTGCACCGATCGGCGCTTTTCATCTGGAACCTGCGACGGCCTGGGTGATGGGCTCGTGGGATCGATTCCTGGTGCCAATGCCGTTTACGCGGATTTGTGTTAGCTGGGCGGAGTGGACGCTTGTTCCGGAGGATTTGACCGGAGAGCAGTTTGAACCAAAACGGAAAGAGCTGAACGCGGCCATCGAGCGCGCACGATTGCGAGCACTGCAACACCTGGGGAAGACGGCGCGATGAGCGGCTTGCGTGTTGCAGATTTTGATTTTCGGTTGCCGCAGGAGTTGATCGCGCAGGAGCCACCCCAGGAGCGGGGGCGTAGCCGGATGCTGGTGGTGAGCCGCGCGGGCGGATCGTTGCAGAATGCGCAGTTCCGGGAGTTCCCTTCACTGCTTCGGGCGGGCGACCTGCTGGTGCTGAATGAGAGCCGGGTCATCCCTGCAAGGCTTTTTGGAAGGCGAACGCTCCTGCGGGAGCGGGAGAAGCCTTCAGGCAGCATCGAGGTGTTGCTGACGGAGCACATGGCTGAAAGCGAATGGCGGGCACTCGTTCGGCCGGGACGCAAGGTTGCGATCGGCGAAACACTGGTTTTTCCTGGGCCGGGAGAAAAGATTTTGCTCAAGGCTGAAGTCGTGGCACGCGGAGATTTTGGGGAAAGGACCTTACGCTTCGCGCCGGTAGAAGACTTTTACGGGGCTCTTGAAAAGATTGGGCATATGCCTCTGCCTCCCTATATTCATCGTGAAGATGCGGAAGCCGATCGAGAGCGGTATCAGACTGTCTTCGCGCGAGAGCGAGGTTCAGTGGCGGCACCCACAGCAGGACTGCATTTCACCCCTGAAATTCTTGAGGAGATCTCCGCGCGTGGGATCGAAATTGCGTACGTGACGCTCCATGTAGGATTGGGCACCTTTGCGCCCCTACGTGTGGAGCGGGTGGATGAAGTGCGCCTGCACCGGGAGCGTTATTCGATTGGAGCGAGGGCGGCGGAAGCGGTTGACCGAGCCAGAGGTGAAGGTCGGCGCATTGTCGCGGCGGGGACCACGGTTGTGCGAACCCTCGAGGCGGCTGCGCTGAGCGGCAAAGAGGGACAAATTGAGGCGGGCAGCGGTACGACAGACATTTTTATCTCCCCGGGATTTGAATTCAAGGTGGTTAGCGCGCTTCTGACGAATTTTCACCTTCCCCAGTCAAGCCTACTCATGCTAGTGAGCGGTTTTGCCGGAAGAGAGAGGATCCTGACGGCGTATCGCCATGCAGTCGAGGCCGGATATCGGTTTTTCAGTTACGGGGATTGCATGTTCGTGGGATGAACAAAGTTTAGGAAGGCAGGCTATGGATCCGCGGGATTGCGGAGGGGGAGTTCGGCGAAGTCGGTTGAGAGTCGATATTGGGACGAAGGGTCTGGCATTGGGAAGAAGGGTCTGGCCCTGATGACGAAAGGCACCATGGAATGGTGGTCGAGGGGTTCCAAGGGATATGCCGGGGTGTATACCCTTTGCTTCACCGGGCATCGGGTCCAGTAAACGAACGTCTACACCCCTGGGGTACAACTTCGGTGTATCGCATTGAATTAATACAGCTTGACTTATGCTGTTTTGGAGGGACAATTGCATACATATAGAAGTTACCTGTATTCATAGTGGAAGCGAGGGGGTCCGGGTTGCATTCGATCGCATGGTGGCCGACCGTGCTTGTACTTTCGGTGTCCACCTTCACCGATCTTCGGAGCCGCCGCATTCCGAACTGGCTGGTCCTGCCGTTTTTGGCGGTGGGAATTCTTGTGTCGTTTGGGCCTCAAGGCTGGCATGAGGTTAGCCTGTTGCAGAGTTTCGAAGGATTGGGACTGGGCCTGCTGCTATTTGGAACCCTTGCCTGGATGGGAGGCATGGGGATGGGTGATGTGAAGCTGTGCGCGGCCATCGGCGCCTGGGTGGGGCCGAAGCAGTTGTTTCTGGCACTTGTGTTGACCGCAATTGCGGGGGGTTTTATGGCGATTGTGTGGGCAATCTTTGGTGGTTTTGTGGGAGATTTGTTCACAGGATCGGGGAATCTGCTGTTTGGGCGTAAAAAGAGTGAGGAACCGGAATCTGCGAAGATGAGTTTGTCGAATCCGCTGGCGAAGAAAATGCCCTATGCGCCAGCAATTGCGATAGGAACTCTCATATCTTTTTTTGCACATTGAACGAAAGTAATTGCGGTTTGAGCGGTATGCAGTGGCAACATAGAACAAAGGTAAATTCAAATTAAAGACAGAAGTAGCTAGGAGCACCAGACCTGTAATGTCGACCCGTTTTCAAGACCCAGATCCCGAAGCGCTCGGCCCCGGTGGAATGTCGATTGCGTTGATCGGACCAAATGACACGCGACGCAGGATTGTTCTGAATGCTCTGAACGGCGCAGAGGCCGGAACAGTGAAGGAGTTTGTCGCTTATCCCAACAAACTCTCGGATCTGCCCCGCTTTATGGAGCAGAACTACGATGTGGTCATCATCGACCTGGACAGCGACCAAAATTACGCCCTTGATCTTGTAGAGCAGATTGCCGCGGCCAACACCTCCACGGTGATGGTCTATTCGATGAACAACGACCCGAACCTGCTGATGAGCTGCATGCGGGCGGGTGCACGTGAATTTCTTCCTCATCCTATTGCAATGGGCACCCTCACCGATGCCCTGGCGAGGGCTTCGGCGCGCCGTCCGGCGAGCAAAGCGACAAGCAGCAAGCCTGGGGGCGGCAAGGTGCTGGTTTTCCTGGGCGGCAAGGGGGGCTCGGGCGTAACCACGGTGGCGTGCAATTTTGCGGTTTCGCTGGTGCAGGAGTGCTCGCAGAGCGCGGCGTTGCTCGATTTGGACCTTCCTCTCGGGGACGCGGCTCTGAATCTGGGGATCAGCCCACAGTTTTCGACGGTCGACGCGCTGCAGAACTACAGCCGCATGGACCAGAATTTTCTCTCCAAAGTTTTGGCGAAACACAGTTCCGGTCTTTTCGTCCTTGCGGCGCCGGGTAAGTTTCCCCAGGTGGAAGTGACGAACGAAGCCGTGGAGCGTTTGATAGCTGTAGCGCGGCAGGCATACGACTACGTGGTGATTGATGCCGGTTCGCGTTTTGACTTGAGCGGCACAACCTTGGTGGAACGCGCCGATACGGTGTACCTGGTGATGCAGGCGGGAATTCCCGAGCTGCGGAATTCGCATCGCGTGATCTCGGAATACTTCAAGAGCGGCGGATCGAACCTGGAGATCGTGCTGAATCGGTTCATGCCGAGATCGGGCGGCGTGGATGAGGAACATATTTCAAAGGCTCTGACCCGTCCAGTGAATTGGAAGATACCGAGCGATTATGTGACGGTGCGGCGGATGCAGAATGAGGCTACACCTCTGGCACTGGAAGACAGCCTGATTGCAAGATCCATTCAGGACATGGCACGGACGGCCTGCGGCATGCCGGCCAAGCCGGAGAAGAAGAAGGGGTTCAGTCTCTTTGGCTGAAGCCGGAACATAAAGCGAGAAATCACTTTTATTGGAATGGTGCAACGTGGAACATCTAAATCTTGAGAACTTTAAATCGGAAGTACATAGGACGCTGATTTCCAAACTGGATCTCGAAAAGCTTTCCCGCGTCAACTCGAACCAGGCACGCCAAGCGGTGTCGAGCATTATCAGCGAAATCATCAGCGACCGACGCGTTCCTTTGAGTTTCGACGAGCAGGAAAAGATCCAGACCGATCTGCTGGATGAAGTGTTCGGCCTGGGTCCGCTGGAGCCATTGCTCAAAGACCAGAAGATCTCCGATATTCTCGTCAACGATAAAGATCACGTGTTTATTGAGCGCGGAGGCCTGATGCAGCGCGCCGATGCATCGTTCCGCGATGATCGGCATTTACTGCAGATCATCGACCGCATTGTTTCGCGCGTGGGCCGCCGTGTGGACGAATCTTCGCCAATGGTAGACGCGCGCTTGCCCGATGGCTCCCGTGTGAACGCGATTATTCCTCCGCTGGCTCTGGACGGCCCGTCACTCTCCATCCGCCGTTTTGGCACCGGTCCTCTGGCGGCCAACCAGCTTGTACAGCTGAAGAGTATTTCGGCCGAGATGATGGAACTTTTGTCGTCGGCAGTTCGCGCACGTTTGAGCATCTTGATTTCGGGTGGTACGGGCGCCGGCAAGACGACATTTTTGAACATTTTGTCGCAGTACATTCCACAGAACGAGCGCATTATCACGATCGAAGATGCTGCGGAATTGCAGCTGGCACAGGAAAACATCGTCCGTCTGGAAACGCGGCCGCCGAACGTGGAAGGACAGGGCGCGATCCGGCAGCGGCAACTGCTGATCAACTGTTTGCGTATGCGTCCCGACCGCATCGTGATCGGCGAGTGCCGTGGCGAGGAAGCGTTTGACATGCTTCAGGCGATGAACACTGGCCATGAGGGATCGATGACTACAATCCACGCCAACACGGCGCGCGACGCCCTGACCCGTCTTGAATCCATGGTGGCGATGTGTAATTTGAATCTTCCGGAAAAAACTGTGCGCCAGCAGGTTTCGTCGGCGCTCACCATCGTGGTGCAGTGTACGCGACTGAGTGACGGCAGCCGCAAATGCGTCAGCATTCATGAGATCACGGGCATGGAAGAGAATGTGATCTCGATGCAGGAAATCTTTGCATTCCAGAAAAAGGGCATCGGGCCTAACGGAAAAGTTCTGGGAGTATTCAAGCCGAGCGGGATTCGGCCGCGTTTCCTTGAGCAGTTGCGAACCGCAGGCATCTTCCTGCCGCCCAGCTTGTTTGAACGTGTCACCGAAGTGAGCTAATCCGAAAGGAGTGGAGCTGCCATGGGACTGATTGTTGCCTTCGTCTTTCTAGCCGTATTCGTGGTGGTCGCGCTGCTTGCGGCGGCCTTCGGAGTTGGATCGTCGAAGCAGGATAAGGAGATGCTTGCGCGTCTCGATTCAGCTTTGGCGACCGGCAAGGGCAAGTCGGACATGGCCGATTTGCTGGTGGACGTTCGCAAGAGCGATCTTCTCAGCACGATTCCCTGGGTTGACAAGCTGTTACGCAAGATGGAGGTCACTCCACGGCTGCGCAGACTGCTCTACCAGGCTGACTTGAAGTGGACTGTAGGTGGATTGGTCCTGATGACGATGGGTGCGTTTGCCATTCCCGCCTATCTTATTTACTTGCGCACGGGCGCGATCCCAGCAGCGCTGATTGGCGGCGTGGCGATCGGCTGTGCGCCGATCGGCTTCGTGGTTTTCAAAAAGAACAAGCGCATGAGCAAATTCGAAGAGGGCTTGCCGGAAGCGCTCGACCTGATTTGCAGCGCGCTCCGAGTCGGCCACAGCTTGAATTCAGCGCTTGGCCTGGTATGTCGCGAGTGCGCGGATCCCGTAGGCACAGAATTTCGCGTGACGTTCGATGAACAGAACTATGGTCTCGAATTGAAGACGGCCTTGGAGAACATGGTCAACCGCATGCCGGTGCAGGATCTTCGCATCGTGGTGACCGGCATTCTGATTCAGAAAGAGAGCGGCGGCAATCTTGCCGAAGTTCTGGAAAAGACGTCGGATGTTATTCGCGAGCGCTTCCGGTTGAAGCGCCAGGTGAAGACGCATACGGCACAGGGGCGCCTGACGGGGATGGTGTTGACTTCGCTTCCTGTGGTCCTCGGAGTTCTGTTGTATTTCGTCAATCCGCACATGATGAGTCTTCTCTGGACCAAGCCGATGGGAGTGAAGATGCTTTATGCGGCGAGCGGCATGATTGTTGTCGGCGGCCTGATTATTCGCAAGATTGTCAACATGGACGTGTGAAGGGGATTTATGGGAATTACCATTGCAGCGTTTTTGGCCGTATTCCTGCTGATCACGAGCGCGGGCCTGCTGATTTTTTACCGCGAAACGATCCAGGCGCGTATCAGCTCCGCGATCAATCCGACGGTTAAATCGCAGAAGAGTCTGAAGACCACGATCCTGGACACGCGCGAGGTGCTGGAAGGCGTCGTCGAACGATTTGAGAAGGTGGTGCCGCGCAGCGAGACGGAAGTCTCTGTTGTGCAGCAAAGACTGATCCGCGCAGGGTTTCGCAACGATTCTGCGGTAAGGACTTTCTACGGGGCCAAGTTCATTACCCCCGTTGCGCTCTGCCTGATTGCGGCGGTGAGTGGGCTGGCCAACAGCAGCCCGATCTTTATCTACATTGCCTGCCTAGGTTTCGGATATCTGGCGCCTGACTTTGTGCTCGGTAAGATGATTTCGAATCGCCAAGCGAAGGTGAAGCGCGGCTTGCCCGATGTACTGGACATGCTGGTGATTTGCGTGGAAGCGGGATTGAGCCTTGACCAAGCCACTGCACGCACCGCAGAGGAACTGCACCATGCACAGCCCGTACTCAGCGATGAGTTAGGCGTAGTAGCACTTGAACAACGCGCAGGCAGTGTGCGCGCCGATTCATGGAAGCACTTCGCGGATAGAACCGGCGTAGATGTTGTGCGAAACCTGGTTTCGATGCTGGTGCAATCCGAGCAGTTCGGCACAAGCGTTGCGAAGACGTTGCGCGTGCACTCCGATACGTTGAGGACAAAGCGCGTGCAGGAGATTGAAGAGAGGGCGGCGAAACTTTCGGTGAAACTGCTGTTCCCGCTCGTGCTTTTTATCTTCCCGTCGTTGTTTGTTGTGGTTTTGGGTCCGGCAATCATTACGATGTCCGAGTCATTCAAGTCGATGTTCGGCAACTAAAGAAGGGAGAGACAGGATGGATAGCTCTACGATTATCCGTGTAGTCGCGGGCGTGCTGTTCGTGCTCGTGCTGGTTGTTCTCATCCAGCGCCGCCGCACACGCGTGAAGTAACGTGGCATGTTTCGGACAATGCGCAACCGGCCTTTCGAGGCTGGCTGTATTGGTCGAAACCGCATCAATTAGATCCGGTGGCAGGGTTTGAGAAAGCCGGTTCCTTCTTCATAGGAGGGAAAGGCGCATTCGCTGTGACATCGGGCAACCAGTATTGCGAATCTGTTTCCGTTGAAAACGATTCGGAGTCTGAATTGGGGGAAAAGGGATGGATAGTTCAACAATTATTCGTGTAGTTGCCGGCGTTCTGTTTGTGCTTGTGCTGGTCATTCTTATCCAGCGCCGTCGCACGCGCGTTAAGTAGCGAAATGCAAACCAGGTTGAACAGGTGAGAAAGACGCCTGACGAGCGTCTTTCTCGCTTCTGGACGACCGGATTAGTAAAAGAGGATATTCGATGGATAATTCGACAATTATCAGGGTCGTTGCCGGAGTTTTGTTCGTCCTGGTGCTGGTGATCGTTATTCAGCGCAGGCGTACTCAAGTCAAGTAGTGCGAGGAACACGATTCGGAACGTGGCGCAGTGGAACGCGAAGGCACTACGGACCGATTTGTGCTGGATCCAAAGGGAAGTGGTCCGAATCAGCCCGCAATCCATTCGTCGAACTGGCTCCACGGCCGATGAGGTGTCGAGCTAGAAGGTACGTTTCCCCTAAGTTGGTATCGTTGCGCGGAAGCTAGACGCGCCGGGGCTGACTTCGTGTGACGCAACGCCGAGTTGGCGACACAGGGAAGACTGAAGGAAGCAAGTTGATGTTGGCCGTTCGTTGACGCCCCACATTTGACCGGCCTTTTGCGGGCGAGGAGCTATGGAAGGGCAACGCTACTGTGTGTACAATCAAACGCGTGAAAGCTTCCTAAGCCTGGGAGTGACCGTTGCCGGCGCAAGTGACGGGCATCTGCGGGGCATGATTGAGAAGCTGACGTCCAAGGCAGACAGTGGCCTTTGGATGAAGCCCTATCGAGGCATCGCGCAGGCGGAAAGACTCTCCCCAATCGATCTGGTGTATCTAGACACCGATCTGCGCGTCATCCAGGAGATTGAGTCGTTCCCGACGTCCTCTGCGCAATCCCTACGAAATGAAGCAGCAAGCGCGCTGGCTTTACCGACGCATACGATCTATTCGTCGCAAACGCAACCGGGCGACCAGTTGGTCATCTGCGTGGCGGCAGAGATGGAGAAGCGCCTTGAGAGGTTGTCAAACTTAACTCCGGCTGCGATCACGCAAAGTGGTATATCCTCAGTAGATATAGAGTCTGCGCACGGCCCCGCTGGTCATCGCTCATCGAAAATCCAAACGGCGAGCGAACAATCTCACATCCAGGTGCAAGATTCAATGAGTGACTTCGAGTCAAAGACGGGCAAACCAAATTCGCTGAAGACCTGGCTGCAGAATTGGTTGTCGTCAGATCGCAGGCGTGCGCTGCGAACCCCGCTTCCGGGGTTGGTGGCCTACTACTGGACTGGAAGCGCGCCGCGCGCTTACCAGATTGCCGACATCAGTGCGAGCGGGTTTTATCTATTGACCGAAGAGCGATGGTTTCCGGGCACGATCGTTCTGATGACATTGCAACGGACCGACAGTAGCGGTCAGAATCTCGACGATTCGATCGCGGTTCAGTCGCGAGTGGTTCGCTGGGGGAGCGACGGCTTAGGTCTTGCATTCGTCCTTGCGCGACCGGCAGATGTGAGAGATGGCGATTCTATCCGCGAGCACGGCGCCGACAAGAAAACGCTGGAGAGATTTCTAGCGCGCATGCGCACCGAAACCTCGCGCTAATTTCCCTTAAACCAAACAGCAGCCTTCAAGAACGCAGACTGAATCGCGCGGAGTTGTGTGGGGGCGCAGAAGGATTGGGATTAGTGTAAGTCCAGACGTTGCCGGTCAGGCTCAGTCGTTGATCTGCGGAATAATGAGCAGCACCTCGACGCGCGCAACTTGCCCATCGTGCTTGGCGGGACGGAACTGCCATTGGCGCAGTGCCTGCAGAACATATTGTGCCTGGCCGTACCCTGCTGGAAAGACAACATTCAGGGCTTCGAAGTGACCCGCTTGGTTGACGAAGCCATGGATCATGAGCGCGTCGGCTGAGACGACTGGATTCTCAGGGGGACGGACGATGTAGAACGGCCAAGGCGCCTCGACGTGAGTCATATTAGCGGGTGTCGCTGCATCGGACGTCATTGGAAGCGTGTATTGAAGGATCCAATTCCGCGCGAGGCCAACGTGCAGATAGACCGAATAGACGACACGGGTTCCCCAAAGTCTTGAAGTTTCGGGAAACTCTTCCGCTAATTCGGAACCGACAACAACCACGCCATATTCCCCATTGGTTGGAAGTTTGACGCGCGTATAGGTCGGCTCAGTTCCCTGCCCTCCAGAACCGCCTTGAGTCGAATTGCCGCCGTTGTTGCCATTGCCCGTACTAGACCCGTTGCCAGCAACCATTCCAGCTTTGCCACCAGCGGGACCAGGAGTGTTTCCGCCATTGCCTTGACTATGCGCGATACCTTTGCCGGAGCTTTGGCCGTTTGGATCGCCGTGCCCTGCAAAGGCTGAGTTCCCTGACTCTCCAGGCCGCATCGAACCATTCTCGTTGCCTGCGGCTGTCTGGTTCACGGGCGGAAGGGCAATCGAGCCTTTGGCCAACTGCTGCTCAGAGATCGACATCATTGCAGCGGCTGAGGGGTCAGAAGAATTTAGAGACGAAGTCTCGGGAATGAGCTCAGCAGGCATCGGTCCACGCGCCACAATTGGCGTACTCGATGCTGGAAGGGGCATCGGCATTTTGGAATTAAATGGCGTCGAGGTAATGGGAAGTTCGGAGATGTGCTGTTCGGGCGTGGGGCGCGTGAGGACTGGCTTGGTGTCGACCCATGCCATCTTCTGTGGCTGCGGCGGCGTGATGAGCTGGATCTTCGGGCGGTTTGCCGACCACAGGAGCAGCGAAGGCAACGCAGCGTGCTTCATGACGAGTTGGTTGACCGGGATATCCGGCTGAACAATCGTCCTGTCGGACAAGTGAAGTTTGGGAATTTGGCGGATGCTGGAAGCCGCAGCCGCACCAGCGCTATGAGGCGTGGCGGCTTTTGCGGCGGCTTGCTGGCCCGGATAGTCGGCACTATCCAATGGCCGGGTGTCGCGCACCGGGTCGGGCAGATTGATTGAGACTTCGCGCAGGGTGTAGCGTTCGGCCTCAGCGTTCATGTTGATGCGTGGTGCGAAGATGAATCCATAGAGGATCAGGCCGGCGATGACTACGTGCGACGTGGCGGAGACCATATATGCCACAGGTCTTCGAGGCGTCTGCGGGTCAACCGCAAAAATAGAAATCGGCAGGGAAGGCCCCATATTGGGATGAGATTCCTCTCGTTCAGCGCTTTCTCTTACTGTACATGTACCGCAACTCAGCCATACGAAGAAGCGGCGTATCCATCAAGGTGCCCGTGCTATCGCGCCATTTAGAGGCGGCGACCAGGACCGCCAAAGTAAATTGCGAACCATCTGCGCCCAACGGGCGTCTTTTTCCTTGAACCTCCCAAGCTAGATTTGTATGCTCTGGACAGGGGAATTCAAGAGAGAGTGGTCTTAAGAACACAATAGCCGATTGGCGGTTCCAATTCTCTGATCGATAAGCGTTCCGAGGGTCGCTGCAAATCAAAAGTAACTAGACAGTATTGTTCACTTTGCTCATAGTAATTGCATAGTTTCGTGGACCATGGGAAGGTTCATTAAAAGCATCCTTCGATCTTAGCGGCGCGAGCCGCAAATCAGGTTGAATTGCAAGCGAGACGGGGGCGTTTTTGATGTTGCTGAACGGCTGAAAATCAGCCTCTACTCGATGGAATTGCGCCGGATGGCGCAGCGGGTACTTGGGGGTTAGCAAACGGTTTTTTGTTGACGAATTGCATATGTATCGGTGCTATACTTCATCGTCATTAATCCTCATTTGGGGCAAGGCCAAGTGATTTTCTAAAACCCGGCGACTGCCGATCGCCGATCCCTTAGACGCTGCCCAGCGATCGGGATTGGGTCAGGCAAAGTTGCCGTAAAGTTGGCGAAGATAGGAATTCTGAATGAATAGAAGATTGCTGATCATCCTTCTCAGTGCTTTCGTAATTGCAGCCGGAAGCACTTATCTGGTCTGGCGCATGGTGGGAACGCGCATCTCTGCGTCAAAGCCACAGCCATCGGCACGGTTGGTTGCGGCCGCGCGGGACATCAAGATCGGAACTATTCTTGCGCCGGCCGATTTGACGACGGTGGCCATTGTGGGCACGGCGCCCCAGGGCGCCATCACCGACCCGAAAAATGCGATTGGGCGGGGCGTTATTGCCAATATTTATTCCGGTGAAGCAATCGTCGATAACCGGCTTGCGCCAATGGGTTCGGGCGGCGGTCTCGCAGCGACAATCAAAGAGGGCATGCGAGCCTGCGCGGTTAGGGTGGACGAAGTGGTAGGCGTGGCCGGGTTTGTAACGCCTGGAATGCGCGTGGATGTGCTGGTGTCTGGAGTGCCACCGGGGCAACAAGGAGTAAATCAGCAGACTGAAACGCGAACGATCCTTCAGAACATTGAAGTATTGTCGGCGGGCACGGATATCCAAAAAGATGCCGAAGGCAAGCCACAGCAAGTTCAAGTTGTGAACCTGCTGGTAACGCCAGAGGAAGCGCAGGTGCTGTCGTTAGCAAGCAGCCAGATGCACATTCAGCTCGTGCTGCGGAACCCGCTCGATACCAAGGTTGTTCCGGTAGAGGAAACTGCCATGGCCAATCTGTTCAACGGTCCGAAGCCGCCTGAGCAGAAGCCAAAAAGCACAGGCGTAAAGAAACCCAAGCCGGCGGCACAACAGCCCTTCACGATCACGGTGATTAACGGCTCACAGAAGACCGAAGAAAAATTTGCAACTCCCGGGGGACAACAGTGAAAGTGAGAACCGGCGTCATTCTTGCCAGTTTTAGCGCATTGGGTGCACTTCTTTGCGCCCCACTTGAGCTGCGCGCTCAGGCCGGCGCAGAGACCGTAGTTTCGGGGACACCAGCGCAGCAAGCCAAGCCACCGGCGGTTCCGGGAGCAGGTCAAACGCCAGCGGCCCCCTTACCACCGCCGATCATGCAACCCGTAGGCCCGACGAACCAGGATTCATCAAATGATCTTTCTGTAACAGTGGGCAAGTCTGTGGTGCTGGACCTCGCGCGCCCGATCAAGCAGATAGTTGTGGGCCTGGGCGACTTCGCAGAAGCGAGCGCCGTGAGCCCGACACAAGTTCTGGTGAACGGCCGCGCACCGGGAGAAACGACGCTGATCATCTGGGATGTCGCGGGTGCCCGTCAATTCTTCAACGTTACGGTGAGGCCGAGCACATTTGCCTCCCACGATCAGTTGGATGCAGTGCGGCGGCAGCTCCGGATCGAATTGCCGGGACAAGACGTGAACGTGACCGCGGAAGCGGGCAACGTTTACGTACGTGGAACGGTTGCCGATCTCACGAGCTCAAATCGCGCAGTCATGATCGCGGGGACTGCAGGTAAAGTCGTCAATCTGCTGAATGTGCGAGTTCCGGATAGTGATCGACAAATTCTGTTGAAGGTACGTTTTGCTAGCGTCGATCGAAGCAAGGAAAAGCAGCTCGGCATCAATTTGTTCTCCACGGGAGTGGGAAATACGTGGCTAGGTGGAACGACGGGACAGTTCAATCCACCGACCTTTACGATGACAGGATCCGGAACGTCTCCGGGCTCCACGGTGAACACCGGAACCACTTCCCTGACGAATGACCTCCAACTTTTCGCGTTCTATCCAGGCTTGAATATTGGCGCGACGATTGAAGACCTGGAAACGCGTGGAGTCGTTGAATCGCTGGCAGAGCCGAATATTTTGGCAGAAAACGGAAAACAGGCAAGCTTCCTTGCCGGCGGTGAATATCCGTTCCCTATGGTTCAGGGTGCTGGTGTGGGAGGGAGCGGCGCAGTCACGATCATGTTCAAGGAATACGGCATCCGCTTGACCTTCATCCCGACGATCACACCTCGAGGGACGATTCGCCTGCAAGTGGCGCCGGAGGTGAGCGCACTGGATTTTGCTGACGCCGTCTCGATTGCAGGCTTCGTAGAGCCGGCCATCACTGTTCGTCGTGTGAAGACCGAGGTGGAGTTGGCGGACCGCCAGAGCTTTGCGATCGGTGGAATGCTGGACAATACCGAGAACGAGACTTTTCTAAAGATCCCGTTCCTGGGGGATATTCCCGTTCTTGGCAAGCTCTTTCAGTCCATGCAGCGGACGAAAAACAATAGCGAGCTGATTGTCATCGTGACTCCAGAAATCGTCTCGCCGGTATCTGCGGGCACCGAAATCGCGGTGCCGAAATATCCAACCAGCTTTTTGCCGCCAAATTCAAATACTCCGATGCATACGCCAGATGTAAGTGCAACGGAGACTCCGGCAGCACCCAGTTCCATTCCGGTGGAACAGCTGATCGAAAGCATGAAACCCGAAACGCCGTTGTCGGACGGAGCAGGTGGTGGCAGCAGCGGCGGCGGTATGGGAGCCAGTTCCTCGGGAATGAGCCCGCAGTAGTTCTCAGAACAAAAGATTCCGGCGGATTGAATCTCGCTCCGCCGGAAACAACATTGAATCAAGATGAAGCCCCGTTCACCACTGACGGGGCTTCATAATTTTGAATGAGCCGATCCCGCGTGCCGTCCGAATCTGGGCGGGAGCATTGGTTCGTTCCACCGGTGAAGAGGTGTTTTGATGAACAAGTCTGAGCAAGAGCTAGCTGAGGATGTTGCACCTCTACGGGCATTCAACCTGACGCGCAAGACGCTGATTGCGAGCCGGGTGGAATTGGCCGGCACTGGCGCCAAGCGGACGAAGGGACTCCTGGGCCGAACAGGAATGTCCTCAGGGGAAGCGCTCTGGATCGTGCCTTGCGAAGCCGTGCACACCTTTGGAATGAAATTCGCGCTCGATCTGATCTATTTGGATCGTGAGCGACGCATTCGGAAGATCCGCAGGAACGTTCCGCCGTGGCGGCTATCCGGGTGCTTAACTGCCCATTCGGTATTGGAGCTGGCAGCCGGGTCAATTGACGAAGCGATGGCGCAACCGGGAGACATGGTAGACCTGGGCGCGTAACATTTCTCGCCAGCAGCTTACGCATTTCTAGTGGACCAATTGGCGGCAGAATACTGGCCAGGAAGCGGGTTTCTGCGGCGCCGATGAGGAACAGGCCTAGTCCGAGATCGGTTTCAGGGAATCTGAACGACACCGAAAAGGGCCCGTGAGTTTGAGGAATGACACTTTTGTGTCATGTATACCGCGATGTCCAAGAAAGCGAGAAAAAGTGTATACGGCAGTTTACACAAGAAAATTCTTGACTTTCTCTAACTTATTGATTTTTAATGGTTAGTAGCAATTCACACAAATGGCAATGCAGTTGCAAGTACAACACCAACCCAGCCTCTGGCTGGATACAAACCAAGCTTAGGAGAAAACGAAAATGAAGGATCTGATGCTCAAGATGTACACCAAGATGCAGACACTGATGGCCGCTGAAGAAGGCCAGGACCTCGTTGAGTACGCTCTCGTGGTTGCTCTGATCGCCTTCGGCGCAGTTGCCGGCATGGGCGCTCTGTCCACGGAAATCAACAAGGCCTTCAACGACATCAGCAGCGATCTCGCCAGCTCACTCACGTAGTCCAGCGTTCCCCGGCAGTGCCGGGGACTTGACCTACACCTGCACGCGTAATCTTCTTGGGAGTTCAGGGTGAAGAAGGTACAGAGTTTCTTGTACTTTTCAATCCTCCCCCTCCTGACAAGCTGAGCAAAGCAGGGCCTTGTGAAATGCGCACTCCTAAATTGACCTGATTGCAGTTAAATTCGAGGGCAATTAGATGCGAATTTCTTCAAACTCAACTCCGCTTCTTCGAAGCAGAAAACAGGGCTCCTCAAGCGACGTACAGATTGTGCGATTCGCTGAGAGAGCTAGTTCGAGGTAAGCTGCACTGCCATATCACCGGCGGATCAGCGGCAGGGCCCCCGATTCTGGGCGCGCAATTAAAAAAATATATAGGGCTCGCGCGGCACAGATCAGCGTTTTCTTTTCTCTCGCAGGGACAGGGGCAGCGGACCACACAACATGTGGACGCTGCCCTCCCCTCGATTTCTCACCTCCTTCAATTCTTGAACAGCGGGCACAGGCGAATACTGTGTCAACCAACTTCTTGTGCTGCTCCGTTCGCCGCCCATTGAGAATGGAATTAGTCGCGTCGAGATTGGGATGTAGTTGATATTCTGACCACATGGCAAGAGGAAGATTCGCCGGCACAGTCTGTCTTCTGCTCTCGAGCCTAATCACTCTCTTCCTCGGCTCTTCCCTGGAGCAGGGCTCTCAGGCGGGAATGGCGGATTTCAAGGCGATCTATTACGGATCGCGTTGCCTGATTGAACGCCGCGATCCGTACCAAGCCGGCGAATTTCTAAGCGTATATCTGAACGACGGTGGCAGGCTTCCATCCGATCCTGCAATGCGGCGGCTTTTCTACCGGGCTGTGCCAATCTGCATCAATCTGCCGACTTCATTATTTCTGGTTGGGCCCTTTGCACTCATGCCGTGGGGGCCCGCTCATCTGCTTTGGCTGATACTGATTGCCTTCGTACTGATCTTAGCTTGCGTGCTGACGTGGGAAATCAGCAGAGAATATGCGCCTGCCATTTCTCTCGTTCTAGTCTGCCTGGTTCTCGCCAATTGCGAGATTTTGCTAATGAGCGGGAATTTGGCCGGCATTGCTGTGAGCTTTTGCGTGATCTCAGTGTGGTGTTTTGTGAGGGAACGATATATAAATTTCGGCCTGTTATTGCTTGCAATCAGTTTGGCAACTAAACCTCAGGATACGGGGCTCATTTGGCTTTTTTTCCTGCTGGCCGGAGGGACCTACAGAAAGCGCGCTTTACAATCTCTGGGCCTTACGGCGCTGATCGCATTCCCTGCGATTCTTTGGATATCCGTTGTATCACCCAACTGGATTCGCGAGCTGAGTTCCAACCTGGCGACAACGTCGGCCCCAGGCGATCTTAGCGATCCGGGTCCCGCCTCTATCACTGCAAGAAGCCCAGCGATGATCATCGATCTCCAGACAGTTTTCAGCTACTTCCGGGATGATCCGCGCTTCTACACCACACTCAGCCTCCTGGTTGGAGGCGGATTACTTTGCATTTGGGCATTGAAGGCGCTGCGAACCTCAAACGGCACCAAGGATACGTGGCTCGCACTCGCTGCGGTCACTCCGCTGTCGATGCTTCCGGTCTACCACCGACTCTATGACGCTAAGCTTTTGCTGCTGACAATTCCAGCGTGCTGCATTCTCTGGGCGAAGGATGGCTGGACTCGATGGGTTGGAGGACTGCTCACGGCAGCCAGTCTCTGTTTCACGGGGGATATTCCCGCCTCCATCGTGGACAACCTGACGCGAGGAGTGCCGAGGTATGAGAGCGGAGGTTGGAACCGAATTCTGAATATTCTGCTGATCAGGCAGGTTCCGATCATTCTCCTGGCACTCGGCGTTTTTTATCTTTGGGCCTATATTCGAAGTTCGCGCGAGTTGGTCGCGCCAGGCGACCAGGTTTCAGGGAGGATCTAGAGAGTGGTTCAAAGTTATCTGGGCCCAGGACCTCGCCGCCCGGGCCTGCTGTGAGGAATTCCACTCGGGTACCGCAGATCGGCAAAGCAGCGGGCTAGTGCGCGGGCGCAATCGTGGGCAGTGCATTGCCGGAGGGACAAGCGATTGTCCCCGCTGCTCGCGCGAACAGCGTGTATTGATCGTGACCTTCGCCTTCTTGACGCGTCACGACCCAACCGGGCGAATGTTCCAGCAAATACGCGAGCGATTCATCCTGGCGCACGAGCACATGATCGATTTGATATTTGTCGAGTAGATTCAATGAGTCCTGCAAACGAAGGATGTTGATGAAGTCCTTCATCTCACCGTGGTGTTCGAAGATGTCCCAGCGCGTGTCAATGAATGAGGGCTTCCGCTCGAAGTCCATCAGCCCGCCAAGGTGCTCTTGATTGAGTGTGCGCCAGTTGGACTGAATGGAAGCGATGGTTTGCAAGGGCCAATCTGCTGCCATGCGCTGCTCAAGTTTCGTGGATGGCCGGAAAAACCAGGCGACAACGAAAAGGCATCCAACGGCAATGACGAGATTGAGAGCAGGGATTGTCTTCTCGGTGAAATCAGGAAAGAAGCTGCGCGTGAGATCTTTGGCGAGGAGAGGAGTGGTCAGTACAGCGGCAAGAAACGTAAACCGGGCATGGTCGAAAGCGGCGTACCATGCAAAAAAAACGAAAGCTAATTCGTAAACCTGCCACTTACGCGTCCGCATTGCATTGGCAATGACCATGAGAGCAATTGCCAGCAGCGCTGCCTTGCCGCCAAGCCAGGCGAGGTTCAGTGGCTGCCACTCCTGGACGTTGGCAATGTTCAGATTCTGATTCAGCGCCATGTCGAAGGGGTTCCAGATGAGGCGCCACCCGTATGGATTGAGCAAGAGCATCAGCAGACTGAGCGCGGTGACGAAGAGCAAGCGATTGCGGTCCTCACGGGAAAATGCCGGCTGCTCGAGCAAGCCCAGCTCGACTCGAAACCAGCCACAAAGGATGTAGACGCACAGCAGAAACATGCCGATGATCCAGCTACCGTGCAGATTGATCCAGACGCTAAAAATCGGGGGTAGGAGCCAAAGCAGACGTTTATTTCCGCGCTCCGTGGCTTCAAGGATTGCCAATTCGGCGGTAAGAGCGACATAAGCAAAGAGAATGGTGCGAGCGTTGGTGTTCACCGACATTAAGAAAAAGCCAAGAGCCGCGGTCCAGAGGGCTACCCCTGGATTCCCTGCCTTGAGGTAATTACGCCAGTAAAGAAACAACACATTGGCAGCGATCCCAAGAAACGTTGCATACGAAATACCGATGAGTCCGAAGGCCTTGTATCCGAGCCAGAACGGCATCTCAGAGAGCCACTCCGGGTTGACCCAAGGCTGGCCTTTGAGCGTGAACGAATAGGGATCGGTGTGAATGAAGTGATGAGTCTCCGTCACCTGGCGTGCGTCGGCGATATGCCACCAGATATCGGTGTCGCCGAGCACATGCCCGGGCTGATGGAGTCCGGAAAATACGACGGCAATCAGCAGCAGGACCGCCATATCCATAAGCGGACGACCGCATAAACGTTGAAAGAGTGACTTAGCAGGGGCTGTGCCAGGCTGTGGGCCTGCTGTCGACGGGCCGGCCTCTCCTAGTGGCTCAAGACTCATAGCATCACGCTACTGGAGCATGCGGAGAGGAGCAAGTGACCTCGGTGTGATTTGGCGGCGACCGCATCCAGAAAGGCATCTGCGGCGGAATGATGCATGAATTTAATGCTCGAAGGGTCACCGGATTATGGGAGCGGGGTCGAAATAGTGGATGGATTGGAGAGGTTCGAGGCCCTGATAGACTCGGTAACGTGCCCGACGAATCCAAGCAACCCGTCTATTTACTCGACGCAATGTCGTTCATTTTCCGCGCCTATCATGCGATGCAGCGGAGCCGTCCCATGTCGACCCGTTCCGGGCTGCCGACCGCCGCGACGTATGTGTTTGTGAACATGATCAAGAAGCTCCGCCAGGACTTCTCACCTCGATATTTCGCAGCTGTCTTTGATGTGAGTGGAGAAGTCTTTCGCGACGAACGGGCGCGGACAATGGGCAAATTGCGCAAGTGGAATTCCAAGTTGCAGAGCTTCGAAGAAATGAGCTATGAGGGTTACAAGGCGAATCGCGAAGCTATGCCCGAGGACCTTAGAAAACAGATTCCCTACATCCGCAAGGCGTTGGATGCTCTGCGCATCCCGATCCTAGAAGCAGAAGGCTTTGAGGCGGACGATGTGATCGGCACGCTAGCCCGGAAGGCGGCTGAACACGGTCACGAAGTTTTTATCGTTTCTGGCGATAAGGACATGATGCAGTTGGTTACGTCTCACGTGAAAATTCTCAATCCGCAAAAGGACAATCTGGTGCTTGATCCCGCCAAAGTGATGGAGACCCTTGGCGTGCCACCGGAAAGGGTTGTGGATGTGATGGCTTTGCGAGGCGATTCCGTAGACAACGTGCCGGGCGCGCCGGGTATCGGGGACAAAGGCAGCGTTGATCTGATTGTCCAATTTGGAAGCGTGGAAGCTGTTTTGGATCGCACGGAAGAAGTAAAGCGGAAGAGTTATCGCGAATCGCTGGAGCACAATCGCGGCGCCGTTCTGCTTTCGAAGGAACTGGTCACAATTGATTGCCGCGTTCCTCTTGAGCTTGACCTACACACGATGGAGACGTCAGAACCGGATCTGGAGGCGTGCCGGACCCTCTTCACAGAGCTTGAATTTACATCGATGCTGCGAGATCTGCAGCCGTCTACCAGGGCAAGCAAGATTGAGCTGATTGAAGAACCGACTGTGGAACAAACGTCGGCATTCTACAAAGCGGCAAAGCGCGACGGCTTTGCGTTTGTCTTGGATGCACCGGCGCCCCGAGCCGGGGAGTCGGAAGATGCAGTTCCGGAGACACTTTCTTTGCTTGACGCTGCCGACTCAGAAGAGAGGAAAGTCGATTGTCCCATCGGCGTAAGTGCGCAGTCGGAAAATGCACTCCGAATGCATGTTGCGCCGGAATTGAAAATGCTGCTCGAAGATGCGGCCGTTCCCAAGCGCGTGCATGACTGGAAGCAAATGCTACATACGCTTGCAGAGCTCGGGATTGAGCTGGGCGGCCCTGTCGATGACACGATGTTGCTTTCTTATTCCCTCAACCCCACCCACGCCACGCAGTCTCTGGCGGATGTAGCTGCTCGCCACGGTCAATCGACCCCTTCGACGCTCGCAGCAGGCGCCGCCGCGATTCGAGCCCTCGTTCCAGCCCTGCGGGAGGAAGCGGAGAAGGTGGAGGTGACCAGAGTTTACGGTGAGATTGACCTGCCGCTCGCGCCGGTTCTGTATCGGATGGAACGCGCCGGAGTGCGCATTGACATCAAGGTTCTGGAGGGTCTGTCCTCGCGGTTTGCAGGTGAGCTCGAGCGAGTGGGCGAGCGAATCTACGAGTTGGCTGGACGGCGGTTCAACATCAACTCGCCGAAGCAACTCGGTGAAGTTTTGTTCTCGCACATGGGTCTACCAGCGCCGAATGTCCGCGGCAAAGGCAAGACGGTATCGACTGCACAGGATGTGCTGGAACAACTGGCCGAGACCAACGATGTTCCTCGGCTGGTGCTGGAGTTCCGGCATCTGTCAAAGCTGAAGTCGAACTACATCGATGCCCTGCCCCTGCTTGCGGACAGCCACTCCCGCGTGCACACGACGTTTCAAGCGGCTGCAACAGCGACGGGACGATTGTCTTCGATCAATCCGAATTTACAGAACATTCCCATCAAGACTGAGCTTGGGCGTGAAATTCGCGCGGCATTTGTAGCTGCGCCCGGAATGGAGATCCTCTCTGCGGATTACTCGCAGATTGAGCTCAGGCTGTTGGCGCATTTCAGCGGAGACCCTCTGCTCGTGCGGGCATTTGAGAACGATGAAGACATTCACACGCTGACTGCGAGCGAGGTGTTTGGTGTTTCTGCCGAAAAGATGGACAAGGAGACGCGCAATCGCGCCAAGGCGGTGAACTTCGGAATTGTCTATGGGATTTCAGCTTTTGGACTTGCGACACAGCTTGGGATACCGCAGGCAGAAGCGCGGGCCTACATCGACCGCTATTTTGCACGGTATCTTGGAGTGAAGGCATTCATCGACAGGACACTGGAGGAAACGCGTGCCAAGGGTAGCGTGCGGACCATGTTTGGCCGAATGCGGCCGATTCCCGATATCGAGAGCCGCAACCCCAACCAAAGAGGGTTTGCCGAGCGCACGGCTGTCAACACGCCCCTGCAAGGAACCGCGGCGGACTTGATAAAGCTGGCGATGATCTCGCTTGACCGGAAGCTAACCGAACGAAAGTTGACATCGCGGATGGTTTTGCAGGTCCACGACGAATTGCTGTTTGAAGTCGCACTCGATGAGAAAGCCGAAATGGAGAAGCTGGTGCGCGCAGAAATGGAAGGCGTGGTGAAGCTGAACGTTCCGTTGGTGGCGGATTTGGCGTTTGGACCAAACTGGCGGGATCTCTAAACGGCCAAACAAGATTTTTATTTCTCTCTTCGATTCACATGCAACAGTCGGTCAGTGATCGTTAGTTTGATCAGTGCCGAGTTCGACGCGTATCGCGTCGGCGATTGCTTCCGCGTGGCGCCGCATGGCTTCCTCGGATTCAGCTTCAATCATGACGCGTGCCAGGGGTTCCGTGCCGCTGTAGCGGATCACGACGCGACCTGAGTCCCTGAGTTCCTCTTCGGCAGCGCGAATGCGAGCGGCAATTGCGGTGATTGACTTGAGCGGCTTCTTCTCGCGCACCCTCACATTAATGATGACCTGCGGAAAGACTTTCAGGTCGGCAGTCAACTCATCGATACTCTTCCCGGTACGCGCAATCAGATCCAGAATAACGAGAGCTGTGAGCAGTCCGTCGCCGGTTGTGGCCAGGTGAGGAAAGAGGATATGACCGGACTGCTCTCCGCCGAGAGCCGCGTCGTGCTGCTGCATCTGCTCAAGCACATAACGGTCTCCGACAGGCGCGCGCAGCATGCGAAAGCCGGATCGCTTGAGCGCAGCTTCCAAGCCCATGTTGGACATGGTGGTGGCAACGACAAGGTCGCCCGTCAACAGGCCCCGTTGTTTCAAATCGCGAGCAGCCATCAACAAGATGGCATCGCCATTGATGACGTTATTATGAGCACCGGCCAACATGCAGCGATCTGCATCGCCGTCAAAGGTAAGTCCGATCTGCGCGCCGCGCGTGCTGACTTCAGCCGCCACCGATTGTGGATGGAGCGCACCGCAGTTTTCGTTGATATTGCGACCATCTGGAGCAATGTTGAGCAGGGTGACATCTCCGCCAAGACGGGAGAACAAATCAGGGGCGATGGCAGAGGCCGCGCCGTTTGCGCAGTCGGCAACAACCTGTAGCTTTCCCAGACTCAGGCCCGGGCATACGCTGAGAAGAAAATCAATGTAATCGAATTTGAGTGCCGTGTTGTCCTCAAGGGGAGGAATGGATTCCGGTTTAGGCGTAACACCTTTTGCCGCATGGACAAGGATCTCTTCTTCGATTGCCGCCTCTTCGGCATCCGGAAGCTTGAAGCCATCGCCGCCGAAGAGCTTGATGCCATTGTCTCGCCAGGGATTATGCGAAGCGGAAAGAACGACCCCGGCCTGGCAGCCAAGTTTGCGAGCGAGAAATGCCACGGCCGGAGTGGGCACTACCCCGGCACTCTCAACGTTGGCGCCAGCAGACCGAAGTCCAGCAGCCACGGTGGAAGCGATCCAGCCGCTCGACTCACGAGTGTCGCGGCCAAGGATCACTTTGGGGACTGCGGTTGACTTGCGGAGCGCATGACCCAGTGCGAGGCCTGCTGCATAGACAGTCACATGATCGAGGGGCGGTTCGCCAGCTACTCCCCGGATGCCGTCCGTTCCGAAAAGTTTGCGAATAGGGGATGCGCTCATTCTTTACGTCTTCCTGGTCTTTCGTCTTTCAGTGTGATTCAATGCAAGCTTTTCTTCAACGCGGCTCGCGATTGAGCCATCAGAAAATCTGGCGGAGATTAATTCTCCTTTATCGACTTGCGCAATGGATCGTATCAGAATCCCATCGGATGATTGGACAAGTGCGTAGCCCCGATCA
This sequence comes from Occallatibacter sp., assembly GCA_035487015.1. Taxonomy (GTDB): domain Bacteria; phylum Acidobacteriota; class Terriglobia; order Terriglobales; family Acidobacteriaceae; genus Telmatobacter. The sequence continues at coordinate 45,388 of DATHMP010000050.1, read as the reverse complement.
AGGACAGCGAGCGGTGAAAGGGCGTGAAGCTGCGCTGCGAGCGAATGCAGGCGTGTCGTCGTTGTACGAAGAGAGTTCTCGATGGCGCGATCCAGGTGGATCCGGCCGGACGAAAGGCGCTCACGTGCGGCACTTATTTGGCGGCCTGGATCGTGATGCATCAGCGCCTGAACAAGGCGAGCGAGGCGACCTTCACCGTCATGAACACTCTGTGCAAGCGCAGCTTCGATGCGAAATGTGCAATCGTCGAGCCGTTGGCTGAGCCGATTGAGCAACGCAGTCATGCGCCATTCAGTGCTTTCTGGGTGCACACTTTGAAAGTGCTCACGAGCGTGGAGCAGCTGGTAACGGGTAGCGCGCTCCAACCTCTGTGCGATCAGTATTACCCGCTCGGCGACTTTGTGCTGTGCCTCGGTGATCAGTTCGGCAGCTGCAGAAGGTGTGGGGGCGCGCAGGTCTGCAACAAAATCCGCAATGGTGAAGTCGGTTTCATGTCCGATTGCCGAGACGACCGGTAGTTTGGATGCGCTAATGGCTCGCGCCACGCGTTCACTGTTGAATGGAGCGAGATCTTCGAGGGAGCCTCCTCCGCGTGCAATCACAATGACATCGACAAGCGCGGTGGTGTTCAGAGCCGAAATCGCAGCCTCGATCTCGGCCGGCGCCGAATCTCCCTGTACGGTGACGGGAAATAAGAGGACATTAAGGCCGGAATGCCGACGGCTCACGATATTCAGAAAATCTTGAATTACAGCACCTGCGGGCGAGGTAATAATCCCAACGCCGCGGGGAAAAGTAGGGAGGGCCTGCTTTCGATCTGCATCGAAGAGACCTTCGCCCTTGAGTCGCTCTTTGAGCTGTTCGAAGGCGAGTTGAAGCGATCCTGCACCGACTGGCTCCAAGGCTTCTGCAACGAGCTGCAACTGACCACGCTGTCCGTAGACACTCACTTTGCCTCGTGCCAGCACATGGAGGCCATCCTCGGGGTTAAAGCGCAGCAGCATTGCCTGACGCCGAAAGATAACGACAGGCAGCTGCGCATCAGCATCTTTTAGAGTGAAGTAGAGATGACCAGAGGGAGCGATGCGGAGATTGGATACCTCGCCTTCGACCCAAACGTCCGGGAACTGACGCTCAACCAGATCGCGCATTTCTTCAACTAACTCGCGCACTGGCCAGATGCGACGCACGGGCATTTCTTCTGCAAAGGAGAGGTCGAGCTGCCGTTCGGATGGGTCGCGGGAGATCATTCAAGTCGAGTTTAACTGGTGAAAAGAGGCAATCTACTTTTTCGATTCGATGAGTGTTCGGATCCTTGAAGCGATTAATTGGGGGCGTTCGGCTGAAGCTTGTAAAGCGCCAGCGAAATCGTCGTAGAAAATCTCGGCTTCTCTTGCGAGCTGTGTACCTTCTTCCAGACCGAACGTCCCGAGAACACCAGCCAGTTTGTGGGCTGCCGCACGAGCGGACGCGCAAGATTCGTCGTTCAAGCTGCGATTGGCGAGAGCCTCAGCCGCCAACTCGAGGACCAAGACACGTTCTTCGATCTGAGGTCGGTGTTGGTCCCATAGGCGCTGCATCGCTTCGGCGACGCGAATGTCGTTTGGACTTCCCATGGTCGGGTCAACTACTCCCAACCCAGCGCGCTTGCGATTTGATTGGAGAGAGTCATCGGATCGAAAGGCTTGACGAGGACCGCCTCGATGCCGAGGTCGGCGAATCGGCGCCGGTCGGTGGCTTGCACCTTGGCCGTGAGAAAGAGTACGGGAATCTTTGCAGTTGCAGGATTCTTGCGAAGTTCGCGGAATGTGGTGGGACCGTCCATCCCGGGCATCATCACGTCAAGAAGGATCGCATCGGGCTTGTACATTGCGGCTCGCGTTAAACCCTGGGCTCCCGAATTGGCTACCATGACCTCCCAACCTGCAACGGTCTCCAGACTCATTGCAGCGATCTCGCGAATATCATCTTCGTCGTCAATTATCAAAATACGGTGCTGCATTTTCGAACTCTCCAATTCCGGCCCTTGACAGTGAGTATCCCATTGGGCCGGTGCAATCAAAAGCGCTGCGCCGGCTGGTACTCGACTTTAGTATTCAAAACAGACGGCGTGCGACCGAATTCCTTCTTTTTTTAGATGGCACGGACCCCTGATATATCGATGATTTCCTCTTCCGCTTCGACGGGAGGATTGAGCCCGCGAAGGATGGTGATGAGCAGTCGCTCGAGTTGTTCGGGTTGAATTTGTGCCAAACGAACCAGTGTTGCCGGTTCCAGTGTATAGTTTTTTGCGCTGTCGGCCGTGAGCTGAACGCCCGAGTACAACACGAGGACGACTCGCGACAGAATTTCCTGTTCGCGAAGGCGATTGACCAGGTTGAGTGTCTCGTCTTCCGGTAAATCAAGATTCAGCGCGAGCAGATGCGGTTGAAACAGGAAACATTCATCCATCGCCTGCTCGCTGGTATGAGCGATTTTGACGGTCGTCTCTTCGCGCGAGAATGCTTCGCCTACCAGGAGGGCCCGCCCGGCATCCGCTTCGACAACCAGGACGCGAGCCGGATCGCCCACAGTACCTTGCGTGCGCACCAGTTCGGCAATGTGGCCTGCGGCACCCGCGGAACGAGCCGAGCCACTCACAAACCCATCTTGTCCAGTCTGCTGGGTATCGAGGCTCATGATGAGCAACGGTGTATGCGCCTCGGGGCTGGTCCGGCGCATTTGGGGTAAAAGTTCCCAACCGTTTGCTCCGTGGGAGCCCGTGTCGATGACGATGACCTCGACCCCGTCGTGGGCGGCGGCGAGCGTCTGGTCGGCAGTGGCGGTCTCGAGAATGCGATATCCGTGGTCGGCCAATTCTGCGCCGAGCAGCGGTCGAGAAGCGCCGTTGTCGCTTGCGAGGAGCACGACGCCCTGGCCCGGCGTATCAGGAGCCGTGGCCTTGGATTTCGATGCGGCGGCCGGCTGATACGGTAGGAATACGCGGAACGTGGAACCGCGGACAGGATTGCGCTCGGCCCAGATGCGTCCATTATGCTGGCCGACGATTGCCCGACAAATGGCCAGGCCTAACCCGCTGCCTCCCCGCTGGCGCGAATCGGATGCGTCCACCTGCTGAAAGCGTCCGAAGATCGCTTCAAGTTTGTCCGCAGGAATGCCACGGCCCTGATCAATGACCGAGAGCGTCACGCCACTCGATCCCGGGCGAATCATGATGGAAACCGCGGAGTTTTGCGGCGAGAACTTGACCGCGTTGGACAAGAGATTCGTAAGCACCTGGAGCAGGCGATCTGCGTCTGCCGTGATTTCGACCTGCGTCTTGTCGTGAATGAGGAGAACCCCAGCGGCCTCGGCTTGAAGCTGCATGCCATCCATAGCCTGGCGCACAATGTCGGCCATCTGGACCGGACGGAAAACCAACGGCTCGCGGCCGCTCTGCGCGCGCTCCAGATCGAGAATGTCATTGATCAGCCGGACGAGGCGATCGGAGTTACTGAGCGCAATGCGCAGCAGGTTCGACGCCTTTTCATTGATCTCGCCGAGGATGCCAGAGGAGAGTAACCCCAGAGCGCCGCGAATTGAAGTGAGCGGAGTACGCAACTCATGGCTGACGGTAGAGACGAACTCATCCTTCAAGCGATCAAGAGCGTAGCGCTGGCTGATATCGCGGAAGCTCAACACAGAACCCGAGTACCTGCCCTGATCGAGAATCGGGTTCAGGAAGTATTCTGCCGGGAAACCCACTCCATTGGCACGATAGATGGTGTCTTCTCCCGTGGATGGTACGCGTCCTGAGGCAGCGCGAAGCAGAGCGCAACTTTCGCCGCATTTTCGGCTGGCAGGAGCATAGCCATGCACGAGTTCGTGGACAGGTTTTCCAATCAGGCTTGCAACGGGCGCACCCAGCAAGCGTGTGGCAGCCGGGTTTGCGAACCGCACGAGACCATTGCGATCAACCCCGCAGATACCGTCTGCCACGGAATGCAAGAGAATTTTCTGCTGACGGCTGAGTTCTTCGGCGCGCTCTCGCTCGCGCGTCCGAGCCAGCATTTGGCCGAGCGATGCTGCCACGGTTTCCATTGCGGCCGTGGTTTCACGGTCTTCGCGAATGCGGAGATGGCAATAGAACTCGAGCACGGCGAGCATGCTGTTGCCAACCTGCACGGGCACGGCCCAACCCGAAACCATTTTGCGACGTAAGGAGTTTTTGACGCGCGCATCGTTGGTGGACTTGGCCAGATCGGTCATCCAGACCAACTTGCCTTCTGCCCAGGCGCGCCCTGGCAGCGTAGCCCCGGGAGCCAACGTTGCCCCCATGCTCTCCTGGATCAGCGCTTCGGCTTCTTTGCCCGGCATGCCCCAGGCGGTGCTGAACTCAAGGCGATTCTCTTCATGATTGATATCCCACTTGACGGCTACGTCCCAACCCTGCGAAACGCAAAGCGCTTCAAGAACGCGCATCGCGGCCATTTCTGAGGACACGTTTTCGCCGACAATCTGAGTGACAAGCAGTTGCAGAGCCAACCGATGTTCGCGCTGCTTCTGTTGCGTCACATCGCGGATGAGGCATTGGACAGCCATCGGCTTCCCTGCCCTGCGCCGCTGATGAAGGCTGATTTCGAGCTCCTGCACATGACCGTCGCCCGTCTCGTTGCGAACTGGAGCGCGGTCGATCGTTTCTCCATCCAAAACACGGCGCAAGAGAGCCGCGGCGTCGGCGCGAGAATCTGGATTAAAGGCCTGCTCGAAAAACTCGCCTTCTCCCGAAGCTGACTGGCTCTCAGCGAAACAACGTTTCCAAGCAGGATTGACGTACAGGAATCTGCCGGTCAAGTCGAGCGTAGCGATCATCTCGCTGGAGTTTTCGAAGACGTCGCGATAGCGTTCTCGAGCTTCGCGCTTCCACTGATCCTTGCGAATGGTGGTGCTTTGATCGAGGGCAACGCCGACAAGGCCGATGGGCTCACCGGCATGATTGCGCATGGACGAGACATGCAGACGAACCGGAAAGAGCGCACCATCTTTTCGCCGCATGTGCGTTTCAAAGCTTGTGACCTGACTTGGCGGAATGGAGCGGACAACTTCTTTGTATGCCGCGAGCCGTTCTTCGGAAGTTTGGGTGTCGGACTGGTCGATCCCGCAGAGCTTCTGCAATTCGACCACGAGACGGGCGCCTTCGCCGGGAGCAAGCAACTCGGTGGAGCGAATCTTGTTTAGAACTTCGAAGGCGTGGTATCCGAGGAGGCGTTCCGCAGAGGGATTCAAATAGGTAAGTTTGCCGTCAAGATCAATTGCGACCGTGATGGGACCGGCCGAATCAAGAACGTCTTTAATCGGATCGCCGGGATACCGAGTTGCCGCTTCGCGTTCGGCGGAATTGTCGGCGAGGAGTCGCATGGCAACAGCGGCCGTTGTGCCCATGGCGGTGACCAGGAGCAGCCAGTCGAAACGCGGACCCTGTTCAAGCCGGACTGAGATGCCTCCGGCGGCCATGGCAAGCGAGAGCACTGCAAGCGCAGACCAGGTGGAGGGCGACGGGCTCTTACTCAATCCCTTGCCTTGCCGGGTTTCTCCCGTATCCATGGCTCTCGCAATCTCCTGCAATCAAGTGCAGTCTTCCCCGGACAGGTCTCGCGGGTCATGTGGGAAGCAGTTCGCCGGTGGCTGGCCAAAAAAAGGGCGTTTGCACCGCACTCGTTGCCGTCTGACGATGCGTCTGACCTATAGCTATGTTACTCAAAAAAAGCCGGGTTGCACCCGGAAGAGCATTCGTCTCGTTACCCCGGTGACCTGACCTTGGCGTCATGGGTATTCGGCCCGGAATCTGGGTTTCCGGTGCATCGGGCGTCACCTTTTCCAATCGTATACTGACTCCATGTTGAGGTCGGGTGTTTCTTTCGTTCTGTTGCTTTTTGCCGGTTCGCTTTTCATTGGTTTTCCCCGCACAGGGAATGCGTGGGGAAACGAAGGGCACCGGATGGTGAATCGTTTGGCAGCATCGGCTCTTCCAAACGACGTTCCTGAGTTCCTTCGTTCTCCGGCTGCTCTCGATGAAATTGAGTATCTGGGCCCGGAACCGGACAGATGGCGGTCGCCAGCCGAGCCAGAACTGAATGCCGCGCAGGCGCCGGAGCACTTTATCGACCTGGAACCTGCCGATGCACTGGGACCACTCCCTCGTCGTCGGCTCGATTTCGAGGCCAAGGTTTTTGCCGCGGGTGAAAGACCTGAAAAGATTGGACTTCAGCCGTGGGAGGCAACCGAGATCTGGGAGCGACTCAAGGCTGCATTGCGCGCTTATCGCCAATTGTCGCAAGAGAAACAGGACACGCGCGGTGTGGAGCAGGCGTGTTTGTTCTACGCGGGTTGGCTGGGGCATTATGTCGGGGACGCTGCGCAACCTTTGCACACGACGATTCAATATAACGGTTGGGTGGGACCAAACCCGCAAGGCTACACAACAGAGCATCAGATTCACTGGGCATTTGAAGGCCCCTTTGTGGCTGCGAACCTGCACGCAGAACAGGTTCGTCTGAAGATGACGGCGCCTCACGTTGTAGAAGGAGATCTTTTCGATGCATATGTAGCTTATTTGCGCCAATCGGCAACTTATGTGGAGCGGGTATACCAACTGGAAAAGGCCGGCGGCTTCGCAGGCGCCGGGACGAAGGAGTCGCGCGACTTTACTGCGGGCAGGCTGGCCGCCGGCGCGAGCATGCTGCGGGACATGATTGATACGGCATGGGTGGAAAGCGCCGAGCCCGTGCCGGATCCCTACGCAGGGAAATGACCCAAGGCGTGGTAGTTGTTCAATGCCCAATCCGGCGCGTCTAGAGGCCGCTTGGCATCCCGAATACTTGCGGCTCTGCTGGAAATGTCTCGATATCGAGATCGATGCTTACGATGTCGCCTCCGCAATCAGTCGCGCTGCGGCGTGTGCATTGGCAGAGTTCAGTCAGCCGGAAGTGACCGATGTGGCTCAGGTTGAGACCAGAGGAGACGAGTACGCTGTAGATGTCTTCGCAATTCTCGCGTTCGAACTCGAAAACCATGTGAACGGCACCGTTGTCGCTTGCGCCGCGGCTCAAAACCCAGCCGCCGCAGCCCAAAATTGCTCCGGTGAGGATTTGCACGAGACGGCCTGGTTCGACGTGAGCGGTTGCCCAGAATTGCAGAGCCCACGGATAAGCCTCCTTTCTTCTCGAGACAGCCGGTGCGTTCATATTGCTCATGGAGGGTTTATCGGACGTGCAGAATCGAGCGTGACAGGTGTGTCGGGTTGGAACGATGAGCTGACCCGCTTTCAGACACGTTTTTCGGACCTCTCCGATGACGCCGAGCCGGGGGCAAACTCGACGGCTTGGCCGCCAAAACTTCGTGAGGGCGAGTTCCAAGACGGTCGCGAATGATTTAGTTTCAAATCACAATGATCCTGGGCAGCGGCATTGACCTCGTGGAAATCAACCGGATTCAACAATCGCTGGAGCGCTTCGGCCAGCGTTTTCTCAATCGTGTCTACACGGAGGCGGAGCAGGCATACTGTTTGCGCAAACGCAAGGCGGCGGAAAGCCTGGCCGCACGGTTTGCTGCAAAAGAAGCGGGAGCCAAGGCATTGGGTACGGGTATCAGTCGTGGGGTGAACTGGCTAGAGATCGAAGTAGTGCGTGAGCCAGGGGGTCGGCCCTCTCTCCGGTTTCATGGCAGAGCGGCGCAAATAGCGGCGCAGCTAGGGGTTGCGCGGGCCGCGCTTTCGCTCACGCATACCGGTGATTTGGCGATGGCAAGCGTTGCACTCGAAGACGGGCGGTAATGCAGGTGGGTCTGGTATCCTCAAGGCGTTGAAGTTGTTTGCACCCTGCCCAGAACAGCAAGGGGAACGACGTGCCAAGCCGCAAAGAGATTCAGTGGTCACAACTTAGGGTTGGAGCATTGGTCCTTGCTGCCATGGCGGTGCTCATCGTCCTGATTTTCCTGATGTCAGGCTCGACGGGCGGCCCGTTCGCGCCGAAACTCACTCTCAGGTCCTACTTTGCCAACGCGTCCGGGCTGAAGAATGGCGCCCCGGTGACCCTTGAAGGCGTCACCATTGGAAGCGTCGTCCGCATCCGCGTGGTTCCAGATCGAAACCCTTCACCCGTGGAAGTGACGATGCGCGTGGGAGAAGAGTTCATACGTGACCTCCATACGACTTCGACCGCCTCGATTGCGCAGGCAGGAGTCCTTGGCGATAGCTACGTCGATATTGATTCGAGCGGCGCATCGGGTCCCCCGCCCGCGAGCGGCGCAGAGCTAAAGGCCACCGGTGCACCCAGCATCCAGGACGTTATACGGACCAGTCAGACTTCGATTGACGAAGTCGCGAGCCTGGTGAAAAAGCTCGAGGTCCTGGCAGACAACCTGAACTCCTCCAAGGGAACTGTGGGAGCTCTGATTAACGACCCGAAGTTTCTGGCCAAGGTGAACAAAATTACCGATGACCTGAGCAACATCACCGGCCACATCAGTCAGGGTCAGGGGTCCTTGGGCAAACTTATCACTGACGATACGTTGTACACGCGGGCGAATTCGACCATTGAGCACGTGGACAATATTGCAGCCGGTCTCGATGCAGGCAATGGTACGGCGGGAAAACTGCTGAAGGACGAGACTCTTTACAACAATTTGAATTCGACTGTGAATGAGACCAAGCAGTTGATAGCGGATATCAATGCCGGCAAGGGATCGCTGGGCAAGCTGTCAAAGGATCCCGCCTTTGCGAAGAAGCTCGATGACACGGTGACTCATCTTGACTCGATTTTGCAAAGTGTCGACGAAGGCAAAGGCTCGATTGGGCAGTTGATCCAGAATCGGTCGCTCTACGACCACGCCGACGAGACGTTGGATAATGCGCAACAACTCATCAAGGACATGCGCAAGGATCCGAAGAAGTATCTCGTAATCCAGTTGAAGCTTTTTTAGGCGATTCTGGCCGGCATTGCAACGAATCCACCCAAACAAGCGTATCTGGAGTTGATCCCTGGAGGTCGACGTGTCTCCCAAGAGACTTTTGCTAGCGATTCCCTGTTCCGTGCTCCTCGCAGGGTTGATCTTTGGCCACTCGGCTTCGATGCCTACTCAAGTTTCGGCCGCAGGTTTAGACACGCCGAGTTACGCCGCGAACGGCGACCTGCAGCCAATCGGCAATTACCGGGAGTGGGTTTTCCTGACTTCGGGGATCGATATGAGCTACTCGCCCAAAGCGATGGAAATGGATCAGTCGATGTTCGACAACGTGTTTGTGACTCCGGCTGCGTATCGAAGCTTTCTGGAGAAGGGCATGTGGCCGGACAAGACGGTCCTGGTGCTGGAAGTGCGCGGGTCTCGAACGAAGGGTTCGATCAACAAGACCGGACATTATCAGAGCACGGAACGGATGGGGCTGGAAGTCCACGTGAAGGATGAGGGGCGGTTCCCGGGCAAGTGGGCGTTTTTTGATTTCGACTCAGCGGATAAGAACGGCACGCTGATCCCGCAGGGCGCTCCGTGTTATACCTGCCATATCGCGCACGCAGCCGTGGATACGACGTTTGTTCAGTTCTATCCCACCCTGTTGCCGCTGGCACAATCGAAGGGCACTTTGAGCGAAGCCTATCTGAAAGAGGAAGCAGCGAACGGCGCGAAATGATCAGCCGATGCTTAGCTTGCCATGGAGATTTAAGCCGGGTTTCCGCGAAAAGTATGCCAGAACTCAAGGAAGCCCTTGAGCTTGACTACATGGAAGTAATCGCTGGCAACGAGATAGAACAAGATGGCGCCCGCAGTGACAAAGTGCAAGGCATCGGGGCCGAGTTCATCGCTGAAAGGCAAGGGCGCCGCGGAGAACACCATGGCGAGCACGATCAGTGCCAGCTTCACGATGCCCATGACCAGATTGATCTCCATGAGTTTGCCGGTGAAAGCGCGACCGAGGCGAAAGCTTTCGATGATTGCGGACAGTGGAGAGCGATTTTCAAGGAGCATCACTATGGGCGCAATCGCGAGAGGCCAATTCACGACCGCCCAGAGCGTGAAGAATGCGAGCGAAAGAAAAATCGCCCAGATGAAGTAGCCAATGAGGTCTGCTTCTCCGTTGGCCGTGATGTGAGTGGCGGCAGCCCATTGCATGGATCGGAACCACCCAAAGAAGACAACGACGAACAGCGCGGTCCAAACGAACTGAAGCGAGATCATTCCTACAGGTCGAAAGCGCAGTGCAGGTTCGAGGCGCTTAAGAAGGAAGCTGCGGCCAATGGCCGATGCGATGACCCATGCCACCGCGCCCATGGGTATGAGCCAGCGGAAAGCCGCGAGGATATCGGGTTGGTAGCGCTCCCACGCATCGGCGAGTTGGACCGAGGCTACCCAGGGGTTCTGCGTGTCGAGATTTGCGAGGCCGGTCGATTGCAGAGGAATTGCTGCGATGATGGCGCAGCCCTGCTGCCAGCCGAGATAAAGCAGCGGAATGCCAACGAGCCAACGCCAGGCAATTTCGGAGCCAACGAGGGACGGTTTGCTGAAAACCCATCCCATCTGGTCGACAAGCGTCTGGGTACCTCGCACAGCATGCGGCCTGGCAGAGTCCGCGATCACTTCACCACCAAGTTCACAAGCTTTCCGGGCACCACGATGGTCTTGGCGACGGTCTTGCCGGCAAGGCGCGCGGCGACCTTCTCGTCGGCCAGAGCGGCGGCTTCCATTGTTTTGGAATCGGAACCCGCAGGCACTCGAACCACGATGACCAACTTTCCGTTGATTTGCACCGGGAATTCGATCTCGTCTTCTCTGGCGAGTTCGGGATTGCTGACCGGCCAAGGCGCACGCAGAATCGCACCTTTTTCGCCGAGTTCCTCCCACAATTCTGCGGCGACAAACGGTGCAAACGGCGCCAGCAGCAGAACGAGATTTCGCAGGAGTTCGGCCAAAATCGGCGAAGGAACCTCACCGGCGGCGATTTGCGCGTCGGCAGCCTGGATCTCGTTCACCAGCTCCATGATTGCGGCGACACAGGTATTGAAATGCCAGCGGCCTTGGAAATCCTGAGTGATTTTTGCAATGGTCTGGTGGAGCTTTCGCCGCAGTTTCTGCGCGACCGGTTCGACCCTTTGGGTTTCGGTCTGATTCTGAGTTCCCGAGTGGACTAACGGCGCGTATTTCGCAGTCAGGCGCCACACTCGGCCGAGAAAGCGACTGACGCCAGCAACGCCATCTTCCTGCCAGTCGAGATCGCGGTCGGGAGGGGCGGCGAAGAGTGCATACATGCGCGTTGCGTCTGCGCCATAGCGCGCAACCATGTCGTCGGGCGAGACCACGTTGCCCTTGGACTTCGACATTTTGGCGCCGTCTTTAATGACCATGCCCTGCGTGAACAGGCGGCGTGCCGGTTCGTCGTTGCGGACGAGGCCCAGATCACGCATGACCTTGGTCCAGAAGCGTGAATAGATGAGATGGAGAATGGCGTGTTCGACGCCGCCTATGTACTGATCAATGGGGAACCAGTAGCGAACACGGGCAGGATCGAACGGGGCAGAGCCATTTTTCGCGTCGGTGTAGCGATAGAAGTACCAGCTTGAATCGACGAAGGTATCCATCGTGTCGGTTTCGCGGCGCGCGGGTCCACCACATTTTGGACAGGAAACGTTGACGAAATCGGGCACACGGCTGAGCGGCGAACCGCCCTGTTGCGTAATCTCAATTTGCGCAGGCAGGATCACGGGGAGCTGGTCGTCCGGCACCGGGATCAGACCGTCGCGCTCGCAATGGATCATGGGAATGGGCGTGCCCCAGTAGCGCTGCCGGCTAACGCCCCAATCCTTCAGGCGGAATGTGATCTTGGCCTCTCCAAAACCCTGGCGGGCGGCGGACTCCTGGAGTTGTTTCTGAGCAGCGGAGCAGGTCATGCCATCGTACCGGCCGGAATTGACGAGCACGCCGTCTTCAGAAACGAAGGGCATGGACGGCTCTTCGACATTGGGCGCAGGCGGCGCAATTACGCGGCGAACGGGTATTCCGTATTTGGTTGCGAACTCGAAGTCGCGCTCGTCGTGGCCCGGAACACTCATGATGGCGCCGGTGCCGTAATCCATGAGTACGTAATTGGCTACCCAGATGGGCACTCGTTCGCCGTTGTAGGGATTGAGGGCGAAGTGTCCCGTGGGCACGCCATGTTTGTCGATTCCGCCCACGTCGCCCGCTTCGCGAGCGCGGCCCTGCTCTTCGACGAGTCGAGTCACTTCTGTCTTAAGTTTGGGATCGTTTGCAGTGAATTCAGCAACAAGCGGATGTTCGGGCGCGAGCTGCACGCTCGTCGCTCCAAAGATGGTATCGACGCGCGTAGTAAAGACTCGAATCTTGTCGCTGCGATTCTCAACGCCAAAATCGACTTCAGTGCCTTCGCTTCGTCCGATCCAGTTGCGCTGCATCGTGCGCACTTTTTCGGGCCAGCCTTCGAGCTTGTCGAGGCCTTCGACCAGTTCCTGAGCGTAGTGCGTGATGCGGAAAAACCACTGCACCAGGTCGCGCTGCTCGACGATGGTGTCTTCGTGTCGCCAGCATTTGCCATCGATGACTTGCTCGTTGGCAAGAACAGTGGCGCACTCAGGGCACCAATTGACCTTGCTCTTCTTCCTGTAGGCCAAACCCTTCTCGTACATCCGCAAGAAGAACCACTGGTTCCACCTGTAGTAGTCCGGGAGGCAAGTGGTGACCTCTGTAGCCCAGTCGTAGCCCAGGCCGAGGCGCTGCATTTGCCGCTTCATAGCTGCGATGTTGGAAAGCGTCCACTCGCGCGGAGGGGTGTTGTTCTTGAGGGCTGCGTTTTCGGCGGGCAGGCCGAAGGCATCCCAACCCATGGGATGAAGCACGTTGTAGCCGCGCATCCACATGTGCCGCGCCAGGGCGTCGCCGATGGAGTAATTGCGCACATGGCCCATATGGAGCTGGCCGCTGGGATAAGGCAACATCTCCAGAACGTAGAACTTGGGCTTACCCGAATCGGTAGGCTCGGCGGCATAGAGCGCAGGGTTCGCAGCCCAGCGCTCCTGCCACTTGGTTTCAATTGCTGCAGGGTCGTATCGGAACTCTTTTTCTTCCGCCATCACCTTCCAGTGTAAATGGGTAGGTTATTTCTTCGCGGGAGACATCAGGCTCTTCAATACTCGGACGTTTCGCTCTTCGTCCCCGGGCTCGTCGACAGGGGTCTCTGCAATGAAGGCGCAATGGGCAAAGCGCTTGTCGTTCAGGAGCCTGCGGAATGGCTCGTTTCCGATGGTTCCCTGTCCGATGTGCTCATGGCGGTCTAGCTTTGAACCCTGGGCGGCCTTGGCGTCGTTGCAATGCCAGACTCGTACGGAGTCGAGGCCGAAGGTTGAGGACGCCAGCTTCACGGTTTTCTCGTAGCCTGCAGGGGTGACGATGTCGTATCCGGCGACATGGGTGTGGCAGGTATCGAGACAGACGCCGACGGGCGCGTGCTCACGCAAGAGCACGACGAGTTCGGCGACCTGCTCAAAACTGCCACCGAGAGAAAACTCTGCCCCGGCCGTGTTTTCGATGAGGATCTGAAACGGGGCTTCCTGCCAAGGAAGGCCATCGATGGCCTGCTTGATGGAGTTGGCGGCCAGTTTTAGGCCTTGGTCGCGGGTGAGGCCCTTCCACGAGCCGGGATGGAGTACGAGGTATTCTGCACCAAAGGCAAGGGCACGCTCGATTTCGCCACGAAAGGCGTCGATGCTCTTTTTGCGAATCTCGTCGGACTGACTGCAGACGTTGACGAGGTAGCTGGTGTGGACAACGAGAGGGCCAACTTCAAGAGCGGAGCGAAGCGCGCGCATGCGCTCGGCCTGCTGGGAATCGACCTTGGGAGCGCGCCACATGCGGGGGCTCGAGGTGAAAATCTGAAATGTATTGGCACCTATCTGCTTTGCGCGCTCGACGGCATTGGATGCGCCGCCCGCTGTGCCGAGATGAACTCCGATTCGCTTGTTCGCTGCCATTGTTTGGTTCTCTCCGGCTACAACAATTTCATTGCTTCAGGATCCCAGCGAATGATGGCGCCACGCTCAATGCTCAGGTTGCTGAGAAGCGCCGCTCCGGCAGCGCGGTAGCCAAATACGGCGTCTTCGACGACAGGTTGACGCGAGCGAATTGCGGCAAAGAAGTTCTTGAAGTGGTCGTATTGATCGCTGTAGCCGTCGGGCGCGACGTACCGTTCGGTTCCAACAGGCGGTTCTCCCTCGGGGTGCGGGTGAGGGAATTTCCTGCTGTGTTCCGCCTCAATCTGGTCCTGCATCGCCTCGGGAAATGTACCGATGGTGAGGCCCGGGTCTTTTTCACGCGGCACGCGGCTGACGGTGACCGCGTCTCCTGCTATCTCCATGGTGCCTTCAGCACCGGTAAAGATGAGTCCTTCACTCTCTTCTCCTCCGTCGACAAAGTTGACGCGCAGGCTGAGGTTGAAGCCTTCTTTGTAGTCGAAGAGACCGAGCAGGACGTCATCTGCGTCCCTGCCATCCTTCCAGAATCGAAGTGCCCCTGTCGCCATGGCTCGCGTAGGTCCGTGGGCGCCGGTGATGAAATGTGTGCCGCTGAAAAGATGCACAAAGAGATCGCCAGCGACGCCGCTTCCGTAGGCTTTCCACTTGCGCCACTGAAAGAAGTGCTCGGCGTTAAAGGGAATTTTTGGCGCCGTTCCGAGAAAGCGCGGCCAGTCGCAGTTTTCGGTCGAGGCATCGGGGGGAACAGTGTAGTTCCACGCTCCCATCGATGAATTACGATCCCAACGGGCGGTGACCATATTCAGCTGGCCAATTGCGCCGGATGCCAAAAGCTCTTTGGCTTTGGCATAAATGATGGAACTGACGCGTTGGCTTCCGATTTGGATGATGCGGCCGGTAGTGCGGGCGGTCTCAATCATCTCCGGGCCGTCTTCGTAGAGGTGGATCATCGGCTTTTCGCAGTAGACGTCTTTGCCTGCCTTCATGGCGTCGACCGATGCCTGTTTATGCCAATGGTCGGGGGTGCCAATGATGACGGCATCGATGTCTTTGCGGGCGAGGATTTCGTTGTAATCGCGCGTGGTGAAAACGTTGTCGCCCCAGATTTCCTTGCTGCGCGCAAGGCGGCCGTTGTAGCAGTCGGCCACAGCGACCAGTTTGACGCCGGGGACCTGAACAGCGGCCTTCGTATCACCCTGACCCTGACCACCCGCCCCGATGAGGGCAATCTGGATGTGGTCATTGGCGGAGATTCGGCGTGAGGGCTCCGACTGGATTCCCGTAAGTGCGTGTAGCCGTGTGCCAATCAGCGTGTCTGCCGAGGCGACCCCAGCCGCTCTTAAAAAACCTCTACGATTCAATGCGCACACATCATCCTCCGGATCGCAAGAATTCCACCGCATACAACCATACACGGGCAAGGAAGGGATGCTGTGAGGGCGTGAGATTGGGTTTCGATCGACATCAGGAACGAAGGTTAGTCATCGTCGTCGTGCCTCGACATTTTGCTGCGCTGTTTGAGCATGGCTGGAACCGGCTGGCTGCCCATCGCGTCCTTCCAGAGGATGACGTTCAGCTTTTGCGCATCGGCACGGTCGGCATGGCGGAAGTCCATTTTCATGCTTTCGTGCGCGCCGGGAGCGTCTTTCGCGTTGGCCGTATAGATGAGGTTGTTTTCACGGTTGGAAGTGTCAGCCACATAGGGAGGCTGGTCGCCAGGGCCGGAAAAAAGACTTCCGATGAGCGAACTGAATGCGTCGTTGTTGTTCATGGGCGGCAGGTCGAGGAGAGATTCCATAGTGCGGACGACGCTGACTGTGGAATAGAAATGGTTGTCGACGAAACTCGAGCCATTCGCTCCGTGCGGCGCATATTTGCTGATCACAAGCGCATAGCTACGATGCGCATCCACGTGATCGCCGCCATCCTGCGCGTCGTCTTCGAGGATAAAGAAAGCAGTATCTTCCCAGAAAGGCGAGTGGGCGATGGCTTCGACGGCGCGGCCGATGGCCAAGTCATTGTCGGCAACGGATGCTTTCGGAGTGGGCCCACCGGGGCGCGTGCCTGCTGTGTGGTCGTTGGGAAACCGCAGCATGACGAAATTGGGCATGGTGTCTTTTCCCTGCTGCTTGTCGGCAATCCATCCGTGTAGGTGCTGCAGGAAAACGTCGGCTCGCACTTGATCCGGAATATGCAAATTGAAGTCAGGGGCTTCAGGGGCAAAGTGCCCTACGAGTTCCGGTTTTGTTGCGGTGTTTGCGGCAATCAGGGGAATGGGCCACGGCCATTTGTTGACGCCACCGCCCCATTCGTCAGGAAGAGCATCGCCCGGAGCGATCGCTTTCTTTGCGCAATCGCGACCCGCCAGGACCGGGCCAAGTTGAGGATCGGCAGCAGCCGGCTCATCACAGAAGACAGTCGAGATGAATTCGCCGAAATGGTAGTAGGTTTTGCCGTGTGCCGCGAGGTTGCCCCACAGGTAGCCGCTCGCAGGCTCGTTGACGTCGGGAATCTTCTGCAAGAGCGGGTAGCCATCGGCAACCACTCCTTCGAAGTCGTAGGTTCGCTCTTCGCCGCGATAGGACTGCTGCCAGGTTTTCTCCAGGTAGTCGGACCCTATGGCGGCGTTGGACCAGACATGGCCGTCGCCGGAAACCTCGCCTGAGTCAAAGAAGTTGTCGAGCACGCCGAATTGGAGGGCGAGCCTGTGGATGTTGGGCGTGACAGCAGCGCCGTACATGGTCAAACTTGGATCGCCGTTGCCGACTGGTTTGCCGTTTTGTTCGAGATCGCCGAGGACCTGGTCGTAGGTTCGGTTTTCTTTGATGATGTAGATGACGTGCTTGATCGGATTTGCGCCACCGGCAAATGGAAGCTTGAGGGCTGCAGCTTTCATCCGGTTGGACTGTAGTACTTCGTCAGTCCAAGGCTTGAGGTTCTTTTCGATCTCGATGGGATCGATAGATGCGAGCGAGCCATAGAGCAGGGTTCCGATGTAGGTGCGAGTGGACTTGGATTGCTCCGCAGCGGTTTCGTCCGCAGGGTGCTGAGGGAAGTTGTTCGGGCCAGTGCCCTGCCCTTTGGCGGTGGCCACGTAGAGCTTGCCGCCAGATCCGGAAGAGACGAAGGACATTGAAAATGGCAACCATTCCGTAGGGACGAAGCCTGCGGGCTCGACCATTCCCGCGCGTGCGGTCTTTGCGGTGAGCTTGCGTGTATCGAACACGGCTACAGCGTCGCTGCCCATGTTGGCGGCGTAGAGCCGGTCTCCAGACTTGTTGACCGCGATGGAAACGGGCTCGGCGCCGAAGTAGCTTTGACCGGGCAGGCGCGTATCGAAGTATCCCTTTACATGAAATTGGCCGCCGGCGATATTGACGGCGGCAATGGCATCGCGATTTGCGAGGGCAACGTAAAGAGTATCGCCGTCACTCGTAAGCGCAAATGAGCATGGATGCGTGCTGGGAGCGACGGGATTGGTGGGTTTAAGCAGAGATACTTTGCGGCCAATCGTATTGCCGACGAGATCGAGTTCAACGATCTCCGAAGCGTTCCACAAGGCGACAAAGGCGCGATGGCCTTCTTTGGAAATGGCGAGCGCACCGGGATAGGCGGAAGGCACGGCATTGCTTTCGGCAAGGTCAAAACGGTGATCGATGGCCCCGGATGCGGGATCGAGGAGCAAGACGTCGTCGGAGAGATTGTCAGCGACAAGCAGCTTTTCGGCGCCTTCCGGACCGACAACGGCGATATCCGCCGGATACGGGATGCCTTTGTCGCCTCCCTTTTCCTCGAGTAAGCGGGTGGTGCGACCTTGCGCCAGTTGCTGTAGTGGAAGGTGGATGAATCGCTCAGGAGCGATCTTGCCGTCCTTGAAGCTGTACACGATGATGCCACTGCCCGAGTCGCCTTTCTCGGTGCCGAGTGGATCAGTGACGGAACCCATGCTGGCGTAGAGATGGGAACCGTCGCGGCTGAAGGCAAGGCCTGAGTAAAGCGTCTGATGAGCGCGACGGGCCACGGTGCGGTCATCGGGATAGTCGGCGAGTGCGCCGGTGGCTGTATCGAGCACTGCGAGGGATTGCATGTAGTGCGATTCCCATGTGCCATAGCCGGCGTTGACCGTGACGAGATAGCGGCCGTCGGGTGAAACTGCCATGGACATGGGCAAGCTGTTGAGCCGCTGAGGATGACCTGGAACTGGTTCGATAAGTTCCTTGCTCGTGGACAGGTTGCGCGTTTGCGCTACAAGGCTGGCAGCCAGAAACAAGGTGGCGAGGGAGAGGTGAGCAAACATCGCCCGAATCTGCATGCCTAAGAAGATAGCAGGACAGTGCAAGCGGCGTTTTAATTCGATGTTACGCGGGCGCATCCGCGGCATGGGTTGTGTTCTCAGAGTTGGAGAGAGTCAACCGGCGAAGCGCGCCTGCAATAATGTTTTCCATGAGCACGGTGTTGACCGCAAAGAAGCTTTGGGATGGAAACCGGCTGATCGAAGGCCCGATTGTCTCCATCGAAAATGGGAAAATCGCAAATATCGCGCATCGGAATTCAAACGAACTTCCAAAAGGCGCGCAGGTTTTCGATTTCCCAGATGCCACTTTGGCGCCGGCATTCTTCGATGTCCATTTTCACGGCGCAGCCGGGCATGACGTGATGGAAGCGACATCGACGGCATTGTCGACGATCAGCGAATTCCTTGCCAGCCGGGGAACAGGAAGTTTTTTGGCGACAACGGTTACGGCGCCTTTGGACGCGACACTCCGCGCGGTCGAGGGCTTGGCCAAGCTCGTGTCAACGGGACCTCAAGAAGGCCGCGCACGCATTGTTGGAATCCATCTGGAAGGCCCGTTCCTTTCGCACAAAAAGCGCGGAGTTCAGCCGGCAGCACATCTTCTCGCTCCGGACATTGCCACATTTGACAGGCTTTTTGACGCGGCCGAGGGCCACGTGAAGCTGATGACGCTTGCGCCGGAGTTGCCGGGCGCAGTGGAGCTTGCCGGCCATGCGACGGCACGGGGTGTGCGCATCTCGGTGGGACATTCGGACGCAACCTCCAGCGAGACAAAGGCTGCGATTGCCGCCGGAGCCACGAGCGCGACGCATACATTCAACGCGATGCGCCCACTGGATCATCGTGAGCCGGGAATCCTAGGAACGGTGCTGGCGACGGATGCGCTTTATGCCGAGCTTATCTGCGACGGGATCCACACGGCTCCTGAGATGGCGAAAATCTGGTGGCGTGCCAAGGGCCCGGAGCGCGGAATTCTGATTACAGATGCAATGAGTGCAGCTGGAATGCCTGACGGCGCATACACGCTGGGCGGATTTGCCGTGCAGGTGGCGAACCGGCGCGCGACCGCGAATGGTGTGCTGGCCGGCAGCGTATTGACCCTGGACCGCGCTCTTACAAATTTCCTCGAGTTCACGGGAGCGAGTGTGGAACAAGGACTGAGGCTGCTCACGGCAAATCCGGCAACCATGACAGGGCTGAGCGGGCTGACTGGAACTCTTGCAGTCGGTCAGAGCGCGGATCTGGTTGCCGTGAGCGCAACCGGAAAATTGTTGGGTTCGATTGTTGGAGGACGGCAAGTCTCGGCTGCCTAAGGTCGCTTTTCGGCTAACCGCTGTGCGCGCCAGAGGGCGCCGTCGATTCCGATCACTTCTGTCTTGCTTACGGGCATTGAAGGCGCGGCTTTGCAGAGTCCGGAAAAAAATGCCTCGCGTACCAGCCGCGACTTGCCAATGACGCTGCCGATCCAGGCAACCGGTAACTCCTCTATCAGCCCGTGCTTACGACGAAGCTTCGTCCGCACCAACAATACGAAATCGACGAGGTCGGCTGCGGCCTGTGCGAGAACGCCGAGAGCGACAGCATCGCCTTCTTCGGCCAGTTTGTCGATGGATGGGGCAAGGGCAGCGAAGTCTGGTCCGGGCGTCCCGTCGCCCACGTTAATCAGTTCGTCAATCGTAGATGTGCCCCAGATGCGGCCAACTGTGTCGAGGACCCTGGTGGGCTCCTCACGGTCGAAGGCATGGAGCGCCCGACGTACGGCATGCACGCCAATCCAATAGCCCGATCCCTCATCGCCCAACCGCGAGCTCCAGCCACCTGCACTCTCGCGAGTCCCATCGGGAGCTCGACCGATTGTGTTTGAACCGGTACCGGCGATTTGGAGGATGCCGGGGCCACCTTTGAAGGCCGCGTCGAGGGCAATGACTTCGTCTCCGACAATCTCGATGCGTTCAACACCGAAGCTGTTCAGAACATCGGTGATCCACTCGGCTACGCCAGGCATTTTCGAACTGGCTACGCCTACGGTGGCGGCCTGGACTTTGGGCTTTCCCGCTTCAGCAAAGACCGTGTTGAGGATGGATTTCAGATTGGCATCGGCGGTTTCGACGCCAACGCGCAGCCGTTTAATCGAGCCTCCCTCGGCAAAGGCAAGCCTGGTTTCTCCGGTAACGAGGGCAGCGCGCGTACGTGTTCCGCCACCATCGATACCCAGGACTACGTTCATTTTGGACTTACTCCTTTGTTCACTGGCTGGCTTCGGCCCCGCCGTCGCGCAAGGTTCCGGCAAGAATATTCAGGCTGCCGTCGGACTTCGGTGGTTTGAGTCCCAGCATGTGCGCGATCCATGGATAAAGATTAACGTTTTCAAAAGGTCTGACTGTGCGGCCCGACACGATGTCGCGACCCTCGGCGTAAAAACTGGCCTTCATTTCGGGCATCTTGTGTGGGTCGAATCCATGCATTCCGACGGTGGGAGCATGATCCGGCTTTCCATCGGTCGGGCCGTGCGCGCGGATGGCGTAGGGGCCGGTGGCGATGACGACAGGATCCCCTTCGCGCGGATTCTGGTTGTAATCCAAGTCTGCCGGAACGTTCTTGCGGCGGTAAACGACGAACTGCGGGGACGCCTTCTTGAGCTGGTTGTAGACGCGATCCGCGTCTGCATCGGTTTTGGGATAAAGCAGAGGACCAACGGTTTCGAATCCGGAAAGATCGGCGAATTGGTCGAGATTGATCCAGTCACCTTGTTCTTTCGCCATACCGTGATCGCTGACCACGACGAGGTCGAGAGGCAAATGGGTGGCGTCGAGGCCCTCTTTGAGTTTGCCCATCAGGGCATCGACCTTGAGGACGGCTGCCTTGGTTTCGGGAGCGTCGGGTCCGAATTCGTGTCCCTCGTGGTCTGGCTCGGAATAATAGAGGGTGATGAAGTGCGGCCGGTCAGCCGGCGGCAAGTGAAGCCAATCCAGGACTTGCTGGATGCGCGCGTTGTCGTCGATTTTGTTGTCGAATTTCAAATAGTACGTTGGACGGAAGCCGGCGATTTTGGCTTCAGAACCGGGCCAGAAGAAACACGCGGTGCGCATTCCCTGGCTCTCGGCCAGGCTCCACAGGGGAACGCCTTTGTACCAACTGCCGTCGGTGACGGCGGAGGAGTCGCCAATTCCGTAGCGGGCATTTTTGGTTTCGTCATAGAAACCGTTGGCAACAAGGCCATGGTGCTCGGGGTAGAGCCCGGTGACGATAGTGAAGTGATTCGGAAATGTGAGGGATGGGAAACTGGGCAGCATCCCTTCGGGAGCCCAGACGCCGTGCTTCCCGAGAGAGAGCAGATGTGTTGCTCCGTAGCGCTTCGCGTAATCCCAGCGAAAACCGTCGAGCGAAACCAGGACAACGTAGTGGGAGTTCTGCGCTGCCTCGGAGTTGGGCCCATTATCGACATGAATGACGGGCAACGCCGCGCCAAGGGTCGCTCCCTGCCCGGTTGCCAACGCCGCGCCGGTTGCAAGGACCAAGCCTGCCAGGGCCTTTCGGCCCCAGACGAGAAAACGCATGCCGTACACCTCCGCAGCATCAGCTTATCGCACGGATGCGCTGACTGGACTTTGGGTGGCGACGGTGGAGGCGGTTGCGTTCGACTGAGAGCAGCGCGGACTTCTACCGAGCTCCCAACCATCTTATGCTGTGGTCATGCAAAAAAACAGCTCCCTCCCGACAGACACGGTCCTTCCACATGTGACCTACAAAGATTTGGCTCGGGCCATTGCGTGGCTAACGCAAGCTTTCGGTTTTGTGGAGCACTACCGCTATGGCGAGCCGCTTTCCGGGGCACAATTGCGAGCCGGGAGTGCATGGATCATGGTGAAAGCGGGCAGCGCGGAATATCAGAACCCAGCCGAGCTGGGCTTCGGGACGCAGAGCTTGACGCTGTTCGTGGAAGATGTGGAGGGACACTGCTCCAGAGCTCGCGCAGCAGGCGCCGGAATTCTGGAAGAACCGCACGAGACGGTTTATGGGGAGTTTCAATATGCCGCACGCGATCTGGAAGGCCACCATTGGCTTTTCTCATGCCACGCGCGAGACCTCAGCCCAGAAGCATGGGGCGCGACGGTGAGTCATCCGCGGGAGTGACCGAGTTTTCCCGGCTTGAAGCGGCCTGGGGCGACACGCAACCCTCAGTGACCCGGACCGGGTGCAGGAGCAGTTGCAGGAGCTTCTGCGGGCGCGGCTGGAGCCGCGGCTGAGGAGGGCTGATCTTTACCCAAGCTGCGGATATAGGCGACCAGTGCGTGGACTTCATCGTCCTTGGCGCGCCCTACGTCCTCGGATGGCATCTTGTCCTTGCCATTCCGAATGATGCTGAAGAGCTGCTGGTCGGTCTGGTTTGCCAACGATTTTGAGTCGGTCCAGTCGGCCATCGTGAGTTGCATGTCCTTGCCCAGATCAGTCTTTCCATTGCCCGAATCGCCGTGGCAGAGTGCACAGTCTCTTTGATAAACAGCCTTGGCTTTCACAAGGGTTTCGTTGCCAGCCCTGGTGGGACTTTTTGCAGCGGAATTTGCCTGTGGAGAGGCGGTTGGGATGGCCAGCGAAGCAAGCGCAAGGAGCGTAACAACGGAAAGAAGTGGGAACGACTTCAACATGACACTCTCCTCAGTTGGCAGGTGTCGGGGGATTGGCATCTGGCAGCTGTCTGATATTGATTCGACAGCATTATAGGCCCAGTTGAAAGTGAGGCGCATCACCAAAGATTGAGCTGACCGCGCGCCCGGCGAAAACTGGCTAACTCAACGGTTTCTAAGCGTTTCTGCGCCGGGTATGGTATACGTTTCGGCATGGTTCGTGCTTTCTTTCTTTTTGTTGCAGCCGTAGGTTTTGGCGCTTGTGCCACCGGGATGGGTTTCGCGGAAAAGATTGCGCCCACTCCGCCCCTGGGATGGAACAGCTGGGACGCCTACGGATTGACGATCAACGAAACGGACTACCGTGCGAACACAGAGGTGTTGGCGGGGCTGAAGGAGTATGGCTGGCAATATTCCGTAATCGACGAGGGTTGGTATATGCAGGATCCCTTTGCCGAGAAGCTGGACGCCCGGAAATATGTGTGGGACGGAAACGGGATTCTTATTCCTGCAGTGAACCGATTCCCTTCCGCGGCAAAGGGAGCGGGGTTCAAGCCGCTGGCAGACTGGGTCCACGCCCAGGGGCTCAAGTTCGGGGTTCACATTGTGCGGGGCATACCAAGGCAGGTAGTGGATCAGAATCTTCCGATTGCAGGTTCGGGATTCCACGCGGCGGACGCTGCGGACAAAGAATCTCCCTGTCCGTGGGATGACGGCAACTGGGGCGTGCGGGACAATGCCGCAGGACAAGCCTATTACGACTCGATGCTGCGGCTTTATGCCTCATGGGGACTGGACTTCATCAAAGTCGACTGCATCAGCGACCATCCCTACCGGCTTTCTGAGATTCGGCAGATTTCTTCAGCCATCAGGAAAACCGGCCGGCCAATCGTGCTGAGTCTTTCGCCTGGGCCGACGGCACTGGATCATGCTGCAGAAGTTGGGAAGTATGCGCAGATGTGGCGCATCGCCGATGATCATTGGGATGTCTGGGCGCCGGAGCACAAGCCGGGAGCGAATGAGTTCCCGTTCGGGCTGCGCGACGCGTTTGACAGGCTGGCAGAGTGGCAGCCGTATGTGAAGCCAGGAAACTGGCCCGATGAAGACATGCTGCCGGAAGGCGAACTGACGCCGCATCCGGGCTGGGGTGATCCGCGGACTTCGCGTTACACGAAAGACGAGCAGCGCACAGAGTTCACGTTGTGGGCTATTTCGCGGTCGCCGATGATCCTGGGCACAAATCTTACCAAGCTCGACGAGTTTACACGCTCGCTCATATCGAACAAAGAAGTGCTGGAAATGAACCAAAAGGCTGTGGAGAGCGGACAGGGATTGATGCCATTAAAGGACAGTCAGGCCGATTCCTTTCCGCAGCGCTATTGGTACGCGCGGGCAGGCAGCAAACACTACCTCGCGGTGTTCAATCTACAGGACCAGGCCACGGCGTCCGACCTGCCGTGGATGGTGTTTCATTTGACCGACAAGCCGCATGCTGCTTTCGATGTGTGGAATCAGAAGCGTGTTCGATCGGCCAAGACACTGCATGTGGAGCTGGCGCCCCATGGGTGTGCGCTTTTCAGGGTCGACTGAGGTCTTCAGGCCGAGGATCAAGGGATGGAGCGAAGACGCTTTCTCGAGTGCATGGGGCTAATGGCCGCGTTAGCACGCACAACCTGGGCGTCTGCCTCGAACGGACGGAGACTTGCCACTGCGGCCCGCGCACAGGTGGGCATAACGACAGGTTATGACCCGCAGTGGAGACAGCTGAGCTATCCCGGGGGAGACGTACCCCGGAACACCGGCGTGTGCGCAGATGTGGTGATTCGCGCAGCTCGCGATGGACTAGGGATCGATCTGCAAAAACTCGTACATGAAGACATTGCCGCCCACTTCGCCGCATATCCCGCTCGACGAGTCTGGGGCTCAACGCACCCCGATGCCAACATCGATCATCGGCGCGTGCTGAATCTTGAAACCTATTTCGAACGGGTTGGCGCCCAACTTTGGCGTGCCGCAGTTGCTGTGCCGGGCGATTCGTTCCCGGTTGGGTTTGCAGAGGGCGATATCGTCACCTGGTTGCTCGATGCGCGTCTGCCTCACATCGGCATCATCGTAAGCAGTGGGGTCAGCTCCGCTGGAAATCGCAATGCGCGCGTCGTTCACAATATTGGGCGCGGCGCTGAAGAGTCGGAAATCGGCGAGTTCTATTCAGAGCGAGCTATCGCACATTACCGCTGGCCCAAATCGTCGTGACCTGCCTGGTGAGGGAGGTGTTTGCCGGTCGGACGCACGCCCGCGAGAATGCCGCTTTCGTATGCGACACTAGGGTGTCCGGCTACCGCCCTCGCTGCCCTTGCCGGCCGAGTAACTGATGCCAGTTCTACGTTCAGCGTTCATCGCGCTCTCACGCAATCCGACGATGCGCAACTTCTGCGAAAGCTCCCGCATCGGAGGGAAGCTGAGCTCGCGGTTTGTTGCGGGAATGGAAATTGAGGACGCTTTGCGCGTCGCGAAGG
This sequence comes from Occallatibacter sp., assembly GCA_035487015.1. Taxonomy (GTDB): domain Bacteria; phylum Acidobacteriota; class Terriglobia; order Terriglobales; family Acidobacteriaceae; genus Telmatobacter. The sequence goes on along the minus strand of DATHMP010000050.1, from coordinate 19,944 downwards.
CCGTTAACGACCAGGGAATGCATGTCACGCTGGATTCACTGGGTGAAAGCGTAACTTCTCCAGCCGAAGCGAACGTTGCAGCCGAGATCTACCACCAGTTGCTGGACGCAATTTCCGCGCGGAAGCTGGATGCCAACATCAGCGTCAAGCTGACGCAGATGGGACTCACGCTCGATCCGCAACTTGCCGGCGACATCGCGATGCGGCTGACGGAGCATGCAAAGGCGACGAACAACTTCGTGCGCATTGACATGGAAGATTCTTCGCTGACACAGGTGACGCTGGACATTGTGAACCGGCTCCATGCGCGGCCGGATTTGCGCGGCTCGATTGGCATCGTGATCCAGGCTTACCTGTACCGCTCGCAGGCGGACATTGAGCAGCTGGTCGCGGATGGCATTCGCGTGCGGCTGTGCAAGGGCGCGTACAAAGAGCCGCCGGAAGTCGCATTCCCGAAGAAGTCCGATGTGGATGCGAACTACGTGAAGCTGGCGGGCCTGCTGCTGGAGAGCCCTGTTTACCACGGACTGGCGACGCACGATGAGCTGATGATTGCAGCGGCAAAGTCATTTGCGAAACAACACAACATTGCACCCGGCCGGTTCGAATTCCAAATGCTGTTTGGGGTGCGCCGCGACCTTCAAAGAAAACTGGCGGCAGAGGGATTTAACGTGCGGGTCTACATTCCCTTTGGACGCGAGTGGTATCCCTACTTTATGCGACGGCTTGCAGAGCGACCCGCAAACGTGATCTTCATTGCGAAGAACATGCTGCGGAAGTAGAGCCGCTTACCGGATTTTTGCCACACGGCCTTTGGATGGGAATTTCGTGAATTGCAGGATGTCATGGCCCGGCACGACGCGATCGGGTGAGCCGGCGAGCTCGAACATTCGTGCCTGCTGCGCGATGTTAGCGGAGTGATCGGCATCGCTGAAAGTTGCGCTGGCCAGACGTTTGGAAAGGTTCAGATAGAAATAAGCATTGTCTGAAGCCAGGACGAAGGGCGGATTGCCGTCAACGCGCAGATATTGGGAGGCGTAGGTGTGGCGCGAACCAGTGTAGGCGCGAATTCCGGGGAATATCTCGACGTTGTCGCCGTCAACGAGGTGCACGCGGCCCTCGGTGTTCAGCTTGACCAGTTCCTGGACGTCGGCTGGATCGATACCGCCGTGATCGCCGCCGGGCTGCCACCCGTCTGAGGTGTAATAGCGGTATTCCTCGCGCTGAATCCAAACAACAGCTTTGGGAAAGAGGTCGATGCCGCCCATGTGGTCCCAGTGGGCATGGCTGATGACGATATCGGTGACTGCGTCGGGGGTGACACCGGCTTCTTTCACCGCCTCATCGGGACGAAGATAATCCTTCATCGGGAATTCCTTGAGGAAGGTGTCGCGGTGAAAGCCGCTGTCGAAGAGAATGGTGTGGCCGCCGCCGCGGATGAGCCAAACGACCATGGCGATGTCGACTTTGTCGTGCGGGCCGTCGACGACAAGTTCGGATTGATCGACCCCTGGGGAGACAGCGTAGCGAATGGCGTCGATTGAGTAGTCAGGCGACTGCGCTGTAGCCGACAAGACCATCGCAAGCGCACAAAGACCTGAGATTATCCATCGAGACATCCATTTCTCCTAGGCTGAGACTTACTGCGCAGCTTTGCCTGCACCGAGTTCATCTTTGTAAATCTTGCCGCCCTTCATGACGAAGGAGACATGCTCGAGCGCTTCGACATGGTCGAGCGGATTGGCCGTAACGGCAATGAGGTCGGCATACTTGCCGGCTTCGAGCGTGCCGACATCATGGGCGCGATCGATGAGGTCGGCCGCGGAAGACGTGGCAGCATGAATTGCGCCCGCGGGGGTGAGACCGAACTTGACCATGTAATGAAACTGTTTCGCATTGTCGCCGTGAGGATAAACGCCGGCGTCGGTGCCGAATGCAACTTTTACGCCGGCAGCGACGGCTTTTTGGAAGTTTTCGCGCTGGAGGCGGCCCACCATTTTTTCCTTATCGACGTTTTCCTGGGGCAGGCCGAACTCGATGGCTTTTCCGAGGATGTAGTCGTCGTTGTAGATGTCGGCAACGAGATAGGTTCCGTGGGCTTTCATCATCTGAATGCCCTCGGCGTCGATGAGGCTGCCATGCTCGATGGAATCGACGCCTGCGCGGACGGCATCTTTGATACCCTCGGTGCCGTGTGCATGCGCGGCCACCTTTCTGCCGGCGCGATGTGCCTCGTCGACCGCCATCTTCATTTCGTCATAGGTCATTTGTTCAGCACCAGGCTTGTCGCCTGCGGAGAGCACTCCACCCGTTGCAAGGATCTTGATAACGTCGACGCCATACTTGACTTGCTCGCGCACGACGTGACGCACGGCCTCGGGGCCGTCGGCGATCTGGAAGTCGCGCTCGGCGGGATACATCAGGTTTTCGACCGCGGGAGCAAAGCCGTTCATATCGCCGTGGCCCCCGGTGATGGTAATGGGCGGACCGCTGGCGACGACGCGGGGACCCGGGAATTCGCCCGCATCGATGGCCTTGCGGAGGTCGACGGCGAAGAATGGCTGCGAGCCCACGTCGCGGACGCTTGTGAAGCCTGCCTGCAATGTCTTATTGGCATTGACAACGCCGTTGAAGCCGCCCATGAAGGGTGTCTCGCGGACATCCCAAATAGGGTCGTAGTGATCCGCGCGAGCTTCGAGGTGCGTGTGGCAATCGATGAGACCGGGAAGAACCCAAGCACTTGAGAGGTCGACGACGCTGGCGCCTGCAGGAATAGTGACCTGGTCAGCGGGCACAACACGTTGGATGCGTTGGCCTTCGACTACAAGAACTAGGTTGTCGCGCAAGTTGTCGCTGGTGGCATCGAAGAGGTGACCGGCCCTGACGTAGACGATGGGTTCGGGCTTCTGTGCGCTCTGCGCCGAAGTATTGGCGCAGACAGCGGCAAGGCAGACAGCGAGTGTGGATGAAACGGAGATACGGATCAAACGGCTCTCCTGAAGCGGGGACTGTTTTGAGGATTATAGAGAAGCGGGCTGTACGGAAATACGTTCAGGGTCTGCTGCGGAGTTGTGCTCCGTTCGCTTTGCGGACTCGCTGGGCGCGTTTGCGAAAGTATTTTGTTTCGCGGCAGATCGGACACTCCCATGGATAGTAGCCAAAGAGCGGAAGAATCTTTTGTTGCAGAAAACCGTGACGAGGTAGTCGGCGGAGGTGACGGCTGCCACAGTCGGGGCAGCAAAAGCTTTGCGGCACCGCTTGATCGTGCACGGATGGGTTGGCCACGGAATGCCCTCATTTCAGTGAGCCGGAGATCGAACGTTCGGCGAGTGGGTGCAAACGACCGAAACCATGGTAGGGCATGGCGGTGCGGTCTGAAAACAGGGTGAGTCTTTGCGGTTAACCCTGCAGCCGGGTGAGGCTGGTGGTTGCCAAGGCGGCAACGGCGCGCGCGAGGGTGGGTGATTCGTTGAGAGATTCGGGGCGTTCGAGACGGATACCCAGTTTGGCGGCGTATTCGCGAAAGGCAATGTCGATGTCGTAGAGGATTTCGACGTGGTCGCAGAGAAAACCGATGGGCTGGAGCAGCAGATTCCTGACGCCCTGAGCGGCAAGTTCATCGAGGGTGGATTCGACGGAGGGGCCGATCCAAGGGCCGCCGCTTGCTCCCTGGCTTTGGAAGGCGAACGACCAGCGCGGAATTTCAGAGACCCGGGCGGCAACGAGTTCGGCGGTGTGGCGGGCATCGGAGGCATAGGGATCCGGGCCTTCGCCGGCGGGCCACATGCGAGGGCCGGATTCGGGCGCGCTGGGCGGTTCTACGGTGCGGGTGGGCACGCTGTGCGCTGTGAAAAGGACCGGGACGGGAGCGCCGGTCTCGGCAGTGAATTTGGCCTGGGCGGCGCGGAGGCGTTCGGCAAAGGCCTCAGCGAGGAGGGGGTGGTCGGCCCATCCGCGGGTGAAATCGATGCGAAGGGGGCCGGCTTCAGCGCGGACGGCACGTTCGTAGAGTCCGACGCTGGTGCGTGAATTTTGGGGAGCGAGACAGAGGACGGCGGCTGCTTCGACGCCGTCGGCGCGCATCTGCTTTACGACGTCGGGGATATAGGGCTTCCAGTTGCGCATGCCGACGTAGACCTTGACGGGATGCCCGGAGGCGGCGAGTTCCGCTTCGACGAGGGCGGCGTGCTGGAGGGTGAGTTCGGTGAGCGGGCTGCGGCCGATCAGGCCGTAGCGGTGCTGAATCTCCTCGATGACGGTTTGCGGGAGAGGGCGGCCGCTGACGACGTTGCGCAAATACTCGGGAATCTGCTCGATGGTTTCAGGGGTACCGTGCGCGAGCAGGAGGACAGCAGCTTTAGCCATGTGCGGCCTCTTCCAGATGGAATTCGCGGACCATCCGGACGACGGCCTGCACATTCTCGACCGGCGTGGTGGGGACGATGCCATGGCCAAGGTTGAAGATGTGGCCGGTACGTCCGGCGGCGGAACGCAGAATGGCTTTGACGCGTTTCTCAACGACATCGAGAGGCGCAAAGAGTGTGATGGGGTCGAGGTTGCCCTGGACTGCGTGGCCGTGGCCGACGGCACGCCAGCCTTCGTCGAGGGGTTGCCGCCAGTCGAGGCCGATGACATCGGCACCGGTGGAAGCCATGGCGCCGAGGAGGCCGGCGGTTTCGACGCCGAAGTAAATCACTGGGACGCCGAGAGCCTGCACGGCGCGCACGAGGCGCTTGGAAGCTTCAAACGCGTACTCGTTGTAGTCGGCGAGGGAGAGCGAACCGACCCAGCTGTCGAAGATCTGGATGACATCGGCGCCGGCTTGTACCTGAAGGCGGCAATACTCAACGAGGACGGTGACCAGCTTGTCGAGCAGCGTGTTCCACGAAAGAGGATCGTTGTACATCATCTGCTTGGTGAAGATGTAATTGCGCGAACCGCCGCCCTCGATCATGTAGCTGGCAAGGGTGAATGGCGCTCCGCAAAATCCGATGATGCCGAGGCGATCGCGGAAGTGTGCGGCGACTTTCTCGATGGCGCGGGCGACGTAGGCAAGATCTTCGGCCTTGTCAGTACGCAGGGCGAGGACGTCGGCGGCAGTGCGAACGGGATGATGGACTACAGGTCCCTCGCCTGCCTGGAACTCGAAAGGCAGGCCCATTGGCTCAAGCGGCAGGAGCAGGTCAGCAAAGATGATGGCGGCATCGACGCCGAGTTTTTCGGCGGCAGTGATGGTGACTTCGGCGGCGATTTGAGGCTGCTTGCAGATTTCGACCAGAGTGTGATGTTTGCGGACGTCGCGGTACTCCTGCATGTAGCGGCCGGCCTGACGGAGGAACCAGACGGGCGTGCGGTCTACGGGTTTGCGGAGGCAGGCGCGGACGAAGCGCGTGCCCTGGAGCAGGCTGTCCTGTTGAGGCGATGGGACTTGCGATGTCGTCATACAAAGACGATTTTAATGGTCGGGAATCACAGACTGGAGTGTCGAAGAGCACTCGACTTTGGGGAGATCGACAAGGCAGCCGAGGGATTTGCGCGACGGTGCGCGTCGGCACAGTTTCACAGGTTCACAGTTTCACAGCCCGGGGAAACGGGGGGAAGGCGCATAGTGAGCGGAGTTGACCGAGTTGGCGGAGCCGGACGCACCATTGATCCTATCGAATTTTATTGGCCAGAATTTGTGATTTGATGAACAGGCATACCCCCGGGGGGTATGGGGGGAGGGGGGGGGGTACACATTTTGGCCTTATCTTCAACATTTCAGGAATGTTATCGCCAAAAAACTGCGTTGAAAACGGCACTTTCCCGCGCATTTTCTGGCATGCAAGTGAAGTGCCTCGCGGATGGCTAGCTTGTGGGCTCCGGCATACATTGTGCTGGCCGGGGGAGAGTTCAGGTTGCGCGCCGTTTGAAAATCGGGAAAACGCGGCACCCGTTGTCGCTGAAGCCCTCGATTGGTGCATTGCCGGGCAGGCAGCGTGGAGAGATGAGGTTTCTGGCGTCTATTTTCATTATCCGCTTTTGGTGGAATTAGACTGCAGCGCCGGCAAAAACATTTGCGCCGCGGAATGAGGTGGTTGGGATGATTTGCACAAGCGCGGGTCTTGACAGGATTTGGCGGTGGCTCTGGAGAGGCGCGGGATGCCGTGTGGAAGCAAAAGCAGGTCTTTCGGTTCCCCGCCCCGGGCTCCATTTACCCCGCGGGGTGAAGCCACGCGGGGCCCCCCGGCCGCTTCGCTCAGGATGACGGGGCTTATTGGGATGGATGCGTTGCGAAAAGCAAGAGCGAAACCTTGAGATCAGCCGGTTGCAGTTGACTTCGATATGGGGCATCCATATATTGATACTCCATATATGGAAGGATGACCCATGACGGCAGAAGTCGAGTGGAAGAAGGTTAGTGCGGAGCTCTTGATCCTGTCCCTTGTTGAGGCCCGTCCTCGGCACGGCTATGAGATTTCAAAACTCATCGAGCAACGCTCCGGCGGGGCGGTTACCTTCTATGTCGCTTCCCTTTATCCATTGCTTTATCGCCTGGAGAAGCGCGCGTGGATTCAAGGCAGGTGGGTGGAGAAGAGCGGCCAGCGGCGGCGGCGCTACTACCGTCTGACGCCGGAGGGCCAAAAGGCGCTGGCTGCGCAACGCAGTAGTTGGCAGGCGTTTGTGGAAGCCGTGAACCGGATTACGGAGGCGGAACATGCCTGACTGGCGAGAGGAGATTGCTGAGCGGCTCAAGTCTATCCGGCTCGACTCAACTCGTGAGATTGAGATTGTCGAGGAACTGTCGCAGCATTTGGAGGACCGTTACGAGGAGTTGCTCTGCGGCGGCACGACGAACGAAGAAGCCTGCCGCACGGTGCGGATGGAGCTCAATCATGAGGACGTGCTGGCGCAAGGGCTGCTGAGGACGGTGGGCGAGGCGCCGCAAAACCGACCGGCGCCCGGGGCCAGCGGGCACAACGTTTTCGGGAACGTGTGGCAGGATCTGCGCTATGCGCTGCGCCAGGTACAGCGCAATCCCGGTTTTGCGTTGGTAGCGATCTTCACGCTCGCACTCGGGATCGGAGCGAGCACGGCGATCTTCAGCGTGATCGACAACGTGGTGCTCGAGCCATTTCCCTACAAGGATGCGGGGCGGATCGTCCATCCGCGGGTCCATGGCGCGACGGATGGCGCCGATGAGGGGCGACAGGGTTTCAGCGCGGATGAATTTCTGGCGATGGCGGAACCGAACCGAACATTCCAGAGCATGATTGGGACCGCGGACGATCCCGTGCTCTACAAACATGGCGCGGGCGTGGAATGGCTCTACGGAGCCGATATGACGCCGGGTTCCTTCGAATTTTTCGGGATGACGGCGTTGTATGGCCGGGGCCTGGAGCCTGCGGACTACAAGGCGGAAGCTGCTCCGGTGTTTGTGCTGCGGTACAAGACCTGGAAGGCGCACTTTAATGGCGATCCCAGTGTTTTGAACAAGGTGTTTGTGCTGAATGGGACGGCACGCACCCTGGTGGGCATCATGCCGGAACGCTTTGGCTGGTATGACGCCGATGTGTGGATTCCGCGGACGCCGAATCCGGGAACAGCAGCCGGCTTTGCGGGGTTGCCGGAGCGCTGGTTCATTCTTGGTCGGCCAAAACCCGGCGTCACGCTGGAGCAAGGGTCGGCAGATTTGACCGGAATTCTGAGCCGGATGGCGAAGCTCCGTCCGCAGGACTATCCCGCACAGTTCCAGGTTTACGTGATTCAGCTTGGCAACTCGGGAGCAGCGCACTTTGAATCGACTCTGTACACGGTGCTATCAGCGGTGGGATTGCTGCTGTTGATCGCCTGTGCCAATGTTGCGAATCTTATGCTGGCCCGGGCGACTTCGCGAGAAAAAGAGTTTGCGTTGCGCGCGGTGCTGGGGGCCGGCCAGGGGAGTCTGGTGCGGCTTTTACTGGTGGAGAGTCTGGTAATGGCGGCGGGCGGCGCGGTGCTCGGCGTATTGATTGCGTGGGGCGGACTGAAATTGATTGTCACGATGATACCGCCGGATTCGATTCCGGCAGAATCCGCAATTGGACTGAACGCGCCAGTGCTGGCATTTGCGCTGCTGCTGGCGGCACTGACCCCACTGATTTTTGGTCTTGCTCCGGCTCTGCAGGCGGCGCGCCGGGATCTGAACCGCCCACTGCGCGATGCGGGAAGAGGGGTGATCGGAGGAATTCGGACAGGCCGCTTGCGCGATGCGGCGGTGGTGATGGAAGTAGCCGTGTCCTTGACGCTGCTGATTGCCGCGGGGCTCTTGATGCACAGTTTTCTGGCGTTGAGGAATGTAAGTCTTGGACTACGGGCAGATCATGTTTTCAAGACGATGGTGCTGTTGCCGCCGGATCGCTACAAGACTGCGGAGCAGGTGAGCGCGTTTATCCGTCCGGTGCTGGAAAGTGTGAAAGCGATTCCCGGGGTAGTGGACGCGGCGGAATCGAGCTCGGCGCCGCCCAACAATAGCCCGGACAGCAAGATCGAAGTTGTGGGCAAAGCGCCCGATGAGCAGTGGCGCGCGCAGCTGCAAAGTGTGAGCGGGACCTACTTTCGCCTGCTCAGTATTCCGTTTGAGACGGGACGCGGGTTTACGGCAGAAGAGGTGAACGATGCGAAGAGAGTGGCGGTGGTGAACCGGAAGTTTGCGTCCACGTATCTAGGCGGTGAGGATCCGATTGGACGACAAGTGAAGATTGCAGCACTCAGGAGCGTTGCCGGTCCGGAGCGCGAGCCGTCATTCGAAATCGTAGGTGTGGTCGACGACGTCTCAAATCAGGGTTCACCAGGCTATGGCAGAGGCGGCCTCGAGGCGCCCATTGAACCGCAGGTATGGGTTCCCTACACAGTAACCGGATCGGGAATGCGCGGATTGGTGATTCGAACGTTGGGGACGCCGATGGCGCTGATGGATCAAGTGCAGGCGGCAGTGTGGGCGAAGGATGCCGGTGTGGCTCTGATGTATCCCGAAGCATTGGATCATATGATCAGCCGAAGGTGGTATGCGGGCCCTCGTTTTGCCTTGCTGCTGATGATCCTTTTTGGATGCGTGGGGCTGATCCTGGTGGCCGTGGGCGTTTACAGTGTGTTGGCCTATACGACAGCGCAAAAGACGCACGAGATTGGAATCCGCATGGCGCTGGGTGCGGAGCGCGCCAACGTGCTTCGCTTAGTGGTCTTCGCGGGCCTGCGTCTGGTTATGGCGGGAGTCGCGCTTGGCCTGGCCGCGAGCTTGATGCTAGGGCGCGCCATGGAGTCTGAGTTATGGCCAGGCGTAAAGTTCTACGATCCGGCGACCCTGGCCAGCACCGTTGTGGTGCTGCTGGCGACGGGTGTAGTGGCTTGCTGGGTTCCGGCGAGGAGGGCAGCCCGGGTGGACCCGATGGTCGCGCTGCGCCACGACTAAAAGAAGAGCGGAGAGCAGGAGGGTTCACACGGAGGACCTTTTTGGCAGAGTGAAAGTTATGTTGAGTGATTTGCGTCACACACAAACGCGGTGCGAGGTGCCATATTCCCAGCAAGAAAACGCCTGTAGGATCGGTGAAGCGATGGCCAGCAGCAAGACGCAGCCCACATTCTCTCTTCGGCTTCCCAACTCCACTCGTGAAGAGGCAGAGAAACTGGCGCGGCACCTCGGCGTCGCCCTGGACGACCTGATCTTAGCCGCTGTTGACGAGAGAATTGCCCGCCTGAAAGCAATGCTCGGCAGACCCGCGAACATCTATCCAAAGCCTAACTGAAGACGAACCGCCGATGAGCATGTGCCGGCGGAAAACGGCGTGCCTTGACACGCCTTGATCTGTCAATCGAGGGCAAAAAATCGCGCGGGCGCGGAGTTGGGCTTTGCCCACGAAGCCATCAAAACTGCCACTGGCTGATGAGGTAAATGAGAGTTGCAGATCCAAGGCAAATGATGGATGAGAAGGCGAGCCCCCCTCGCAGCAGGCCTTTGAGCAGCCAAGCTCCCGGCAGAGTTCTGTCATTGCGGGATGCAGCCGCTCTTCCTCTTGACGATCAAGAGGAGATTGTTCATACTTACTCTAGATCGTCTAGTGGAGGCGGAAATGTCCGCGAAGAAAGAGGAGCGGTTGGAGGCGGAAGCAAAGGCGAGCGACCTAGTGCAAGGCACTCTGGAGATGCTGATTTTGAAGACGCTGGCGCTGGAGCCCATGCATGGATATGGGGTTGCGTTGCGCATTGAACAGATCAGCAAGGGCGTGTTCAAGGTGAATCCGGGATCGCTGTTGCCGGCGCTGAGCCGGATGGAGCGGTGCGGCCATGTGAAGTCGGGATGGCGGGCGACGGAAAACAATCGCAGGGCGAAGTACTACGACCTGACGGCCAAGGGCCGGAAAGCACTGAGCCAGGAGACGGAGCAGTGGCAGCGGCAGATTGATGCGATCGCGCGCATTCTGGATGCGGAAGCGTGATGCAGCGAGTTACCGACCTTAACGGAGAGGGCTGAGACGAATGAGATGGCCGGCGAATTTGACGAGTGGCATGAAGGCGCTTTTTGGGAAGAGCCGCGTGGAGCGGGAGCTGGACGAGGAGCTGGAGGGCTACGTTGCGGCTTCGACGGAAGACAAGATGCGGAACGGGATGCCGGCGAAGATGGCGCGGCGCGCGGCGCTGGTGGAGCTGGGCAGCGGGAACGCGGTGAAGCACCAGATCTGGTCGTCGCGGTGGGAGTCCGCGCTGGATAACCTGCTGCAGGATGTGCGGCTGGGCGTGCGCTCGCTCAAGAAGAGCCCGGGGTTTACCGCGGTTGCGTTGATCTCGCTGGCGCTGGGGATTGGCGGGAATTCGGCGATTTTTACGCTGATCAATCAAGTGCTGCTGAGGAACCTGCCGGTGCGCGACAGCCGACAGCTGGTAGCGTTTGGCGACTCCATTTTTGGCGGGGTGGCGGGCGGCATCGACCTGGGAGATTTTGGAGGCTATTTTCCGTGGGACTTTGCGCGGCAACTGGAAGAGAATCCGGGACCGTTTCAAGGGATTGCCGCCTACGGAAGTTTTTCGAACAAGGCAAGCGTGCGTCCGCCGACCGTGGCGGGACAGACTGCGCCTGCAGCGCTGGCCACGGTGAATCTGGTGTCGGGCAACTACTTCAGCGTTCTGGGAGCGGAGCCCATGCTGGGGCGGACGATTGTGTCCGCGGACGATGGGGCGACGGGCAGCGGCGCGGTTGTGGTGCTGAGTTATCGATTCTGGCGCGAGACGCTTTCATCCGATCCCGCGGTTGTGGGCAAAACGATTTCGTTGAACGGAGCGCCGTTTGAAGTTGTCGGGGTGATGCCGGAGGCGTTTCACGGGTTCAGGCAGGAGCTGGAGCCGACGGGGATGTGGACGCCGATCAGCATGCAGCCGGTGGTGCTGCAACAGCCGACCATGCTGCTGCCACACTCGGGGCTTTATTTTCTGCACATTTTTGGACGGCTGAGCGCGCAGGCCGCGAGCAACAAGACGGCATTTGCAGCGAGCCAGAACTGGCTGAATGAACAGGTGCATGCGGGGGTGCGCGCGACGGAAGGCGGAACGATTACGCCGGCACGCCAAGCAGAGATCGAGCGCATTCATGTGCCGCTGGTTCCGGCGGCGCAGGGAGTGTCGTTGATTCGGAGCCAGTATGGCGAGTCGCTGAAGATCCTGATGGCGGTGGTGGGCATGGTGCTGTTGATTGCGTGCGCGAACCTGGCGAATTTTCTGCTGGCGCGGACCGCGACGCGGCAGCGGGAGATTTCGACACGGCTGGCGCTGGGGTCGAGCCGGGCGCGGATTGTGCGGCAGAGTTTGATTGAGACGCTGCTGCTGTCATTGACGGGCGGGGTGCTGGGACTGGGCTTTGCTTTTTTGGCGACGCGGATGCTGATTGCGTTTGTGAGCCAGGGGAACTGGGACATTGCGATGAGTCCTGCGCCGAACCGGGAGGTAGTGCTTTTCACGATGGGCGTGTCACTGGCGACGGCGCTGCTGTTTGGGCTGGTGCCGGCGGTGGTTGCCGCGCGGGTGGGCAAGCGCGGAAGCCTGAACACGAGCGCGCGCACGGCGCATGGCGGCGGAGGCCGAGGATCGCGCATCTGGCCGAAGACGCTGGTATCCGCGCAGGTGATGCTTTCGCTGCTGCTGCTGGTGGGGGCTGGGCTGCTGTTGCGGACACTGCGGAACCTGGAGAACCAGGACTACGGATTCGAGCGGACGCATGTGCTGCTGGCCGATTTCAATCCGAAGCTTGCGGGGTACGCGCCGCATGACACGCCGGCGCTGCACCAGACTTTGCTGGAACGATTGGCGACGATTCCGGGAGTGCGGTCGGTGGCGCTGTCGGCGACTCCGCCGATCAGCGGGGGCGCGTGGAGCTCGAATATTGAACCTGGGGGCTACAGGCCGGGCCCGAAGGAAAACATGGTTTCAGTGTTGAACCGGGTTTCCGGCGAGTATTTTGAGACTGCGGGGATTCCGATTGTGGCGGGGCGCGCAATCACGGCGACGGATACGGCGAACAGCCTGAAAGTAGCGGTAGTGAGCGAAGAGATTGCGCGAAAGTATTATCCGCATGGAGACGCAATTGGGCACATGGTCAAGCTCGGCATCGATTCTGTAGAGGGGCCATGGGAGATTGTGGGGATTGCGCGGGACACGAAGTCAGGGAATCCGCGGGATACGGACCCGGTGCGTATGACGTATATTCCGCTGGCGCAGATCGATGCGTTGATGCCATACGCGCCGAAGACGGCCGACGGGGCTGGGGCGGGACCGGCGCGCGAAGAGAATCAGGATCGCTACGCGAATACGATTCTTTTGCGAACAACGGGCGACCCTGCGAGGGTGATCGGCGACCTGCGCGCCGCGGTGACGGCCATCAATCCGAATCTGCCGCTGCTGCGGATTACGACGATGCGCGAACAGGTGTCGAACTTGATTGCAAACGACGAATTGATTTCGACGCTGACGATGCTGTTTGCGGGACTGGCGCTGCTGCTGGCGGCGATTGGACTTTATGGGGTGATGAGTTACAACGTAGTGGAGCGCACCAATGAGATCGGGGTACGCATTGCGCTGGGCGCGCAGGTGAACACGGTGCTGTGGATGGTGCTGCGTGAGTCGCTGGTGCTGCTGGCGATTGGCGTGGCGCTGGGATTGCCGCTGACGTTTGCAGTGACCAAGCGGATCGAGGACCAGCTCTTTGGTTTGAGCGCGAGGGATCCGCTGAGCTTTGCGGCTGCGATTGCGGTGGTGTGCGGGATGACGCTGCTGGCGGCGTGGATTCCGGCGCGGCGGGCGGCGAAGGTGGATCCGCTGACGGCGCTGCGCTACGAATAGGAGAGGCTGCGGGCTTCGGGCTGGGGGTTTCGGGCCGGGCGGGGGCTGAGTTCTGAACAATAGAGACGGGAAGACGCCTCAGGATTTGCTGGGGCGTTTTGCTTTTTTGGGATGAGGAGATTTTGCTGTTGACAATTCATAACCATTTGGTTATGGTTTTGGAGTGCGAACTTCTCCCGATTCCGTGTTCAGGGCGCTGGCCGATCCGACGCGGCGCGCGCTCTTTGAGCGACTGGCTCGTGAAGGCGAGCTGACGGTGCATGGATTGACGGTGCATGCCGGAGTATCGCAGCCGATGGTGTCGAAGCATTTGTCGGCATTGAAGCGCGCGAAGCTGGTACGCCACCGGCGGGACGGGCGCGAGACGCACTATGAAGCGCGGCCTGAGGCCCTGGCGCCGTTGCTGGACTGGATCGAATACTATGGCACGTTCTGGCAAAACAAGCTGGATCGTCTTGGAGAGATTCTGGAAAGGATGGACAAATGACAACGCCTGAAGCATCGACCCGTTCGGTGATCGTGGAAAAGGACTTCCCTCACCCGCCTGAAAAAGTTTGGCGGGCGCTGACCGAGACCAATTTGATTGAGCAGTGGCTGATGAAGAATGATTTTGCGCCGGAGACGGGGCACGCGTTCAAGCTGCGCATGGACCCGGTGCCCGGATGGGACGGCGTGATCGATTGCAAGGTGCTGACCGTGGATCCTTATAAGTCGCTCTCCTACACATGGGGAACGCTGGGTATGGGGAGCGTGGTGACGTTTACGCTGACGCCGACCGCATCAGGGACGCATGTGCATGTGGAGCAGGCTGGTTTCAGGGCAGATCAAGAGCAGGCATTCAAGGGCGCCACGTATGGATGGCGCGGGTTTATCGGCAAGCTCGAAGACGTGGTTGCGGGGCTCGCCTAGAGCCCTGGCGACCGGGCCGCATCGCCGGCAATGCAAAGGAGGTCATCATGAACCGAAATTTCCGTTTGATTCTTCGCTGGATTCACATCATCGTGGCAATTCCGATTTACGGGTATTGCTACAGCCCGTTCGACAAGCTGCCGCTCTACGCACGGCCGACGCGGTTCGTGTTCTTCCCACTCATGCTGGTGACGGGACTGTTGATGTGGAAGGGTCATCTGCTGTGGCGGCTGTTTCCGAAGAGAGCGCCGCAGAGGCAGATGGCCAAGTGAAAAAGATGCGTCGGGGCGAAACTCGCTTGAGACCGTGAGCGGGATTGCGCATGGAGGCATCGAAACCAGGATCGGAGGGAGTATGAAAACGACGAGCCAGGGCAAAAACGGTGCTGCGGCAGCCATCAAGAGCAAGAAGACTGAAGATGCCGGGGATTGGCGCGGAGAGATGCTTTCGCATCTGCGGCAACTGATTGTCGATGCCGATGGGGAGATGGTGGAGGAGCGGAAGTGGGCAAAGGGGACGCGGCCCGGCATTCCGGTGTGGTCGCATGACGGCATTGTTTGCACGGGAGAGACGTACAAGCAGGTGGTGAAGCTGACGTTTGCACGCGGAGCCGCGCTCGACGATCCGAAGAAGCTTTTCAATTCGAGCCTGGAAGGGAATGTGCGGCGGGCGATCGATTTCCACGAGGGCGAGAGGGTGAACGAGGCGGCGCTCAAGCAGCTGATTCGGGCTGCGGTGAAAGCCAACCAGGCAGTGATCGCGGAACGAGCAGCAAAAAAGAAATAGGGCGAGATGTTGGGACGATACACCTACACGCTGCAGGAAATTAAGACGGGGCGGGCACTGATTGGCGCGGATCTGCGCGCGTACCGAGAACTGCCGGCCAAAGCGAAGACGAAGGAATTTGAGGCACTCTACTTCAATCGCGCAGTACAGATGCTGGATTACCTGTTTGTGCACCGGTTGAGGGCGGTCGAAGGCAAGGATGGCAATGCGCTGGTGGAAGTGCGCGTGCTGTGCAATTCGATCCTGCTGAACGAGGGCAAGGTGCAGATCGAGAAAGTGCGGGAGTGGCCGGAGTCGGCGGGGAGCTCGCTGAAGCTGGCGCCTGAGAAGTCGGTGCTGGGCATGAAGAACGGCGATCCGGTGCAATTGACGGAGGCGCAATTTGTGAAGCTCGCGGATGCATTTTTCAAGGAACTGGAGAAGAAGTTTATCGAAGGAAGCGCGAGCCCGATGCCGGCCAAGCGGCGGGTGCGAGAGCGAAGCAAAGGCATGAATACGTGGCTCTAGCGGGTCGCGGCGTCGTAGTGTTGTTGTGCATCCCGAAAGCGAGCGACGTTGCCGAGTGCCCACAGCCATAGAGGGTGAACCTGCTCAAGCATTTCCTGGCCGAGGGGTGTGATGGCGTATTCGACGCGGGGCGGAACTTCAGGAAAGACGGTACGGGTGACGAGGCCGTCGCGTTCGAGTTGACGCAGGGTCTTGGTGAGCGACTTCTGGCTTACGCCTTCCACATTTTCCATAACGCGGGAGAAGCGCAGGGGTTTTGCGGCTTCAGCAAGGACCGCCATGGTCCAGAGAGTCCACTTTTCAGCCATGCGGGTGACGATGTCGCGGGTGAGGTCGTCGAGGCCGGGAGCGAGGGCTTCGCAGGCTGCATTGGCTGCGATCCAGTCGATTTTCTTTGATTTTTTCATTGTTACCTCGAGGTAAGTAAAAGCCGGAGAGGTGCCTTATTGCCAAACGATACTGTTGGCAGGATACTCCGGACATGACAGAGAAATCGAAGCCAAGGGGTTGGACGGCGGACCTGATTCCCTCGCAGGAGGGCAGGCGGGTGATGATCACGGGGGGCAACTCGGGGATCGGATATGAGACGGCGCTGGAACTGGCGCGGCGTGGCGCAGAGGTTGTGTTGCCGGCGCGGACGCCAGCCAAGGCGAATGGGGCATTGGAGAGGATCCGGCGCGAAGTTCCGGGGGCGAAGCTGCATGGGGGGACGCTGGACCTGGCGTCGCTGGGGAGTGTGCGGGCATATGCGGCGGAGTTTGCGGTGCGGTTTCCGGGGGCATCGATCGACGTGCTGATCAACAATGCGGGGGTCATGGCAGTTCCCACGAGGGAGTTGACGGTGGACGGGTACGAGCGGCAGTTTGCGACCAACTATCTGGGGCCTTTCCTTTTGACGGCGCTGCTCTACGGGCAGATCAAGCAGAAGGCAGGGAGCCGCATCGTGATTGTTTCGAGCTCGGCATCGAAGATGGGAAAGATCGAATTCGACAATTTGCAGGGCGAACGAAGGTACATCCCGATGTGGGGCGCGTATGCGCAGTCGAAGCTGGCCGATTCAGTATTCGCGGTGGAGCTGCAGCGGAGGCTTGCGGCGGCCGGTTCGAAGGTGATTGCTGCGGCTGCGCATCCTGGATATGCAGTCACCAATCTGCAGACAAGCGGGCCGGGGGAGAGTGGAGGCGGACTGGTGCAGCGGCTGGCGATGGTGCTGTTGAAGCCTATTGCGTCGCAGGATGCAGCACACGGCGCGCTGCCGACGCTGTTTGCCGCCGCGGCGCCGGGAGTTGTGCCTGGAGGCTATTACGGCCCTGATCGAATGATGGAGCTGAAGGGGTATCCGGTTCCGGTCGCTGTGGCGAAGGCGGCGAGGGATGCTGCGATGGGAGAGCGGCTGTGGAGCGAGACGGAGAAGCTGGTCGGAACGCGCTTTGAGATTGGTCGAGTGGGATAGCGCGGAGGAGAAATTTAGATCCAGACAAAAAACGGCCCCCGTTTGTGGCGGGGGCCAAGTTGCCTTGGTTCTCTCGTGTTGCGAGAGCTTGATTGGCGGCCGAACGGCCGGGGAGCCGTCGGGGCGGAAAGGAGCCTCAGGGGGTGGCTGCAGCAGCCTTACGGCTGCTCCGCTCCCGTCGTGGACGCCACGCCATGGGGAGACGTGGAATCCTGGGCCGCCAAACTGTTTTCCATCAACCGAATGTGCACGCTGCTGGTCCGAATACGGGCCGGCTTGTCGGTGTCGTCGCCCGGGGTGGTGATCGGCGCATTGCCGAGGGCTACGAAGTGCATGCGGTAGACGGGAATCTGGTGTTCGGAGACGAGATAGCGCTCAACGGACTCGGCGAGTTTCTGCGAGTTCTGGATGCCGACTGCGCCGGCTCCCGGAGAGTGCGATTCGATCTCAATGATGTAGCCCTGGTGACCGGCAAGGCTGGTCGCCATGGTGTCGAGCTGACCCTTTGCGTCCTTGGAAAGGACTGGGCTGCCGCCGCGGAACGGGACATCTACGTCGCTGATCTGGTGATACTGATCAAGCCCGTTGACGGTGGTGTTGAGCTGATCGACGTGGCCGGATGCGCCCTGTGCCGTGGTGCTGGCGGTCTGGGCCTGGGTACCGGCTGCGGTAGCTGTCTGATTGGCCGCATCTGCGGTGGACTGGGCGTGCTGGATCCCGGCTTGGGCACGGGCATCGACGTCCTTGATATCAGACGCGTTCTTGGCGTTGACTTCGTCGAGTTCGGTCAGGCGATCGTTAATCGGATCCAGGCGCTTCTTCACCCACTTCTTGCGGGCGAAGGGATTCATGTGCCCCCAGAACCCCTCTTTGTCGGTGTTCGCCGAAGAGGCCGAAGGGGAGGGCTGCTGCACCGATGGAGGGGTGCTCTGGGGAGCGCCCGTCGACTGCGCTTGGGCAATCGCCGGAACTGCCATAACTGAAGCCAGGGCTAGAAGTGCAAGCTGGCCAGGGAACGAGCTCGAAATTTGGGTATTGTTTTTCATTTTTTTGATGGCCTCGTTGTGTGGCATCCGCGCACAACCTGCGGGGAGCTTTCTTGCTGCTCGCCTTGTACTAGTGCAAGGGGTGTGCCAAACGAGGAGACCCTGTGGGTTGCTGCTTTAAGTAATGAGATTTGTGCGGATTAGCGAGTGTGTGCGAATTGGCCGAATGGCCTGAATTGGGGTAATACCCGGGTGTAATTTTTACCGTTCAAAGTAAGTCTTACTGAGTAGATACCGGGGTGGGGCGAACGGGCTACTGGAAGTCGACGTGGAGGATACGGATTTCGGGGTAGGCGCCGTCCCAGTCTGGAGAGACGCCGTCGAAGATGAGACGAAATTCGCGGGTGTCTCCGGGCTTGAGGGGGGCGGCGGCAACGGGCTCGACATCAATATAGGGGTCGCGGGTGCGGATCCATTGGAGGGGGTGGGTCTCGTTCTGGGTAACTTCGTGGGCAAAGGTGCGGAAAAGGACCTGGACGGAGATGGCGGTGACGGTGCGGGAGCCGGTATTGGCGATGTGTCCGTCGACGTAGGTGACTTTGCCGCCGGCGAGGTTGGTGGACTCGGACATGACAAGGCCGGAGACGGGAAGGCTGGCCGCGTAGGGGTCGAGCGCGGCGGTGACGGGAGCGACGGTCACGGGTTTGTGTCCGCGCTCAAGAACGAAGATGACGACGGCGGCAAGGAGCACGACGACGCCGGCCGCGATGACGAGCGGCAGCCAATTGCGTTCGCGCGCTTCAGTGCGCGGAACAAGTTCGAGATTTCGACCAGTGCTCACGAGCGGATTTTACACCCGGGCTGAAAGGAAGATGGAAGCGCACTGCGTTCTTGTGAGTGAGACATCCTGTGCACCTTTGGTAGATGTTTACGGAAATAAGTGCAACAAGAGGTACCGTGACTACATCCAAAGGGTTATTCGCAGCGTTCTTTATGCGAGCCTAGAGTTGGACAGTCGCAACAAAGGGCTCGAACCTGGGATGCGACGACAAGTGTTGCCGCAGGCAAGCGTGACGGCAGAACCCAAAAGCAAGCAACCGCAGGAAAGCAGAAATTGCAATGCCCTCCCCCCTCGAACAAACACGCAGCATGAAGTCGCCGAGGCGCGCCGCATGGCTGCGCCGGGAACACGGCGATCTGGCTTACCAGGCCGTGACGATCGGTGCGATTGTCACGGTGTTGGCCAGCGTCTGGATTTTCTAGGACGCGTTGTTGCCACGGCCCGCCGCGCGGAACAGCGCGACGAGATGCGCTGCCACGGTTGAAAAGATCAAAAACAGAAATACAGGGAGCACCTTCGGGAACAGGCGCCCGTCGCTGTTGCGTGCCGACTGCACGAAGACCCATTGCAGAACAGCGAAGAGGCAGACCATCTCGACCTTGATCCACGCGATCATGGTGAGGGTGATTTCCTGGAGTCGTGCACGGTTCAACGGAGTGACGCGCACGGGATAGTTGAATGCCGAGGGGAAACGCGCGACAACGGACATGAGCAGGTAGACACCGGCGGCGATGACGGGAAGGATGATCATGCCGGCAGGAGAACCCCAGCCATTGGGATTGCCCGCGGCGTCGAAATGAGTGGGAACGCGATCGGGCAGACGGTCGGGACCATACAGGGCCGACCAGGTGATCCAGAAGAGAATGCCGAGGGCGAAGAGGCCGACAACTTCGAGGATCTTGCGCATGAGGAACATTCTTGCACCGGGGACTCGCCCCTTCGACTTCGCTCAGGGCAGGCTTGCAGACAGCCGCGGTGCTGGCCGCTCTCACAGTTGCACAGCTTCACAGTTTCACAGCCCGAAAAGCGGAGTGAGCGGGGTTAGCGGAGTTAGTCAGGCCGGGCCAGCCGTTGATCCGGTGAATTATTCGCTGGCCAGAAATGCGATCCGGTCAACA